>JAEWAC010000243.1 GCA_023391895.1 Bacteroidota bacterium
TTTTCGCGGGAGTGCGGATTGCCATTGGTTACCAGTGCCGCTGACGAAAACATCCTTCGGTTTTCTGCCCTGTTGAAAGACAAAAACAACCATAGTGCTTCTTACCAGTTTATCACCTACCAGCGCAGCGATGTGTATAAGGGTTTTCAGAATGTGGTGCAGCACACGGCTTTGCTGAAAGGCTGGTCCATCAATAACCGGCTGGCCATAACCCACTTCAGCAATGCCCTGGACGAAGGCCGTTTTGTGCGGCCGGTGGTAGATATCAGCAAGCAGTTTACGCAGCTCAAACAGGTGCGGCTGGGTTTCCGGTATGCGCTGGAGCAAAATGAGGTGAAACAACAAAAGAACGACAGCTTAACCGCCAACAGCTTTTCTTTCGACACCTATTCGGTTTACCTGAAAACAGACGAAGCGAAAAAGAACCGCCACACCCTTACCTTTTTTACCCGGGCCGATAAATATCCTTTGGGTAAGGAAATGCTGAAAGGTGACCGGAGCTATAATGTAAACCTGCAGTCGGAATTGCTGAGCAGCGCCAAACACCAGTTATTGTTCAATGCTACCTATCGTAAGTTGCAGGTGTACAACAAAACGGTTTCGCGACAAAGCGAAGACCAGACCATCTTAGGCCGAACCGAATACCTGATCAACGAATGGGAGGGCCTGCTGACCGGCAATGTGCTCTATGAGCTGGGCACCGGCCAGGAGCAGAAAAAAGATTTTACTTACATAGAAGTGCCGGCAGGACAGGGGCAGTATGTATGGAACGACTATGACAGCAATGGCGTACAGCAGCTGAACGAATTTGAGATCGCACAGTTCCAGGACCAGGCCAAGTTTGTGCGTATCCTGGTGCCCAGCAATGAGTTTGTAAAAGCGGCTTATACCACCCTCAATTACCATTTCACCATCAGCCCGGCTAATGTCTTAAAAGGTGACGGGTTGAGCAGGCTGGCCAGGTTGGTGAACCGTTTTGGTTTTCAAACCTCCATGCAAACCAGCAAAAAGTCTTTGGCTAAAGGCGGTTTTCAGTTTCATCCGCTTCAATACGACCTTAACGACACGGCCCTGCTGACATTGAACACTTCTTTTTTAAACACACTGTCCTTTAACCGGTACTCCACCAAATGGGGCTTAGACATGAGTAATTTAAGAAACTCCGCTAAAGCCCTGCTGACCTATGGTTATGAAAGCCGCCTGCTGAACGACTGGATTTTGAAACTGCGCTGGAACATCAGTCCCTCTTTTACTTTTGACGTCAATAATAAAAAAAGCACTAATGCCCTTTATACGCCCAGCTTTGACAACCGCAACTATGAGCTGGACATTTACCAGATAGAACCGCGGCTGATTTTTGTCAACCGCACCATTTTCCGGCTGCAAACGGGTTACCGCCATGATCATAAAAAAAACAAGGCAGCCTATGGCGGTGAGCAATCTTTCTCCAACGCTATCAACGTTGAAACCAAGTACAACGTGCTGCAAAATAGCTCCATCAATGCGCGGTTTACCTACAACCACATCCGGTACGATTACCCGGCCAATACCACCGTCAGTTATATAATGCTGGATGGCCTGCTGCCGGGACAAAATTATATATGGAACATTGAGCTTACCAAGCGCCTGCTGAACAATGTGGAACTCAACCTGCAGTACGACGGCCGCAAACCTGGCGAGGCCCGAATCGTACACACCGGCCGGGCGGCCATCCGGGCGCTGTTTTAGGTGAGGAGTTTAACGTTGAAAGTTCACGAGTTCACATGTTCACAATTTGAATCGCAGATTATGCAGATTTGATAAGGATTTCGCAGATGGGGGAGACTATGGGTTTTTGAAAGAGTTGTTGTTTGTATAGCCTGGCTCAGAAATGTTTTAAAAAGTCCATACGTTAATTCCATTGCTTAAAATACCTATGCAGCCCGGCCTCCCTCTCCACCGGGGAGGGAGCAGAGGGAGGGGCCAAGGTTCAAAAACCCATAGGGACAGATGCACCCAAACAACTTAAAACTTAAAACTTCCCATTTACACATTAAAACGGAAGTGCATCACATCGCCGTCTTTTACAATGTATTCCTTTCCTTCAATACGCAGTTTACCGGCTTCGCGGCAGGCGGCTTCCGAGCCTAAGGTGATGAAATCATCATAGCCAATTACTTCTGCTTTGATAAAGCCTTTTTCGAAATCGGTATGGATAACGGAGGCGGCCTGTGGTGCTTTCCAGCCTTCGTGGATGGTCCAGGCACGTACTTCCTGCACCCCGGCGGTAAAATAAGTTTGCAGCTTCAGCAGTTGATAGGCACTGCGGATCAGGCGGTTCAGGGCGGGTTCCTTCATGCCGTACTCCTCCATAAACATCTGCTGGTCCTCGGGATTTTCCATTTCGGAGATCTGCGCTTCAATGGAGTTGTTCATGATGATCACCTCGGCATCTTCACCCTTTACCGCTTCCTTTAAAATTTCAGAATATTTGTTGCCGGTATGCATGGAAGCTTCGTCCACATTGGCTACATATAAAACGGGCTTGGCTGTCAGTAAAAACAAATCGGCTATGGCCGGCAGTTCTTCTTTTGACAGCTGTAGTTCGCGAATGTTCTTACCCTGCTCCAGGTGGGCTTTGCAGCGCTGAAGGATTTCCAGTTCCGCTTTGGCCTTGGGGTCCGTCTTTGCCATTTTCTCGGCACGGGCCAACTTTTTTTCCACGCTTTCCAGGTCTTTCAGCTGGAGCTCGGTATCAATAATTTCTTTGTCAGATACAGGATTGATGGCACCTTCATCACGCAGGATGTTTTCGTCCTCAAAACAACGGATCACATGAATAATGGCATCTACCTCGCGGATGTTGCCTAAAAACTTATTGCCCAATCCTTCACCTTTACTGGCACCCCGTACCAGCCCGGCTATATCCACGATTTCAATCTGGGTAGGTATGATACGGTTGGGCTGTACCAGTTCGGCCAGCTTGTGCAAACGCTTGTCCGGTACATCTACAAGGCCTACGTTGGGCTCAATGGTACAAAAACGGTAATTACTTGCCTGAGCCTTGGCACTATTGCTGACGGCGTTAAAAAGCGTTGATTTTCCTACATTGGGTAAGCCTACGATACCTGCTTGCAATGCCATGATTTATGTATGATTTACGATTTTAGATTTATGATTTAGATACCATCAACGGTCAAAGGTCAACGGTTTTTAGCGGCGCAAAGATACGGATTACACCATTGGTACTTTATTAACAGCTAAACATTTAACTTCATCGCTTATTAGCTTGCTGCCAGGAAACGTTAAAGTAATGGGTAGAGTGGAAGCGGAAAACACTTTATATTAAACCAGCAAGCTAAATTGTAAACTGTACATACTCTATGGCATTAAGCAGAATTTGGTCGGCCTTTATTATTGTTGCTATCAGCGTGGCCGCCTTCCAATATTTTTTTTCCGATAACCAGCAGATCTTCAGTCGTATGGTAGTGGGCAAAGCCGACGACCCCTACGATTCAGTTTCTTATATCATGGTGGGAGTGCCCCAGCAAGCAGGTTATACTTCGCGGGAAAGCTTTACGGGCTTTGTGGGAGCTTATGGTTACCGCCCGGCTAATGCCCCGGACCAGGCTTCGGTACTGATTGCAGATGACCTGAATAACGATTCTGTTAGGTTACTACAGGCTGCCAACCCCGCCTTAAAAGTATTTACTTACCGGTCCATACAATCCAGGCTGGTGAAAAAAGCCGATGGCATTATTGAAACGTGTAAAAGTGCGGTGAACATCAGTATTGGCTTGATCGGGATCATGGCGCTTTTTATGGGTTTTATGAGCATAGCCGAAAAAGCCGGTGGCATCCGCCTGCTGTCCCGCATTATCGGGCCTTTTTTTTCCAGGCTGTTTCCAGAAATTCCCAAAGGGCATCCCTCCATGGGCCATATGATGATGAACTTTTCGGCCAACCTGTTGGGGCTGGACAATGCGGCCACACCTTTTGGCATTAAAGCCATGGAAAGCCTGCAGGAGCTGAATCCCAGCAAAACCGTAGCCTCTAACGCCCAGGTAATGTTTTTGTGCCTGCATGCTTCGGGCCTGACCCTGATTCCGGTAAGCATTATAGCGGCCCGTGCCGCCCTGAGGGCCCAAAACCCAACCGATATTTTTGTGCCTTGCATGATTGCCACTTTTGTGGCGACTATGGCCGCTATGTTCATTGTATCTTTCAAACAAAAGATCAATGTTTTTCAACCGGTGATCCTGGCCTGGGTAGGCGGTATATCGGCCGTGATTGCGCTACTGGTGCTGTACCTAACCAGCCTGAATACCGAAGGAGTGCAGAGCTTTTCCAGCGTGTTGAGCAATGGTTTGATCCTTTTGATCTTCATCCTGATTATCCTTGGGGCGCTGTATAAAAAGATCAATGTGTTTGATGCTTTTATTGATGGGGCCAAGGGAGGCTTTGAAACCGCTGTGCGCATTATTCCCTACCTGGTGGGCATGCTGGTTGCCATCAGCCTGCTGCGCACGAGCGGCACTTTTGACGTGATCATCAATGGCATGAAAAGCCTGTTTGCCGCCCTGGGCGCCGACACCCGTTTTGTAGACGGCATTCCTACGGCGCTCATTAAACCGCTGAGTGGCAGCGGCGCCCGCGGCATGATGATCGACACCATGAAAACCTTTGGACCGGATTCTTTCGCCGGCCGGCTGGCTTGTATCCTGCAGGGATCTTCCGATACCACTTTTTACGTTATTGCCGTTTATTTTGGTGCAGTAGCCATAAAAGATACCCGTTACTCCGTCGGCGCCATGTTACTGGCCGACCTGGTAGGGATTATTACTTCTATTATCCTGGCGTATATGTTTTTTGGCGGAAGTGTATAATAGGTAATCGGGGTATGGGGTTTTATAGGAATTGGCTGTACCTGTTGAATTAGTATGAAGAATTACAACGGTTATTGGTTTCGCAGCGAACTGGTATAAGCCTTACTGATGCTTTCCAGGTTTGTTTTTTTGATCGCATTGAGGGAATGGTCGTTGATGGATTTATGAAGCTGGTAGGCTTTGCCATTCCACCTCCAGATCGGGTATTCAAAACCGGGGCCTCCAATCAGCAAATCGGGATAGCCATTGTGGGAAGTAGCCAGTACGTCGGGCATGGTGCCCGGAAAACCCAGGTTAGGTTGGTACTGGCCATTGCTGTTTTGAATAAACAATAATACGCTGGAGCCTGTGTTGCCAGAGGTATACAGGTTACCAAACACAATAAAAATTTCTTCTTTGCCATCTTTGTTCAGGTCGGTGGGCAGCACCAGGGCATCAAACGGAAAGTCAGCACCTTCTTTATCCTGTATGAATTGCTGCTTATTGGCCGAGAGCAGAAAGCCCGTTTGATTAAATATTTCGTTTTTCTGTGCCGAACTCAACCGGCAGTTTACATTCTTAAACAACAGCTGGGCGCCTGCAGTTAAATTGTTTTGCGCTAAAGTAAATAAATGGGTAAAAAGCAGCCCCAACAGGAGGGATATTCTGGCCATAACTACCCGTTTTGATGTATATAAGTTACTACACTTTAAACGAAGTGCAAAGCTTTTTAAAAGCTGCTGAAGTTAATAAATGGCAGTCATTACTTCGATTAATATGGCTCAAATGGTTTTGGGGCAGACAAAAAAAAGAAGCCGCCTACTGGTGAGGCGGCTTCTGAGCAAAAGTTATTAATTCAATAAAAGGTTTGAAAAAGCTATTACCAACCTTTTGTCTGTGAAAGCTTAAATCCTTTTTCCTCGTATTGTACCATCTGGGATTGGCCAACCGGAGCCAGGTAGTTACGATCCGTAAAAGGGCTTCTGTTTTGAGCGTTTTCAACTACCCAGAAACCCACCATATCACTGGCATTATTACCATTCCAGGTAACTATGGTGCCGTCTTGTTTACGAACCTTAACATTACCAACCGTACCAGTTGCCAGGTAGCTGGGAATTTCAACCGGAATATTCACCCAAGGACCCAACAGGTAGTCAGGCTTGGTGCTAAAGTCCATATAGTTGAGTTTTTTCCATCTCTTCAGGTCTAAAAGCCGGGTGTGTTCAAATACAAACTCCATTCTTCTTTCCCGACGGATTTCCCAGATCAATTCAGGTATATCCGCATCGCGTGCAGGATCATTAGGCAAAGCTGTCAACAGTAAGGGAGCTGTTTTTTGTACGCCTTTTGCAGTAGCCGCTGCATCGAGCGGACGATTACGGATGGCATTGATGGATTTGTCGAGGTCAGCCTGGGTAACTGCCGAGCCGCCAAAGTATTGTGCCAAAACAGCCTTGGCTTCAATCCAGTTCAACACCACCTCTGCCAGGCGAATTACAGGTGCATCACTAGTATTGGTTTGGCTTGCCCATGCCGGAGGCGGAGTTCTTCCGATATAGGTAATGGCTTCTCTGGATGCAAACTTATAGCCATATAAAAGTGTTGCTGATGTATTAAGAGGCCTGTCTATGAACGAAGCTTCAAAGCGGGGGTCTCTTGTTTTTGCCAAATCAGCAATTGAAAAACTATTGGCTTTGTCAACAGAGGAGTTTTGCCAAACCTTGCCATCATTTACAATAAAGGACTTAACCAGGTCTAAATTAGGGTCTACACCAACAACTTCGATACCATTAGAATAGGAACCAATACTGTGCGTCACTCCCAATGCCAGGTCATAGGCTCTGTACAGCAGAACTTCAGGATGACCGGCCAGGTTCTCAGAGGAGAACAGTGATTTGAAATCACGGGTAAAACTGTACTTGTTGCTGTTCATCACTACTTCAGCGGCCTCTACGGCAAACTCCAGGTATTTTTTGGCTCTTGCGGCATCCAGGTTATGGTAATGCTGATAAGTTCCTTCAAACAGCATAAACCGGGAAATAAAGGCAGCCGCTATATTTTTATTCAAAGTTTGAACGCCGTCATTTTCCCTGATGTTGGCCAACACGTATTTAAAATCATCATACACTTTATCCATCACAAAGCCTCTGTCATCTCTGTCCTTGTATAAAGTAGCTAAATCCGTATCTAAAACCACTTTATCAAAATAAGGAACATCTCCAAACACGTTGACAAGGCGGCTATATTCAAATCCTCTGAAAAACCTTCCCACAGCCATCCAGTGTTTGTAAGACTGTTCAGTTAAGTTGGGTTTTGCAACAACGTCCAGGCGGTCAATTAAAATATTTGCCTTTCGCACCCAGGCAAAATTCCAGGTCGGTCCTGAATAAGTCTGCAACCATGTAGCGCTAGTGGTAGTTTCTGGAGCAATTAGGAGGGTAGAACCTCTTGAAGTAGGTACGCTGTTTTCAAAATTCGATTGAACGTTTTTGCCTGTTAAATCATCAGAAAAGGTGTAGCCTCTGACTGGTGTATAGTCTGTCGTAAA
>JAEWAC010000282.1 GCA_023391895.1 Bacteroidota bacterium
GCCCCTCCAAAGAGCCAGATGTCTTTGCCCGGTGCCCCTTTGATGCGTTTTACTTCAGCTTCTATATCTCCGTTTACCAGGATGGCACCCGGCCTTACTTCCTGCAACGTGGTAGAAAAAACGTACTCGGTTAATGGAGCCGATCCATACATTTCAGCCTCGTCCATCGACAAGACCAGTTCATAGGACTTGCGGCCGTAAAACACACTATCAACGTGGCTGAAAAACTCAGTCATTCCATAGTCCTGGTCCGTAAAACACCAGTCGAACTCACCATTTGGACCTTCGATAAAGCCATCCAAACTAACGGCTAATTGTAATATAACTTTTCGCATGGCAGAAGATTTAACGTAACATAGTTTTATGTCAATATAGGCATTTGAAAACCTTTTAACATTTGTTCTGCTGTCAAATAAAGATATTGTGTTCAAAACTTTTTCAAAAGTCCATATTGCACAAAATCGATGTGCTTTTTGAATTGCTCAAAGTAAGGAGTAAAACGCAATTTGAGAGGGGTAACCATGAGGTATAGGTTCTAAACCAGATTTAAGTTTTAAAAACGCCATTCACATAGCCTTTGTTCAGCAAAAAACGTCTTTAAATAAGTACTTTTTGAGCTGTGTAACAGGTAACAATATTGCCTGCAGCTGTATGCTTTAGGCTGCCAACTCTTTCAACAATTCCTCTGCCTGTTGCAAGCTTCTCCTGTAATATTTCTCCACGTACCTTGAATAAAACAATAGGAATATATAACCAATAGTAAACGAAAAAAGCCAAAAATACTTATTGGTGGAAAGGTCTTTTTCACCTAAAAGCCTGGACAGCAGAACAATAATGGCTACCATCAACAAATAGCTTAAGCTAACATTGAGCTTTTGCAACTTAATGAACCTGATCTTCTGCAACGCAAACGATTTGAGTGTTTCTGCATATGGCTTATTTACGTTGCCGATCTTGTTCAAATTCCATGTACTTAGGGTGCTGATGATCGGTAGTAATAATAAAAGCAGAATTGACAATACACCTGAAGCCTGCAAGATACCTGTTTCCAGTTTGGCAAAGCTAAGACCGATATAAACAGCGGCTGCCAGGCAAACAACGCTTCCCGCTATTTCAGGCATTATTATCTTCTTCACCTTTAAACGGTAGTTCTGACCACTCATTTTTTCCAGCGTTTCAGGGTTGAAAGTTGGTTGTTCTTGTACCGGGCTTTTTGTTTCTTTCCAGGTATGTTTAAGATTGTCGAGTTCCATATTTATAATTGTTTGAAATTTGTTGCCTTAGTTTTCCTTTGATCCGCGACAGCTTTGTTCCAACATTGCTTGCGGAAATGCCAATAATTTCTGCAATCTCTTCATAACTTTTATCTTCCAGGTAGAGGATCACAATACCCTTTTCTAATAAATTCAGGCTGTCAACATATTGTTTCAATAACTTCCACCGCTCTTCCTCATCGCTTTTGTCCATGTCTTTGAAGTTCAAAAACTGATCTTCTATTGGCACTGTCTGCACCCGTTTCTTTGCTGCTTTAAGATGGTGGATAGCTACATTCATTGCAACCCTGTACATCCAGGTACTTAAACCGGACTTTTGGCTGTATGTATCGAAGGATTTCCAAAGCTGGTAAATAATTTCCTGCACCAGGTCGTTCCTGTCTTCAACCTCATTCGTGTAAACCGAAGCAATTTTAAAGAGCAATCCCTCATTTGATTCTATAGCTGCTAAAAACGTTTCTTTTTTGTTCACAGAGAAATATAAACATTTGTTCTACACATATTAGTGTGCGACAATTGTAAAAAATCACAGCTTCGGAAAAATATTTCAGGAATTTGAAAAAAGCGAATTGCAGGCAACGGCAGACTGTGCAAAAAGGTATGTTATTAATAGTTGCAAAATGCATAATTAACTATGCAATAGTGTTTTAAAGAATTGATTTCCTTGAAAAAATACCCTTTTTACACAGCCTGACGGATTAGTGCTTGCCGATGTGCCGGCATTCGTGGACCGTCAGCTTAAATTTAGCACTAAAGTGTAAGAGAGAAATGGTGTTGAAGACTTGTCCGTCGGCCGGTATAGGGGCAAAGCCGTTGTTGGCAGCACGGCATACGTTTCAAGGAGGGGTTTGCAAGTTGTGCAACAAAATTCCTTTAAAGATTTTGCCTCCCGGCCTTTTCAGAAAGTGTTTCCGGTCAAAGCGGTTTTCAAAGCATTTTTCCGGATTTTGTGGTAAGGCGGGAACGGACAAAAAAATTAAACCTTTATCAAATCATCACCCTTAACCTTTGCTGCAACCGCTACAGGGTTGTTTTCCGTTTTCCCCTGGTGCCGCCCACCGTGGCCGATGGCTGCAAGTCAAGGATGTCGAGTTTGCGGATACGCCAATCATTGATGCTGGACGCGTTGCGCAACGTCCAGTCAAAATCGCGGTAGGCTTGCTTTAACACAATGCCTGGCTGACCCTCTATGGGTATCCAACGACCGCTCTTGGTCTTGCCGTTCATCAACTTCCAGGCGTAGGTGCCGTTTTTGTTGACCGTGAGGGTTTCTGTGGCATCCATGTAGTAGTAGGTATCGATTTCGCTGCCGTTTTTCACTTCGTTGTGGTGTGCCTGTACTTCGCCAATTTGCCACTGGCCTACAAACCAGTTTGTCCAAAAGGGTTGCCGGGTTGGTTTAACCACGCCTGTCCACTCGTACCAGTCATTGCTAAGCGCATAAGCATCCGGGTCGATGAAGTATTTTCTTTCTGTATAGTCTACAGAGAGTTTACCGACAGGCTTTGTAACACCCACCTCCTTTACTACGCCCGTGCGCCAGCCGGTGGGCACCCAGTAGATGATGGAGTCACCCACCTTATAAGTGCCAAATGCCGGCCAGGTGGAGGGTCCATCCTTAACAGCCGTCTGTGGTTCTTTCTTTACCGGCTTTTTGTCTTCGGCCGGCCTGTTTTCTTCTTTTACAGTTATTTCTTTTCCCGGGGTTTTGCCTTGCATCGCCTGCTGTAGCAGTTGCACGATGTCGTTGGCACCTACCGAACGGGCTTTATCGGCTGCCGTTTGGTCCCACCAATCTTTGGCAGCGGGATCGGCACCCAGCGACAGGATGTAGCGAACCACTTCAATTTTGCCACTGCCGGCCGCCGCCATCAGGATGGTAAATTTTTGCTGGCGTGATGCCCAGTGCACATTTCCGCCCCCCTGAATAATGCTTTTGACTTCTTCCAGATTGCCGGCGCTGGCCTCGCGGTACAGGGCACCGTCTTTCAGCTCTTGGTCGTATTTGGCCCAGGGCCCGGACTGGGCAATGCCAATTTGGTGGAGAAGGAGCATGAGGAGTGTACAGATCAACGATTTAGTAGTTCTCATGAAGTAAATATAATCCCAAAAGCGACAACCTGTTAAGACCAGTTTTGAGAATAGTTGCTTTTTGTTGGCAGGTGACTAAGGTTGGCTGCGGAGAACCCGGGTGGGCTGAAGTTGCTTGCTGGTTTCTGTAGTAGCGGGTGGATGTATTCACGTGCGGTGCTTGATGCCGATGCGTCCCTTGGCAATCGCACAAGGCTAAGGGAGGAGACGCATCGGGTAAGAAGGTCCAATCTCACGCAAATCTTTGTCTTTGTTCTCGTAAACTGTGACTGTGTCGCCTGGTTTAAAGTTTTGACAGTCCTGATAGTGTACGTTTACGTGCTTTACAGCACCTTTTTCATTCCTGAAGTAAAGCCTGCTTTTCGATGAAAATGTACTTTAGCTTGCTGCCAACGGCAGTCTGTGAAAGAACTGCTTTGGGCTAAAGATATTTCCTGGAGGTGGAACGTCAAAGTATGAGCACGCAATTTGTGGCCAAAAGGGTATGCAACATGTACAAGGCACCCCGAGAAACCAGCCGCAATCCTTCCATTTAGAGCAACTGATTACGCCCAACCATCCCGCCCGCCTCCTGGACCAGTTTGTCGATCAACTCGATTGGAAGTAACTGCGGTTTCACCATACCGTGCACCACCCGGAAGGCCGTCCCCCCTTTCATCCTGCGGTGCTGTTGAAACTCTACCTGTATGGCTATTTGAATGGCATCAGAAGCAGCCGCCGACTGCAAAGGGAATGCGAGCGCAATGTAGAACTGGGGTGGCTGTTGGAACAACTAACCCCTAACTACCATACGATAGCCAACTTCCGCAAACAGCACCCCGAGCAACTGAAAACCCTGTTCAAACTCTATGTACAGTTTTTAGCCACTAAAGGACTGCTGGGCAAAAGAACCGTTGCGGTGGACGGCAGTAAACTACGGGCCCAGAACAGCAAAAAAAACAACTATAACCAGGACAAGATCAATCGCCAGATCGCCTACATCGTCGCCAAAGCTGCCGAATACTTGCAGCTGTTGGATGAAAAAGACCAGGAAGAACAACAAGAGGAAAACCTGCTTAAACAACAAGTAAAGCAACTCAAAGCCCGTAAAAAGCGCTACCGCCGCCTGGAACAACAGCTCCTGCAGAGTGGTGAGGACCAACTCAGCACCACCGATCCCGAGAGCCGGGCCCTGCTCCTGCACCGCAACATAGTGGAAGTCTGCTACAATAGGCAGGTAGCTGTAGAGGACAAACGCCACCTGCTGGTACACACCGAGGCTACCAATGAAATGGACCGCAATGCCCTGCACCACTTGTGTGTGCAAGCTAAAAGCAACATGGGGCTCAGCAAGGGCAAAAATCTACTGGTCCTGGCGGATAAAGGCTTCCACAACGGCCGGCAGCTGCAACGGTGTGCCGATGAGCATATCACCACCTACGTGGGCCTTCAGGCACAGGGCCAGAGCCGGGAAAAGGAAAACGTGACCCAACCTGCCTATTATGTAGAAAACTTTCACTACAACAAAAGGGGCGACTACTACACCTGCCCGGAAGGCCACCAGTTGCACACCAGTGGTTCTTGGCATCATAAGAAAAGAGGAGAACATTCCTCTTACCAGTTTAAAAAGTACCGCACCCCGGCCTGCAGGAATTGTCCGGTCCGACACCTATGTACCGGAAGACAAAGCGGCGGCCGGGAAATCGAGCGCAGTGAGTTCCAACAGGCCGTGGATCAGAACGCTCACAGGGTCAGACAGAGACCAGATATATACAAACGAAGACAAGCCATCTGTGAGCATCCCTTCGGCACCCTCAAACGACAGTGGGGTACGCTTATGTGTTATTGAAAGGGCAGAAAAAAGTGGAGGGTGAAGTGAACTTAATGGCCCTGGTGTACGACCTGAAACGCACTTTCAATATCCTGGGCTTTTCCAAAATGCAAAAAGCCCTTGCACACTGGACACCAGATTATAAAGGGGTGTTGCATATTGCAAAAAAATGCGTTTAGAGAAGCATGGTAAGGGCATAAATCAACAGCCACTTTTACGTTCCGAAAACTGCAAGTCCAAACAGGCGGCCTAAAACACGCGGCCATCCCTTTACCACTGATCTTGCAACAGAAGAAGAAGTTTTTTCACAGCCTGACGGAGCGGGTATTTATGCAGTAAGGGTATTTGTTGTTCTACTGCCTCGTTGCCGTTTCAAAAGCAAAATAGAGATAATTGGCTGAATATTCTACTGCTACCCTTATTGCATGAATACCATGTTAGGCGATGTTTAAGGGAAGGTTGTACTATTCTTCGAAGTTGAGTACTTTCCATTGAAAGCTAAATCCTGCACTTTCAATTATCTCTTTCGCTTTTTCCAGAAATGATGTTGCTTCTGAAGTTGGCTGATATTTCATAGCTGTCTCGATGACTAACTCCCGTCCGATGGCACTTGGATAATGAGATTGAAAAGATAGGATTTGCGTTTTGTATTTATTTTATAATACAAGCTTCAGTTTCTTATAGCGGCATCGTTGCGTCGCAAGCACTTCATCGGAATCACATCGGGCACCTATGGTCTCTGGCGATATGTCGCGACAGCATTCGAAGCTATTAGAGGCTGTCCAATATTAGTGGTAGGCTTCTATATCAAAACTTCCTGTCGCAATGAAAAATTACAGTTGAACGGAGCGTCGCCTTTAGATTTGCTCTATAGTTCTTTGACAATATTATTACTATTATTACCAGGGAGGTTGTCCTACCAGGGTCTCCTTCAAAGGTTTGTAGGTTGGCCCAGGGACCCTGGTATGCAACGCAGGGGACTCATGTCAATGCACATGGCTTAGCAATGAAGACCCCGCGTGGATTAAAATATTACTTCGCCGAAATACCTTGCATCTATGCCTCCCTATTATGCCGGGACCATAACGATTTTATAACACATGCTTTCTTATATCCGTGTACTGTACATTGAAAGCTGCTCACCTAACCGCAAGCGGCACCTTTTTGTGCGGTGGCGGAAAGGCCTGATCAAGTCTTGTAAGATCTTTTTCGGTAAGGGTGATATCGAGGGCATGGCGATTTTCTTCTACATGCTTTGGAGTGCCTGATTTAGGGATAACAATTACCTTCTGGTGAAGCAGCCATGCCAAGGCCACCTGTGCAGGAGTGGCTTCATGTGCCCTTGCAACCAAGTTTAATGCTGGATGTTCGAGCATTTTCCTGCGGTCTTCGGGCGAATGTTCTAACGGCGAATAGGCCATAATGGGAATAGCCCGCTGACGGCACAAGGGCACCAGGTCGTATTCGATACCCCGGTGTGCAAGATTATACATAACCTGGTCAGTCACTATTCCATCGCCTCCGGGTAACTTCTGTGCCTCCTTCATATAGGCCGTATCGAAATTGCTTACACCGTAATCAATAATATACCCCTGATCCCTGAGATACGTAAAACCCTCCAATGTTTCATCAAGTGGTATTTCGCCACGCCAGTGCAACAGATATAAGTTTAAGTAATCGGTCTTTAGCCGTTTGAGGCTTCGATGGCAGGCATCTATTACACCCTGGCTGGTGGCGTGGTATGGAAGTACCTTACTCACAAGGTAAACTTCTTTACGACGGCCTTCTATGGCTTGGCCTACCAGCTCTTCAGCGGCTCCGTCGCCATACATTTCAGCGGTATCAATGAGCGTTAAGCCCAGGTCTAAGCCCCTTTGAAGTGCGGCAAGTTCTGCATTTCGCTTAGATAATATTTCTCCCATCAGCCATGTGCCCTGGCCGAATACAGGTATCGATCTGCCTGATGGAAGCATCATTGTTCGTATACCAGCATTTGATGTTATCATGTTCGCCTGTTTTGTGTTGTAAAACGATCTGGCTGCCTATAGCGTCAGGTAAAATAGTTCCTCATATTTTAAGCCAGATGTTAGTATTTATTTTATTTCTGTCATTATTACCGTTCTGAAAGGATTTCCTTTTGTCCTGCCAAGGTCTCTTTCAAGAGTTTGTGAGTTCGCCAAGGGACCTTGGAATGCAAAGCAGGGTCTCATGCCAATGCGCAAGGCTTAGCAATGAAGACCCCGCGTGGACTAAAGGTTTTAGCACCCGGCGAACCGTTTACATTGAAGAGATTGAAAAAGTAAATCTTTCAAAAATGCTTTGTCAGGCGTAGTTAGTTAAAGTCAGCTTTCATTATTTCTTCTCAATTTCAGGATCTCTTCCAACGTGAAGTGTTTGTATTCGATACCCAAGCTTTTTGCATTTTCCTCTACTGGTTCACTAAAGCCAGCAGCTTTTCTCCTTTTGTTGACCCGTAAAGGGTCGTGGATTGGCCAAATAAATGATAAGTTTTCCCATTTCCCAGTGGTAGGTTCTTTACACTCATGCCTGAATCTTGTATACAGATAATCAAACCATTTGTATACAAGATCATAACTGTCCCTTAGCTCAATAAGCGAAAGCCATTTGTAACAGGTAAAGGTGATGAACAGCGTGTCGTCGCTTTCCTGTCGACTGTTAAGGCTAGAGGTTTCAAAGCAAATGTGGTGCAAGCCGTATTTCGCTACATTTGCGCCCTATGTTTAAAGCCTTGCTGCAAAACATTGGCGAAAAAATAGCGCTGACCAACGAAGAAATAGCACAGTTAAAAACCTACTTCACGCCAAAAAAGCTCCGCAAGCGGCAGTACCTGCTGCAGGAAGGCGACGTATGCAAATCTCTGGCGTTTACCGAGGCGGGACTCTTGCGCCTTTACAGCATAGACGACAAAGGCATCGAGCACATGCTGCAGTTTGCCCTCACCGGCTGGTGGGTTGTGGACATCTACAGCTTTCTCACCGGCGAGCCATCCCGCTACAACATCGATGCGCTGGAAGACAGCGAACTGCTGTTGCTTTCACACGAGAATTTTGAAGCCATGATGGCGACGTTGCCAAAAATGGAACGCTACTTCCGCATTCTTTTTCAAAACAACATCATTGCCAAGGAGCGGCGGCTGGAAAGCGCCATTGCTTTTGGCGCCGAAGAACGGTACCGGCAATTTGAACAGGGGTACCCCGACTTTGTGCAACGCCTTCCACTCAACCTCATCGCCTCATACCTGGGTATTACACCGGAGACGCTTAGCCGCATTCGCCGCAAGCTGGCCCATAAAAAATAGCGTTTTATCACTTGACATTTGTCAAGCCTATTTCTTGTCTTTTCTCAATCGCCACCCCTGTGGACATGGGTAGCTTTGCCCTGCAAAAAAAGAAAAACAGCATGCCTGCAAAACAAACCATAGCCGTGATTGGAGCTGCCAGTGCAGAAGGAAGGGAAGTGTTGGCCCATCTGCTGCCAGCGGGGCATCGCCTGCTGCTGATGGATGAAGCGGTGGAAAAGCTGCCCGGCCTGCAGCAACAATTGCAGCACCAGCAACCCCGGTGCGAGACCGACACGGAGCCCTGTTGCCGTGAAGCCTGCTGGGAAGCCGATGTCATTGTACTGGCAAAAGCGCAGCCCACACTGGCCCATACACTGCAAAAAATAAAGGATGTGGCCACCACCAAGATCGTGGTCTGCCTTGGGCAGAACGAAGAGGAGACAACATCGGAGATAGCGCAACATCTGCCGCACTCCAAAATTGTCTTCCTGCAATTACCTGCCGGGGCCGCCACACTGCCGGAGATTTCTGGCGGGAACAAGTCGGCGGTGGAAGCCGTCCGCAATCTTTTTGAAACAATCCATAGCAATCAATAACCAGGAAAAAAAGAAAGTAAATATGTCGAAAGAGCAAGCTTTATTGACCCCTTACCAGTTAGGAATCCTGACCCTGAACAACCGTGTGGTGATGGCGCCCATGACCCGCAGCCGCTCCAACAACGAAGGCAACGTGGCCACGGCTATGACCGCCGAATATTATGCCCAGCGGGCCAGCGCCGGCCTTATTATTACCGAAGGCACCTACATCAGTTCGAAAGCCGTGGGTTTTGTGAACGTGCCAGCCATTTATACCGATGTCCAGGTGGAAGGCTGGAAGCTGGTCACCAACGCCGTGCACGGGAAGGGTGGAAAAATCTTTGCGCAGCTTTGGCACGTGGGCCGCATGTCGCACCCCAACCTGCTCAACGGTGAATTGCCCCTGGCACCATCCGCCATCAACCCACAGGCACAAGCCTTTACGCAGAATGGCTTTGAGGATACGGTAACGCCGCAGGAAATGACGGTGGAAGACATCCGTCAGACCATCCAGGATTTTAAAAAGGGCGCAGCCAATGCCTTGGAAGCCGGCTTCGACGGCGTGGAACTGCACGGTGCCAACGGCTACCTGCTGCACCAGTTTTTTGTCAGGGCTGCCAACCAGCGCAGCGATGCTTATGGTGGTTCGGTTGAGAACCGGGCCCGCATCCTGTTTGAACTGCTGGACGAACTGAAAGAAGTCATCGACCTGGGCCGCGTGGGCATTCGTTTCAACCCTTCCTCACACAACCTGTTTGGAATGACCATCGACGAAGAAACCATCCCTACGTTCGAATACATCATTCGCAGGCTAAATGATTATGGCCTGGCCTACATCCACCTGACCGAACCCTTTGCGCCAGTGGATAACGTGCCTGGTGCCGTAAGCGAAGTGGCCAAACATTTCCGCCCGCTGTACAACGGTACGCTCATCATCAACAAAGGGTTTACACAGGAAACCGGAAACCTGGTGATTGAAGAAGGCAACGCCGACCTGGTTGCGTTCGGAGTACCGTTCATCTCCAATCCCGACCTGGTGGAGCGCTTTCGCAGCCAGGCGCCACTGGCCGAAGCCGACCGAAATACATTTTATACTACCGGTGCGCAAGGGTACATCGACTACCCCGCACTGTCGGCATAAATCAACAAAAAACGGAGCGAAGCAGCCGGAACTGAACAGCAGAAGAAACAAAAGGCACCAAAGGATAATCAATGCTGCTTCGCCTTTTTAAAAACAAACAAAGATGAAAATCGAAATATGGAGCGATGTGGTCTGCCCGTTTTGCTATATCGGCAAACGCAGACTGGAAAAAGCCCTCGAAGGCTTTGCCGCAAAAGACAAGGTGCGGATTGAATGGAAAAGCTTTCAGTTGGACCCGGAGCTCGACAACAGCCAGGGCCTAAGTGTGCACGAATACCTGGGCAAACGCAAAGGCGGCACCATGGCCGACGGCAAACGCATGAACGACAGCATGACCGCCATGGCCAAAGAAGTAGGCCTGCAGTACGATTTTGACCGGGCCATCCTCAACAATACCCTTTCGGCCCACCGCTTGCTGCATTTTGCCAAAGAAAAAGGCGTGCAGAACGAGTTGAAGGAACGATTGTTTAAGGCGTATTATACCGAAGGCAAGGACGTGGCGGATTACAACACGCTGGTGCAACTGGCCGCTGAGGTGGGATTAGACGCCGACGAGGCAAGAGCAGTATTGGAAGAAAACCGGCATGCCGATGAGGTGCGTCAGGACCAGGTCCAGGCTTACCAGGTGGGCGTGCAGGGCGTGCCCTTCTTTGTGTTCAATAACAAGTACGCTGTAAGCGGCGCCCAGTCGTCGGACGTATTTGCACAGGTGTTGGAGAAGGTATGGGAAGAAGAAAAGCCTGCCCTGATTATTGAGAAAGGCGAAGGCTTTTGCGATATCAATGGTAATTGCAAGTAAAAAACAGATAAGGCAGAACGACTCTATTGTTAAAGCTAAATAGAAAAAGACATGGAAAATTTAGAAGGAAAAGTGGCACTGGTAACCGGTGCCGGAAAAGGAATTGGAAAAGCTATTGCACTGGCACTGGCTGCTGAAGGCGTGCAAGTAGGCCTGATGGCCCGTACGGAAAAAGACGTAAAAGCGGTAGCGGAAGAAATTGGGCAAAAAGGCGTAAGGGCCGCTTATGCGACGGCCGATGTAAGCAAGCGGGAGGAAGTGGAAGCTGCCGTGGAAAAAATAAAGTCTGAGCTTGGGCCCATCGACATCCTGGTGAACAACGCCGGCACTGCCACCTTCGGCAACTTTTTGGACCTGGAGCCGGAAGTATGGGAAAACCATTTCAGGGTGAATGTATTTGGGGTGTACTACGCTACCCGTGCCGTGCTGCCCCAGATGATTGGGCGGAAGACCGGTGATATCATCAACATTTCCTCCACGGCCGGCAAGTCTGGAAGCGCTGTCACCAGTGCCTATGCCTCGTCCAAGTTTGCCGTGTTTGGCCTCAGCGAAAGTCTGATGCAGGAAGTGCGCAAGCACAACATCCGGGTAACGGCCATGGCGCCCAGCACCATCGTGACCGACCTGGCCAACAGCGCAAATCTTATCAAAGGCGACCCTGAACGGGTAATGCACCCCGAGGATTTTGCAGAGCTCATCATCGCTCAGTTAAAGTTAAACCGGCGGGTGATGGTGAAGGAAGTCAGTGTATTCTCTACCAATCCGTAAAGTAAAAACTGCGATTATAAAATAATGCGAAAGGATCCTGCTTTTACCCGCAGGGTCCTTTTATTTAAGAAACAATTGACGCCAACAAGCACATGACAGCATTGAAGGTGTTCAATAACTGTTCGGTGAACTCCACATTTTTACGCCGTTGTTGGTGTCCCTCTAGCTTTGTGTTGTGACTGCATTAACAACCCAACTTAAGGCTTAGTTCATTACATGAATAAGCATCTAAAGTTATCTATTCCGGTGTGATAAAACAAAGCAGAAGACCATAATACTGCTCTGGCCTAGCGGTGAAAAACTGTGCATACTCCTACTGCCGCATAAGTTAAAGTAACAGCGCTTATGTGAAGAAAGCAAAAGCACTACAGCGGCGTGTTGTTGGTGCAGCATCGCACAAGACCTTAGGGAAACACCAACAATGGCGTACAAAAATGAGTGATGAAGAATCAGCTCGGTTATTAACTCTGTTTATACAGGTTTCATCAATACATCAACTGCATCCAGTAAACGGTATAAGATGAATTTCTTTTTATTTTCTTCTTCCTTATATTCTGGCTGGCAGTTGATCTGTGGATGTGTGAGGTTGAAATAACCTTCATCCGAGATTGACACTACGGTCTCCTGATAGGTATCATCAGAAAATTGCAGCTCGAGTCCCTTAGTAATCTTTTCAGGATCTACATAACTCATACCCTTTTTAATTAGGGTAAATGATCAACATAGAAAAGGCTCAGTTCTACAAAACTTCAAACATAAATTGTTCATCTTCTGCTACGGAATAAGTTAATTCTCTTCACTAAATGAAAGGTCCATTCCTATAGTGACATGGCATGGTTTTTAAAACTGTAAGAAACCTAAATCATGATCCCATCCTTTTAAGACGGCACTTACTCCTACCAAAAAACCGGCAACAAAACTGATCCACTCAATTGCTCACCTAAAACAACACCACAACATGAAAAAGTGCACTTTTGCCATTCTTTGTTTTGTATGGCTCACCTCCTGTAAGAAGGGAGAAACGCTGCCTGGCAGTGCTTTGGAACTTGTATTTGAAGACAGCACCTACCAGCTTACCGGAATCGCCAAGGAATCAAATAATGGACGACTGATCGTCAACTATCCTAGGTGGTCTTCCATATACTTGTATGGCGTAGTACAAGCCCAGGGATTAACCGGAAAAATCCCTTATCCAAATGAACAGATGAACCAGTGGCAAACCGGTCAACCCGGGCAAAACAAATGGGTCTGTGTGCAATCTTCTTTCTTTGATGAAACCGGTGTGTTATGGATTCTCGATCCTGCAGCCCCCATGTTGCAAACCATCCAGGGAGGCGGGGCTAAACTGGTTAAAATGGATCCAATGACCAATACGGTAGTGCAAACTTATTTTTTTAATAACGTGGTGCCTGATACGGCTTACGTCAATGATGTGCGCATTGATGAGGGACGCCAGTTTGCCTATTTAACCGAATCCAAAGGTGGAGGTATCATTGTGGTCAACTTAAGCACGGGTGATATGCGGCGGGTATTAAGTACGCATTACTCTACCAAATCTGACCCCAACTACCGTTATATCATCGATGGCCATGAACTCATGAAAAATGGCAGACCTGTCAAGTTCAATTCTGATGGCATCGCCTTGACACCCGATAAAGCATGGCTGTATTACAAGTCAGTTACCGATGATAAGCTCTATCGTATCAAAACGGAGTATTTGCGTGACTGGAAGCTTAGTGATAGCGCCCTGGGGCAAAAAGTGCAGGACCTGGGTCATTATGCCTCTACCGATGGAATGATCTTCGATAAAGAAGGCAATCTCTACCTGGGAGATCCCCAGACCTATCGCCTGCTGCGTATCGACCCTACATTACACATAACCACCGTGATTGCTGATCCAAGGTTGATCTGGCCCGACAGTTATGCCATTGCAGATGGATATCTGTATGTCAGCTGTTCACAACTTCACAGACAACCCGAATACAATAACGGAGTCAATCGGCGGACTGGCCCTTACACCGTTTACCGTATTAAGCTCCCTGAAAATGGTCAGTAAAAAAGTGGACTAAAAGAGTAGCAAATTAAGAGCGGGTTTCCATTCACTCA
>JAEWAC010000325.1 GCA_023391895.1 Bacteroidota bacterium
AGCCAGTACTCAGCAAAAGGCTGGTTTTCGTTATTGGTTAAATGCAATAAATCAGGAATAAACGCATAGCCGCCCCAGGCATAATGCTGGACTTTTCCTTTCAGCAGGTAAACAGAGGGCTTTGTAACCATTAATTTTTATTTTGTAGGATAAAGATAAGGTATGGCAGGGCACCTGCAATTCGGAAAAAACGGCGAGCAGCTGGCAGCGGCTTTTTTGGAACAACAAGAGTACACCATTTTGCATCGCAACTGGCGGCACTCGCATTACGAAATTGATATTGTGGCGTTGAAAAAAGAGGTCCTGCATTTTAAGAAGTAAAAACCCGCTCCTCGGCCCGGTATGGATGGCCCGAAGAAGCCGTGAATAAAAAGAAGTTTCAAGCCTGCTAAATGCTGCCGATGAATTTTTGTACCGCCACCCGCAATACCGGCACGTACAGTACGACATTATTGCCATTAACCTTTATAAAAACAGGCCTCCCGAATGCTTCCTGATCGAGGATGTGTATTTGTAGGAAGTGATAAGTTGTAAGTGGTAAGTGGTAAGTTATAAGTGAAGAGCGATGAGTGATGAGTAGTAAGTAGAAAATGTATATGGGGTTTTGGATCTCGGATTACACGGATTTAGAAGAAAGTTGAATGGTTGCGGAGTAGAATAGTTGGTGTGGCATATGGGGTTTTGAAAAGGTGAGGATCTTTTCTTTTTGCAATAGCCTGTGGACCGCTATTGAAATACCTCTTGCACTGTCATGCCGAACTCGTTTCGGCATCTCCTGCGCTAAAGGGATATCTAAATAACTGAACCAACATCACTTATCTATAAGGATATATGGGTTTTTGAAAGAGAGGTTGTTTTGGATAGTTTTGAACCACCGAGACACAGGAACTCAGTGAAAAAAGCTGCTTGCAGGTGCAGGGGATCCCGGCTCAAGGCCGGATGACCGGGGGAAGTGGTTTTTGTTTATTATATAACACTAAGAGATAACTTTTTTAAAACCATATATAGCAGCTTCTTTTAGTATTTCCTATGAATAATGTTTGTTCTTGCGATAGTCAGCCCTTCTTACTTTTTCTCCCCGAAAAAGTAAGCAAAAAGCTCAAGGCCAACACGATGGCTCCGCCCCTTTGGCCTTGCCAACGCACAGCAACCCTCACTACAGCAGGTATCATGTACTAAGTATTGCAGATTAATTGACTTGTTCCTACTGATATGGGTTTTTGAAGAAGTTCAAATCAGTTTGCGTGCTAAGGTCAACTACTGCAGGCGCTGTATCCCGCTAGTCTTTTCTCAAAGCAATACGTGTCTGAAGCTAACACGGGATAAGGCGCTGAACCAGTCTGACTGTCCTGCTTTTTTGTTTTGCCTTTTCACTTTTGCCTTCAGCTTTCCGCCTTTCGCCTTCTGCCTTACTTACTACTTAATATCTATTCTTCCCATGGCCGCTCCCTGTACAATCACCATCAGCTTTTCCACCATCTTGAAGGTAGCCGGGCAGTATTGTATGTTTTGCTTGTGCACATCCATGTATTGCACCATTTTCTTTTTGGTCAGGTGCGGAAAGCCCGCACAATCTGCCGGGCGTACTTCGTAGATTGAGCACTTATTGGTGGTAAGATCCAGGAACTGGCAGGGCCGGCTGCGGTTCATCCACTCCCCTTTTCTGCTTTTGTACAGCCATTTTTCTTTAAAAGCTTTTACCGTCATGCCCAGATAAGAGGCAATGCGCCGGAGGTCCTTAAAAGTATAAACCGGAGTCATGGTACGGCAGCAGTTGGAGCAGGCCAGGCAGTCAACTTCGGTCCACACTTCCTTGTCAATTTGTTCGGCGTAAGTATCCAGGAGCAAAGGCGGGTTCTTTTCCACTTTGGTTAAAAAGCGGCGCAGCCGGGACGTGTGCAGGGCTACCTGTTTTCTGAACTTTCTGCGCAAGTGCGACATAATAGCTAGCAGTACGTGAAGTTAAAATTATTTGGCAAGGAACAGCTCACATGGGCTATTTTTGTTTGCAACAACTATTTATTCATGAGACTGATACTTTTTTTACTGACCCTGATTACCCTAGCCGCCAGCTGCGGCAACAACGAAGCTACCACGGCCCAGACTTTTTGCGATACCACCTGCAATAGCGATACCCTGATGTTCAAAGGCGATCACAAGCTGAAGCCTTATGTTTCTATCACGCAGAAAAACTGCCTTGCCGACACCCTTACCTGGACACACGACCTGTTGCCTTCTAACCGTCAAATGCAAATCAGCACCTTGCTGGACAATACCATCCGCATTAATAAGTCGGCCGTTAACTGTTTTATTAAGGATACTTCTTACGCTTACCTCACTTTTAACGACTGTGTGACCGGCCGGGGCTATTTGCTGAAGCTGCCTTTCAACAAAAAAGAAAACATCAGCAAAGTCACTAGTGCCCTGAACGCTTTTGACAAAAAGTTCGTGGTGCCCGATGACCTGAGGGCGTATGCCGACTATTCCACCATTTATGTAGTTGATATCAATACCGGCAAGGAAGAAAAAATGACCTTTAAAGAAGAATATGACATCAACTTCAACGATGTGCACAAGGTGATTGACTCCATCAACATCAGCCGCAACCGCATTTTTGTGCTGCTGAAAAAAGACGGGCAAGAAGTACCATTGGAAAAGAATATTAGTTTGTAAACGAAGAATGCAAAATGTAAAATTGAAAATGAGGACACTCCCCTTTTTTCATTTTACATTTTGCATTCTTAATTATCCCTTCGCCTATGTGGGAACCCTACAAGCGAGGCTTCAAGGCCTATCTGCAACTGGAACGATCGCTTTCAGATAACTCCATACAGGCTTACCTGGCCGACCTGGATAAACTGACGGATTTTCTGCAGGTACAGGGTTGGGCAAAAGCTCCGGCCCAAATTGAATTATCCGACCTGCAGGCATTTATTAAGTGGGTGGCCGAACTGGGCATGACACAAGCCTCACAGGCCCGCATTATTTCCGGCATCCGGGCTTTTTACAAATACTGTCTGCTGGAAGATGTCACCACCAAAGACCCTACTACCCTTTTAGAAGCGCCCAAGCTCAAAAGACACCTGCCGGATGTACTGACCTTTGATGAAATTGAAAACATCATTGCACAGATAGATGTAAGTACACCAGAAGGCGGCCGCAACAAGGCTATTCTGGAAACCATGTACAGCTGTGGTTTACGGGTAAGCGAAGTAGTAAACCTGAAGCTGTCGCAACTGTACCTGGATATTGGTTTTATACGCGTTGTGGGCAAAGGCAATAAAGAACGGCTGGTACCGATCGGCAGCAGTGCCATTAAATACATCAATATTTACCGGCACCACATAAGGGTGCATGCGCCAGCCCAACCGGGCGAAGAAGACATCCTGTTCCTAAACCGGCGCGGCAAACGCCTCACGCGGGTGATGATTTTTCTGATCATCAAAGACCTGGTAAAAAAAGCAGGCATTACCAAAAACATCTCGCCCCACACCTTCCGCCATTCCTTTGCAACGCACCTGGTGGAGGGCGGTGCCGACCTGCGCGCCGTGCAGGAAATGCTGGGCCATGAAAGCATTACCACCACTGAAATTTACACCCACCTAGACCGTGAGTTCTTGCGCAAGACCTTACAGGCGTTTCACCCGGGTTTTAAATGATAAGCGGCCACACTAAAAGTTCTTCAAAACCCCTTATAAAAATGAGAGATGCCGAAACAAGTTCGGCATGACAGGGAAAAGGTATTTGAAATAGCGATCCACTGATTGGAGAAAATAGAAATGTTCTTATTGTTTCAAAACCCCATACTAATTTTTTTGTGCGAAATCTGCACCCAGGCAGCTCTTTTTTCCTTTTTCATTTTATTTTTTTCATTTCCCTACACTTCTTCAAAAACCCATATCCCATTAGGTAAAAACCAAAGGCGCTGTAAAGTTTTACAGCGCCTTTGGTGGAGAAAACTTTTGAGCAGTTTTCCCAGTTGCTAAAAAGCTATCAGAATGATTTCAGCGTATCTTCTTTGATCTGCACTTCGGTTACCTTGCCGTACTTCTCCGCTATTTTACGGATATCATCGGCTTTGCCCACCAATACAAACTGCATATTGTTTTTAGGAAAATATTTTGCCACAATTTGTTTAGCCTTATCTACCGTCAGTTCATCCACAGTCTTCTGAAAATTGTTGATGAAAGATTCGTCAAACCCATACCAAAACATTTGCGTCAGCAAACCTGCCAGTTGTCCGGAAGTTTCGTAGCGGGGCGGGAACTGGCCTTTTACATAGTTTTTGGCGGAGGTGAGTGTTTTTTCATCAATGCCGGTAGTATGCAGGCGGTTCACCACTTCCAGCGCTTTGTCAATTGCTGCTTCGGTATTTTTAGTAGCTGTAAAAGTAGATATCTGGAAGGTGCCGGCATTTTTCAAACGCGTAAAATTGCTGCTGGCACCATATGTCAGGCCAGTGTTCACCCTTAATTCGTCATTGAGCCAGGAGGTAAAGCGGCCACCTAAAACCGTGTTCACCACTTCCATGGCTACATAGTCCGGGTTGCTGCGGCTGACGCCGGGACCGCCAATAAAAAAAGTAGTTTCCCGGGCATCGTCTTTATTCACCAGCAATACACGGGCAGTATTGACGGGGGCTACAGTTTGACTGGCTGCATTGGCAGGGGTGCTCCCCTTGGCCCAGGCGCCAAACAGATTATTGAGTTTGGCCTTCATTTCTTTGGTTTTAAAATCACCCACTACTGCAATGGCCGAACTATTGGGCATATAATAATCTTTGTAAAACTTTTGCGCATCCGCCGAGGTAATGTTGGTTACGGTAGTAGTGCGTCCGCTGGCGGGGTTGGCGTACACATGGCTGCCATAATATAGTTGGTCAAAATAATTGCCAATCACATTGCGGGGGCTTTCTTTGGCTTGCTCCAGCTCCGACAACAGGATCTTTTTGTCTTTTTCAAATTCTGTTGCATTAAAAGTAGGCTTCAGCAGCACATCGCGGATGATGCCCAGCACCTGGTCCTGGTCTTTGGAAGCAAATTTGGCACTCAGGCCGGCCGATTCTTTGGAGGCATAGGTATAAACAGTAGCGCCAATAAAGTCCAGTGCTTCTTCCAGCTGCGACTTGGTCATGTTTTTAGTGCCATGCATCAGGGCGGTAGCCGTCATGTTGGCCAACCCCGACTGCTGCGCATCGTAAATGGCACCGGCCGGTACAATTACGGACACATTGATCATGGGCACTTCGTGCTGCTCCATTAAATAAACTGTCAACCCATTTTTCAACACTACTTTTTCGTAGGCCGGCAGTTTGAAAACTGCTGTCTGGTTTTGCGCCACTCCCCTGTACGAGGTCATTACAAATGCCACCAGACAGATGATAAATTGTATACGTTTCATTTTATTTTGAATACTTGTTATTAAAGGAAAACCCCTTCTTCATTCTGCATTTTTAATTCTTAATTCCTATTCGTCCACATTGGCTTTTAAAATACCTACGGTACGGTTGCTTTTTTTAAAATATTGATTGGCCACCCGCTTGATATCGTCAATGGTTACTTTGTTGTAAGCCTCCGGCGCATCAAACATTTTGCGGTAGTCGCTAAAAAACACCTCGTAGGTACCCAGGTTATTGGATTTGCCATTGATAGTTTCCACCTGGTTGTAAAACTCGATCCTTTTCTGGTTTTTGATCTTTTCCAGTTCTTTTTCCGTAATGCCTTCTTTCTGCACTTTTTCCAATTCCTCATAAATGGCTTTTTCAATGCTATCGGTAGCCACACCTTTATTGGCAACGGCTGCAATCTGGAACAAAGTAGGGTCAAAGGCTTCATCAAAATACACAAACACACTCGACACCAGTTGCTTTTGATCGACCAGGGTATTGTACAGTCGGGAAGATTTACCGCTGGTTAAGGCTGCGGCCAGTATCTGCAAGGGGTAATAATCCGCATGTTTGGCTTCCGGCACATGATAGGCAATGCTGATGTATGGGTTGGCCACTTCTTTTTGAACCGTGATCCTTCTTTCACCCGTCTGCGGTGCTTCTACCAGGTGCACCGGTTTGGGCGCCGGCTGTGCCGGAATGGACTCCAGGTATTTTTCCGCCAGCTTTTGTACATCAGCTGTTTTAACATTGCCCGATACCACCACCACGGCATTATTGGGCGCATAGTAGGTGCGGAAGTAATATTCCAGGTCCTCCTTGGTCCAGTTTTTAATATCTTCTTCATACCCTATCACCGGCCAGTGGTAAGGCCCTTCCTGAAAGGCCGTAGCCTGTACGCTTTGAAACAGCAGGCGCCAGGGCGAGTTTTCCAGGCCCGTACTTCTTTCCGACAACACCACCCCTCTTTCACTTTCTACCATCTTAGGATCAATGTTGAGGCTGGAGATGCGATCGGCTTCCAGGTCAAAGATCACTTCCATGGCCGAGGCCGGGAACCAGTTGGTGTACACCGTTACATCCGGCGTGGTGTAGGCATTGTTGGCGCCACCATTGTATTCCATCACCTGGTCAAACATTTTGGGGCCGTATTTTTTGGCGCCGTTGAACATCATGTGCTCAAAAAAATGCGACAGCCCGGTAATGCCCGGGTGCTCGTTTCGGCTGCCCACCCGGTAAAAAATATACATATTGGCATTGGGAATAGAATTGTCTTCCAGCACCAGGAACTTCATGCCGTTTTTCAGCGTAAAAGATTTTACATCGTCCGCTTTATTTTGGGCAAAAAGTTGGGTACTCAGGAAAAGACAGGCAAGAAGCACAGCTTTTTTCATATCAGAAACTAAATTAAAGTGCGGGAAAGTTATTAATTAAAATGAAAACTTTTTCTAAGGAAGTACAAATGGCGGGGGTTAGTTGACAGTTGGCGGTTGATGGTTGACAGACCAGGAAGTCAGCCGGCTTTTGCGTGTATTATTGATATGGACTTTTGAAGAAATTGGTACTTTGTCCCTTTCTGTTTTGGTCATTTGCCATAATCCCTACCTCTCACCTGTCACGCCAAACAAGTTTCGGCAGTCAATGTTTTAATATGGGTTTTTAAAAGAGTTTCATTTCTGAAACTTTTAGCTAAAGCATGGAGATTCTGAAACGCTTATTCTAAGGTCTACAATCAAGGATTGAAAGCCTTTTACATGGATCCTATTTTTAGGTGAGCAGGAAGTGTAGGCTTTCATTGAAAAACGAAAGCTTTATTCTTTGTTCCATCTCTCATTGGAAATAATGCTTTCTGCAGCCAGTGTATATATACGGACACTACTTGCAAACCTGACTTTATTGCATTTTCTTTGTTACAAAAAATTCATTTCTATATACGGCTTGCTCCAACCATTGTTGATTATCAATTGAAAATGGAGCAAGAAAGTGCGGCTATTAACGTGTTAGCGGCTATTAAACTCAACTCTGATTGAAGAACTTATACTTAAAGCCTCCAAGGGAATATTCAAAAAAACAAACAATTGCACTGTATATACTTGCCGTTTTGATTATTGGCTTTTTAGTTAGCTCTTCTTTTTGGAAAGAAGCAGAATACAATCGCACCATTTTAGAAGGCAAAAAGCTGAAAGTTATTATTCGCAGTGTTTACTGTAGTTCTGGAAAAGGCAATAGCGGTTTGTCTTTCTTAGACAGAAATAATAAAGTGAACATGGTTAATATCGACCACCAAGACTGCTATAAGTATAAAAAGGGCGACACAATATCAGTTCTACATAATGAGAAGCAAGATTGGTACTATATAGTACCAAACCAACAAAACAGCCGCTAACATGGAGTTTTATGCCAGAGGGGCTTGACGGCTAGGGCTAGACACCATACCTTTAATCAACTTTAGTACTGGAATATGGCTGTAGTATCATAGACTACCCCTCCAGCATAAAGCCCTTGACGTCAGGCTGTGCAAAAAGGGTACTTTTTCGAAGAAAGTATTTCTCCAAGGCGCTAGTAAGTAGATGGTTATATATTTTTATTTTATTAATAATATGCCTTTTGCACAGTCTGTCGTTAGCGGCCATCAATTGTTAATTCCTTGTAATGAGGAATGGAAATCCTGTAGTTAATTATCGTCCTGATTTTGGTGCAACAAGAAAAGCAAAAAGCAGGCAGTCAGCAGAAAGGCTGTATTCTGGACATTCCAAGTTTTTGACTGCCACATCAGGAACCATTCGCCTCCAATAGCAATAAATACCGTAAACCACAACAGCACACCCAGTGCAAATCCATAGGTCGCAAATGATTTTGCTGCTTTGAAATCGACTGCTGTTGAGCGAAACTTGCGAATCATGTTTGTGGCCCCAATAAATAAGCATATTGCAATGACACCTTCCCAGGTGATGATCACAATAAAAAACAAGTGGTGGAGAAACTCACTGTGAACAGAGCGCCATCCATTCCGCTGAATTGAAAACGTGTCTTCCATTTTAGCAACCATGCTGACAAAGGCAAAGTTGGACCGGTAGTCTATGACATTATTTAGGCAGACAAGTGATATGTACAGACCCGCTGTACAGGCAAACAAGATTTTTATTAGTCTGCTGTTCATGAAGGTGTCTAGTATGTATCGGTGCAAAGAAAGATACTGAATAAAAAGACTAAAAGAAAGTCAACCAAGGTGCACCTTGCTTTGCCAACTGCTAACACTCATATTGCTGCAATGCAGGCTAACTGCTATCTTGTGGCTGTAAATCAATAATCAACAACAAGATGGTAAAAGCTGTAGTAACACGGACGTCCTGTACTGGCAGCAATGCCTTAGACGTAAGAGGCTATAATAATGCCCACTCTTATTTTCATAGTAGCGTTATTGACAATTTCCTTGTTGACATCTTGCCGTGAAACTTACAGACTTTCAGAACAAGACTATAGCTGGATGCCTTATAAAGGAAAGGAAATCCTTGTGTTCAGTTCTAACACAGGTGATACAGACACTATTTTCTTTCTTAAAAAGGACACACTTATTGCTTATCCAGAAGCGCAAGCAATAAACGGAAGAACTTACGAAGTGGTAAGCATTTCAAGCCGCCACAGCGCCCCCCACCTCCTGACGGCAGCCACAGGTATTTAGAAAATGTCTTTGTTGAACTGAAGAAATCAAAAGATAAAAAAGCCCGGCTTCATTCTAATCTTTCGGCGAAAGATGCAAGTTTTTAGCGTTTAGCAGGAATTAGAATTGACAGTCTTTCTCAACAACCTCCTACATCGCTAATGACCAAAGCAAAAGCATATAATGACATTTATGTTATTGACGATGAAGACTGGCTTAATTTCAAGCAGCGTAGTAATTATGTAACAAAGCTATATTGGAGTAAATCGCAGGGGCTTATCCGTTACGACAAGCAAGATGGAGTTTTTTGGGAGTTGACAAACAAGTACAGCCCATAACATGGTTGGCTGTTGCTAACCCACAAAGAGTTGATTTACAGACAGCTTTTGATGAACAAAGGCTTGGAGCATGGCGGATTTAAAGCTTTAAACCGGTTTAAAACCCTATCCCTCATTCTTTCCATCTCAAATTGCTTTTAGTCCTTGCTTTAAGTAGTGCGACAAGCACATAGACTTTTAAAAATGGTGGCCATGTGCTCAATTGTTGGCTTTTAGCTTAAAAAATCAGAAATAAACGATTAGTGATTAGTAAAAGACCGGATAGGTTTGCCATTATCACCTCTGACTATTAAAGAAAGCATCCTGCCTGATTTTCTCCATCCTTTATTCCTTATTGCTGAGGTTGTATAAAGCCTTGAAGCAGTTTTAATGGTTTAGTTTTTGTAGCTCATTTTTAAAGGCTATTCCTAAATTATCAAAACAAATCCATGTCCAGGAAGTTACTATTCTTAAAGGTGCCGATTATTGTTCTTCTACTTACACAATTACTATTGGTATCGTGTGCCCGCAAAGCACACTTTGTAACTTCAACAGTTGTACCGGTAGCTGAAGGAAAAGTGAAAGTAAAAAAAGACAAGAATAACAATTACGCTATTAATATCAAAGTCAGAAACCTGGCCGAACCCAACCGCTTGCAAGTGCCCAAAGATGTATACGTCGTTTGGGCTGAAACCGATCGGAACGGCGTACAAAACCTTGGCCAGTTAAAAACTTCCAGCGGGTTATTTTCCAGTAAAATGAAAGCATCTTTAGAAACAGCCATCCCTTATAAACCAATAAGGGTGTTTATTACGGCAGAAGATGACGCTGCAATTCAATACCCCGGCAATTTTGTAGTGTTGAATACAAACACGTTTTAATCTTAAGAAAAACGAAACGGCTGGTTTACATGAATGGCTCAACCTTCCGTTGAAACCATCTTCCGGAATAGATACCATCCGGGCAGGGAAGTTGTTTAGTGTTGCTTTTAATCACTCCAGGTAACTCCATTGAAACTGATATTGGGAAGCAACATGGCTAATCTTATCCGGGCAAAAGATTGGCAGGAATTTACCATCAAAGGCCGGGAGGATAAAGATGAGGATTACCTGTTCCTGGGAGGTTTTTATAACAGAAGCGGTGCTTTCTTCTTCGACAATTTTCGTTTGCTTGTGGAGAACTTGCCAAACAAATTCAATGAAATCCCCATTTCCAATGGAGACTTTGAAGCGGATAATTTCAAACCACATTGGGGCTACTGGCCCAAAAGCAATGGCTTTGTTCCGGAGGTAACCTGGAAAATCATGGTTCCGACAACTCCTTCAAAACCCCATATACTTTCAACATCTGTGAAATCCTTTCATCAATCCGTGCAATCTGTGATCCAACTTCTTCTAAGCCCCATATAACCCTTCCGGCTGGAAGCATTGACGATTCATCGTTCACGTCTGTGGACTGTCGTCTGTCGACTGTGGACTTCCCCCACAATTCCATTCACCCAAAAAAGATATACGCTAACTTGCAGTCATGGATAATTATGCAATAGCCGACCAACTCTCCCTGCTGTCAAAACTCATGGACATACATGGCGAAAACGCTTTTAAATCAAAAAGCTATGCCTCGGCAGCCTTTGCTATTGAAAAATTAACACACCCCCTGGCCAACCTGCCCGAAGAAAAAATCTTCAGCATCCGCGGCATTGGTGAGAGCGTGGGTAAAAAAGTTATAGAGCTGGTCCGCACCGGCGAACTGGAGGCCCTGCGGCAACTCACGGAAGCCACGCCGGATGGTGTACTGGAAATGATGAACATCAAAGGACTGGGTCCTAAAAAGATCCATACGCTTTGGAAAGAACTGCACATCGATTCGGTGGAGGAACTGAAAGAAGCCTGCCTGGCCAACCGGATAGCCGAAAAGAAAGGATTTGGCGCCAAAACCCAGCAAAATATTTTGGAGGCCATCCAGTTTCAGCAGCAAAATACCGGCAAGTATTTATATGCACAAACAGAAGCCTTTGCAGAAGCCCTGCAGGAAAAACTGCAAAGCAAATTCAGCCAGGAAAAAACAGCGCTCACCGGCGCCTTTCGACGCCAGCTGGAGATAATTGAAGAACTGGAGTGGGTAACCACCATCCCGGCCGAAAAGCTGAAGCACTATTTTGATGAAGAACACTACAGCCTGGCAACAGAAAGCAACCAGCTATTGGAGATCATTGCCAACGATGCCTTAAAGCTGAAATTTCACCTGACCTCGGCCGTCGATTTTAACCGGCTGCTTTTTACCACCAGCTGCAGCGATGAATTTCGCCTGGCCATAGAACAACTACCGGCCTGGAATGCCTCCGCTACCTTAGAAAGCGAAGAAGCCCTTTGTGCGGCTTTGCAACTACCCTACATTCCGCCCTACCGGCGCGAAAAGCCATCCCTGATCACACAGGCACGGCAACACGGCCTGCCGCCGGTCATACAGGTAGCTGACATCAAAGGCCTGATCCATTCGCACAGCAACTGGAGCGACGGCGCCCATACTATAGAAGAAATGGCCCGCGAACTAATCGGGCTTGGCTTTGAATATATGGTAATTTCCGACCACTCCAAAGCAGCTTATTATGCCAATGGCCTCAATGAACAGCGCATCAAAGAACAACACCATTATATTGACACTTTAAATGAAAAGCTAGCTCCTTTTAAAATTTATAAGAGCATAGAGTGCGACATCTTGAATGATGGCGAAATGGATTACGCCCATAAAATATTAGCCACTTTTGATCTGGTGATTGCCTCCGTACACAGCAACCTGCAAATGACCGAAGAAAAAGCCATGATGCGCCTGTTGGGTGCCATTACCAATCCTTATGTAACCATCTTGGGGCACATGACCGGCCGGCTGCTGGCTAAGCGCAAAGGCTACCCTGTAGATCATAAAACCATTATAGATGCCTGCGCCGAAAACAAGGTGGTGATTGAGATCAATGCCCACCCGGTTCGGCTAGATATGGACTGGCGCTGGATAGATTATGCACTGGAAAAAGGCGTAATGCTTTCCATCAATCCCGATGCCCATACCATAGATGATTTTA
>JAEWAC010000377.1 GCA_023391895.1 Bacteroidota bacterium
ATACTTTATTGTGCGCCAGAAGGCAGCAAGTGCCGGCTTGAGCCTTTCAGAATACATCCGCCTTGCTGCCTTCCGGGCGATCATCAAACCCCGGATGACAGAAGAGGAACACCATATGTTCCGGCAGCTGGTTGGGATGGCGGTGAACCTGCACCAGGTAGCCAAGGCCTGCCACCAGCAGGGTGTATTAACGGCCATGGCTTACTTTGAACAATACCGGGCTGAACTCGATCTGTTGATAAAAAAGCTGCACCATGGTAAGTAAAGTACTGACGGGTCACTCCTTTTACGGGTCTGTCAGCTATATCTGCCGGGATCAAAGCCGGGCCCAGATCCTGGCTGCAGATGGCGTAAGGGCTTATGATTACCGGCTGGCTATCCAGGATTTTAAAGAGCAGCAGGCGCTGCTGCCTTCAAAAACCAAAGCCTGCTTTCACGCGATCCTGAGTTTTTACCCAGGCGAAAATCCTGGTGATGAAACTTTGATTGCCATTGCAGACCGGTATTTGAAGGAGATTGGAATGGTTCATACGCAGTTTGTAGTTACCAAACATACCGATACCGCACACCTGCACCTGCATATTATTGCCAACCTGGTAAACAATAAGGGCAAAGCGATCCCGGAAAACTGGATTGGCTTGCGGGCTAAAAAAGTGGCCCAGGCATTAACACAGGAGTACAGCTTGATACCGGCCCATTCTAAGCATTTGGATTTGACCCATGCAGATGCTTTGGGCGCATCGGAGGCCTGTCACTACCAAATATTTACCGCGATCCAGCAGCAGCTGCCCCGGTGCCGGAACCTGGAAGAACTGGAGCAGGTCCTGTCAGCGAAGGGCATTGAGATCCAATATAAATACAAAGGGGGCACCAAAGAGCGGCAGGGTATCAGCTTTAAAATGGGTCCCTATTGTTTCAAAGGCAGTGAGATTGACCAGGCCTATTCTTTAGGTAACCTGGAGAAAACATTCCGACTGCAAGCGCAGATGCGCCCAGGTCTGCACCAGAAGGGTGTCGCAGCGGATGAGTCAATACTAAATAGAAGCCCTTTTACCTGGAAAGGGCCAGGCAGGAACTTATTTCCGCATGCGGGTGTTGGCCGCCATCGAAACAGTAAGGAATTACAGTTCCTTCTAAAAAATATGTTGGGTCCGCAACCTACAGAAGAGCCTGTGCCGTATGATCTTACCATAAAAGGAGCGAGCCAAAAAAGGAAAAAGAAGTCCAGGAGACCGGGACAATAACCATTCTTCAAATCATCAAACAAGCAAATCAAATGAGTCGGGCAACAGAAGAAATGCAAAATGCTTTCCTGGAAGCAACTGTGCGTAAGCTGGAGGAACAAGGTAAGATACTGACGGAAATAAGAGAAGGAATCAGCCAAATAACAGCGCAATCAGGGCGATCACAGGATATAACGGAGGGTTTGCAGTTACTGCGAACCCTCTCTCAGGAACAGGAGGCGCTAAAGCGTCAGGTGGGCAAGCTGCCTTCAATGCTCCTATTGAGCTGGGATTCAGCTCAAGGCCCTCCAAACAATGTAGTGCAGCATCAACACCATTTTCCTAAGGTACTATGGGTTACAGTTGGCTTGTTCCTGGCCATGGCCGTCGCCTGCGCCGGATGGTACCATGCCTCGGCCCAGCTGAACGATTTTATAGGAAGTGACACCAAGTACCGCTTCCTCGCTCTCGAAAGTACCGATAAACAGCTGCAGGAGAAGTTATGGATTACCGATAGTTTATTGCGAGTTAACCCAAGACTTCGCCAAACGGTACTGGAAAAAGAAGCTGCCAATAAAAGGTACCAGGAATTAATCTACAGGGCCCGGCAAATGGAAAAGGAAGCACAGGCATTAAAAGCAAAAGGAAGATCCGAAAGACCGCATGCCAATAACAAACGCAAGCATTTGCCTCCCGACAGGCGCTGAAAGCAATCGTAGCAAGTAATCATAATCAAATGGTTCTTCCATATTGAAACTGTACCAGGGCCTGCTATTCTCTCTATTGATCCAAAGCGGGAACCAGGAATAATATACCAACAAGAGGTTTCAAAAACATCATGAATGGCGTATTGATCGCAGAAAACAGAGGGAATGAAAGTATTATTATGCGGAGAATAAGGATGTTATTCTCCGCATAATGCGCGGGCATTATTTTGGCTTTGCGGAGAATGTATATTTATGAACGGGATCACTGGCCCCATTTTACCTGGGATAGGCAAAAGGTGCACGAGCTATTGATCCCTGTGCGGTACCGGCAAGGGCGGTTGATTGGACATATGGAAGCATTGGGATTCTCCCTGCGCGAAGAAGCAATGCTGCAGACCCTGACCCAGGAAGTGATCAAATCCAGTGAAATCGAAGGTGAAGTACTCAACCAGGACCAGGTACGTTCCTTCCTGGCCCGCCGTCTTGGAATTGACATTGCCGGAACGGTACCAGCCGACACGGATGTCGAAGGTGTGGTGGAAATGATGCTCGATGCCACACAGCATTTTGACGCATCCTTAACCGGTGAAAGGTTATGTGGCTGGCATGCCGCTCTCTTCCCGACAGGCAGAAGCGGGATGCTCAAAATCAGGGTGGGTGCCTGGCGAAAAGGAGAAAAAGGTCCTATGCAGGTAATCTCGGGCGCTATTGGAAAAGAGAAAATCCATTATGAAGCGCCAAATGCAGCTCAGGTCCCTGTAGAAATGGCGGTCTTTCTGGAATGGTTTAACATGAGCCATGACATTGATCCGGTCCTGAAAGCTGCATTAGCACATTTATGGTTTGTAACCGTTCACCCCTTTGAGGATGGTAACGGGCGTATTGCGCGCGCCATCACAGATATGCAACTAGCGCGTGCTGATGAAAGCCCGCAACGTTTTTATAGTATGTCCTCGCAGATTCGCAAAGAGCGTAATGCCTATTATGACATTCTGGAGTCTACGCAAAAGGGCGATCTGGATGTTACTCCATGGCTTGAGTGGTTTCTTAGCTGCCTGGACCGTTCACTCCTCGCAACAAATGATATCCTGGCAGGTGTCATGAAGAAGGCAAAGTTTTGGGATAAACATACCGGGACCAGCCTGAATAAGCGACAGCGAATAATGCTGGAGCGCCTGCTCAATGGAATAGAAGGAAAAATGACCTCATCGAAATGGGCGAAGATGACCAAATGCTCACAGGATACGGCTGCACGCGATATCCAAGACCTGATTAATAAAGACATACTGATCAAGGAAGCGGCGGGCGGCAGAAGTACAAGTTATGTATTGAACCATGCGGTCTTTTCCTAAGGAATAATTGTATTTTGGTTGTCTGCCTGGCGCCTTTCTGTAGTTCTGTAGGCAAAGCAAACAATTTACAGGCAGCTTCAACTGTTGGAAAGCTTTATTAGTTTGCTGCATGGTTGTGGATAAGGAAATTTTATTTATTAGCACTTGTTGAATGGAGGTGCCGATGAAGTTTCACCGGCGCATACACCTTGATTGATCTTTCGTTGCGTCACGCATTTGTGCGTTCACTACTTTCGATTTTAATTGTAAATATAGACTTCGAAAAACTCGAACTTTTTGATGGTTAGTTTTACCCAGTAATGCCGAACAAGGGACCTAAATCCCTTAAATCTTGGATCAAAAGGTTCGAGTTTTCAACCCTTGGGGCTACCTAAATGTCCATTTTTGGAAAAAATGGGAATGTTAGAGGTTTTAGGGCAGAGACGAATCTTGTATATTGAAGTCCCACGACTGGTAGCTTTCTTTCTATTGCTGAGTACTCCTTTTTAAAACAATAACTTGATCTGTAGATTGTAGAGCTAGAACGTTTTGTAAACATTTTACAATTTCCAGCTCATTATTTATTTTTTTAGTATTCGATAATGGTTTGCATTTTGTTGTGTCAAGTATTATTGATATATGACATCGTTTGAACAAAGAATAACAGGTACTTGGAGGAGCTATAAGCTTTTTCATTTTTCCGGTAAAGTTGAAGTTCACAATACCACCCTATATATCGAGCTGTCGATAAATGAGCAAGGCTGTTTAACCCTGTTCAACTCGGATGATATTACGCTGACGATTTACAAAATGAATCCTGTCACTGAAAAGCGGATTTATTTACGTTGTTACCAATTGAAGAAAAAATAATCCTGATTGCATAGTTATTGCCCTCAAATTCATAATGACAATTCCAGGATTCTTTACAAATTCGTCACAAGCATACCGGTAAAACCATGAGTAGACGCTTAGGAAAACAGGGCTGCCTCTGTTTTCATGGGCAATCAACCTGGAAAAACAGGGGCCTTTTTGCAGGTGCCCCGTTTTTATCGGTTCCGTAAAATGCTGTCCCCGCTGATAACCTGTAAACTTTCAAGCTGCTTATATGAAAAAAGTTGTGGTAAAAAGGCTTAACCGCCATGACCTGGCGGCTTTACAACACTTAAAAGCCTATATGCTGGAACATCTGCATAAACCCATTACTATGACCGTTCTGCGCCAGCAGACTACCCTGAGCGAATACAAGATCAAAGGAGGCTTTGAACAATTATTTGGTATTTCCATTGCCGGCTTTCTGCTGCAGGCCCGTATGGAAAAAGCCAGGGAATTGTTGCTGCAAAACGAAAAGCCCCTCAAAGAAATCGCGGGACTGGTGGGTTATAAAAACAGTAAGAGTTTTCACCGCAGCTTCCGCAAATACTTCGGGCAAACGCCGGGCTCACTGCTGCATCAGCTCTACTGAATCGGCAACTCTTTTACCCTTTTTTGCTACTCCTTTGATTTGCACAGGCGCTACTTTCTTTTCAGCTTTGTACGGAGTCCTTGCAGTACCCTTGTTGATCGCCATACCGAACGATACCCTGCTGAATCAACGTCCTTCCCCATATGTTTTAGTGCATTTTTATTACTCATGATAAAATGGATGACATCATGAAACAAAACCTTATTGCCGAAGGGGCAGCCAGTCAGCCGCAGTTCCGGTCAGTACTGAGGTTACCATTCCTGGTACCTGATACCCCTATTCTTTCCTTCAGATTTCCGTTGACAAAACGGCTGATAGCGCTGCTGCTTTCTATCCTGCCACTGCCCTGCGGCGTTTCGCTACAGGCACGCACCCGGTGGCAGCCAATCGCGTGCAACCTCTATTTGCCTGCGGGTAAATGTCTGGAGCAGCACAACGGGATCATAGTCACCATAAGTACACCAACAGATACTGAAAAGCTTATCCGGATAAAACAGGCGTAGCCGAAAACCTGCAAAAAGAGTAGGCGCTTTTATCACTTTAAAAATTTGATTATGAAAAAATTGATCATCCCCATGCTCGCCCTTTTGCTGGCAGTAGCTGCCAGTGCTTTTACTAACCGGCAGGCACCTGAAGCACTTAGCAAGGCGTGGTTTATCTACAATCCTGCTTCAGGCTACCCGAATACAGATCCCAGGGGGTATGTCCTGCAGGGTCAGAGCCAGCCTTGTGCGGGGGCAGATGAATTTTGTGCCATTTATGCTGATATCGACACCAGCATACCCGGTCAGAATAAGCCCACACAGCAAAGCGTTGATCTTGCTGCCGAACACAGCAACGATTTTACACAGCCTGTAGA
>JAEWAC010000420.1 GCA_023391895.1 Bacteroidota bacterium
CTGGGCATTCGCTTTGTGGGTGAAACCACGGCTAAAACGCTGGCCCATGCTATTCACCATTTACTGGAGCTGAAAGATTTTACGCCAGAACAATTGATGGAGTTGGAAGACATTGGACCCAAAGTAGCCGGCAGCGTGTATACGTTCTTTCTCAACGACGACAACATTCAGATGCTGCAGCGGCTGGAAAGCCTGGGTATAGAATTGGGCAACGATAAAAAACAACACGCCACCTCTGGCAACCTGGAAGGCCTGACGTTTTTATTTACCGGCACCATGGCCAAACTCAAACGCAGCGAAGCCGAAGAACTGGTTGAAGAAAATGGCGGTAAAATCGTTTCCGGCGTCAGCAGCAAATTATCGTATTTGGTAGTGGGCGAAGATGCCGGCAGCAAGCTGGAAAAAGCCAAAAAGATCGCCTCCATCAAAATCATTTCCGAAGACCAGTTTTTGAAAATGGTAAGGAAGGAGTTGTAAGTTTTAAGTTGTAAGTTTTAAGTTCCCGAGTTCACCTGTTCACATGTTGGATCGCAGATTTCACGAATTTTAGGAAAAGGATTTCACAGATTCGTAAACGGATATGAGGTTTTTAAAGAAGTTGAGATGTTGAGTGGGTGAGATGTTGGGTGGTTGAAGTGTTGCCTATGGGCTTTTGAAGGAGGTTTAACGCGTGCTTACCTGATCAGAGGGGTTACGATTCCACAACCCCTCTCACCTGTCATGCCGAACTTGTTTCGGCATCTCCTGCACTGGAAATATGGTTTTTGAAAGACGTTCTGTCGATCAACGGTCAACGTTCAAAGCTCCACTTTCCGGCATGGGATTTTGAAAGCTTTTCCCTGCTGTCAACTGTCATCTATCAACTGTCAACTATAGTTGAAAACGGTTCAAAAGCCCATACGTCCATTCTAAAGCTGAAAAGAACCTGCAGTCCGCCCCCCTCTCCTTCAGGAGAGGGACCGAGAGTGAGGTAAACCCCAGATTCCTCTCTTTTTTTCATTTTTCATTTTGCATTTTGCATGCCGTTTCTTTGCAGCTAAGAATTACACTAGCTTAAAAAGAACCATATGCTGGAACCGCAAACCCTGAAGTTTTTGACAGGCTTAAGAAAAAACAACAACAAACCCTGGTTTGATGCCCACCGGGCCCAGTACGAAGCGGCCCGCATCGACTTTCAAAACTTTATTCAACTGGTGATAGATGCACTGGCCAAAACCGACCTGTCTGTGGCCGGCCAAAGTGCCCGGGAGTGCCTGTTCCGCATCAACCGCGATGTGCGTTTTTCCAAAGACAAATCGCCTTACAAAACCAATTTTGGCGCCAGCATCAAACCCGGCGGCCGCAAGTCCGGACTGGCCGGTTATTATTTTCACCTGGAGCCCGGCAACAGCTTTATTGGCGGCGGCCTGTGGATGCCCGAACCGGGGCAGGTAAAAAACGTACGGCAGGAAATAGATTACAACTGGGAGGAGTTGCAAAGCATCTTGAACCATAAAAGCTTTAAAAGCGTATATGGCGACCTGTACAAAGGCCCCGACATCAGCCTGAGCACCACACCCAAGGGTTACGAAAAAGACCATCCCGCCCTGCCCTACTTAAAGCTCAAAAGCTTTATAGCCGAAACAAGGGTCAGCGATGAAGAACTCTTTACGGCTACCCTGCACCCCAAAACCGTAACCGCCTTTATAACATTGCAGCCCTTTTTAGCGTTTATCAATCGTTCACTCACCAACGAGGAGTAATATGAAAAAATGGCTTTTTTTGCTGATGGCGGCCGGTTGGGGCAGCCTGGTACAGGCGCAGCCCACCGCTGTGCACAACCTGGTTTTTGAAGGAGCCGGCATGAAAGGCATTGCCTACGCCGGTGCCATTACCCAGCTGGAACAGCATAAGGTTTTAAAAGGGGTGAAACGGGTAGGCGGCACTTCTGCCGGCGCCATTACCGCCCTCCTGCTGGCGCTGGGCTATACCGCGACCGAAATGGCAGACATTATAGGCCATACCAATTTTAAAAAATTCAATGATGGCCAATACCTCTTTGCCGGCGGCATCAGCCGACTGAAAAAAGAGTTTGGCTGGTACCGGGGCAATAAAGTGGAAAACTGGCTGGAAGACCTGATTGAAGCCAAAACGGGCAATGCCGACATTACGTTTCTGCAACTCAAAGAAAAAGGCTTTAAAGAGCTATACGTTACCGGCACCAGCTTAACCCGGCAGCGGTTGCTGGTGTTTTCGCACGAAAGCTATCCGCACATGAAAGTAAAAGACGCCGTGCGCATCTCCATGAGCATTCCGTTTTATTTTGAAGCCGTCTTTATGGACAGCACCGGCGCTATTATTGACAAACCCGCCAAAGACCAGCCGGTAGAAGTAATGGTGGATGGCGCCTTTACCGGCAATTTCCCCATTCATATGTTCGACAGCACCAAGTATGTGTCAGCTGAAGGGACCAACCGGTTTTGTTATAATGAACATACCCTGGGCTTTCGGGTAGACCATGATGCCCAAATTGAAAGTGACGCCAACGGCCAGGGACTGGCGGCCATGCCCATCACCAATTTAAAAGAATACACCCGCGCCTTTTATACCATGATCATGGAAAACCTAAACCGGCAGGCACTGACCCAGGAAGACTGGAGCCGTACGGTTTCCATCTCCAGTAGTGATATCAGTTCCCGCATCCGCAAATTGTCCAAGGCCGAAATTGATACGCTGGTAGAAAATGGCCGCACAGCGGCGGCCACTTATCTAACCAAAAACGTGATTACCAGCCATTAGTTCTGCGACAGCAGGCCCTTTTGCATCAGGTACTCGGCTATCTGCACCGCATTGGTAGCCGCCCCTTTGCGCAGGTTATCGCTTACAATCCACATGTTGAGTGTGTTGGGTTGTGTTTCATCGCGGCGGATACGGCCTACAAACACTTCGTCCCGCTCATGGGCATTCAGGGGCATGGGGTATTGCTGCGTAGCCGGGTCATCCACTACGATCACGCCGGGTGCTTCTTTCAGCAATTGCTTTACCTGCTCCAGGTCAAAATCCTTTTCAAATTCTATATTCACGCTTTCGCTGTGGCCGCCCATGACCGGTATGCGCACCGTGGTGGCCGTTACCCGGATGTTGTCATCCCCCATGATCTTTTTGGTTTCGTTGACCATCTTCATTTCTTCTTTGGTATAGCCGTTATCCAAAAACACATCAATCTGCGGAATCACATTCAGATCAATAGGGTATTTATACGCCATTTCACCCTGCTGGCCGTTGCGTTCATTAAACAACTGGTCCACGGCTTTTTTACCCGTACCGGTTACGCTCTGGTAGGTGGACACCACGACTCTTTTAATGCCATACTGCTTATGCAGGGGGTTCAGGGCCACGACCATTTGTATGGTGGAGCAATTGGGGTTGGCAATGATTTTATCGTCTGGCGTTAAGGCATCGGCATTTACTTCCGGCACCACCAGGGGTTTGGCGGGATCCATGCGCCAGGCCGAGGAGTTGTCGATAACGGTAATACCGGCTTCGGCAAATTTGGGCGCCCACTCCAGCGAAGTACTGCCACCAGCCGAAAACAAGGCCACATCCGGCTTTGCAGCAATGGCATCCAGCATGCTCACCACCTTGTATTGCCTGCCCTTAAACTCCACTTCTTTACCAACGGATCTTTCAGAAGCAACAGGAAGTAATTCATCCACAGGGAAAGCTCTTTCTGCCAACACCTGCAACATTTTGGTACCTACAAGGCCGGTAGCGCCAACAACTGCAACTTTCATTTTTTGTCTTAGTTTTTAAAAATTTCAAATAAAAAAAGCCTCCCCGTTTCGGGAAGGCTCGTAGTTATATTCTTCTATATACAACAACGCTATACACCTTCCCCGGAGGAGAGCTGTTTCTTGGTGCGTTTTGTATACTTTGTTGTTTTCATTACCTGACGAAAATATTGACAAAAGAATTGAAATCCAAATGAAAATTTTTCATATTAGTATTCAACCTCATTTGAATAATGATAAAACTAATCCGGGTAGCTGTTTTTGGGCTCCTGCCTTATGTTTCTTTTGCCCAGCCTGCCAGCAGGTACGAAGTGATCATCACGGAGATCATGGCCGACCCTTCGCCAGCGGTAGGCCTGCCCAATGCCGAATACGTTGAACTTAAAAACAGCAGCGGCAGAACCCTTAACCTGCAGGGCTGGCGGCTGGTTACCCGCACCAGCCGCAGTGGCCCTTTCCCGATTACCACTTACCGGCCGACAGCTTTGTGATACTCACCACTGCCTCCCAGGCCGCAGCATTAGCTTCTTTTGGCCCTGTGCTGGCCATCCCCAGCTTCCCGGCCCTGGTGAACGAGGGTACGCTGCTTTCCTTGCTTTCGAAGGAAGGCCGTACCCTTCATGCCGTACCGTACACAACGGGCTGGTATGGCAATGCCGCCAAGGCCCAGGGCGGCTGGAAATGATTGAATTAAAAAACCCCTGCACCAGTAGCGGCAACCGGAAGGCCAGTACGGCAGCCCGCGGCGGCACACCCGGACAAACCAATTCCGTAAACAACACGAATGGGGATACCACGCCGCCTGCCCTGGAGCGGGTTCATGTGCTGAACGACACGCCCCTTATAGTCACCTTTGATGAACCGGTGGACAGCGCCGGAGCCGTAGCGCTGGCGCACTACAGTTTTACTCCTTTTCTTACCCTGAAAGGCGCCACGGCCCTCAACCCTTTGCTCCAGCAGGTACAGCTGCAACTAACCGCACCGCTTGATGTAAATACGGTTTATACCCTCACGGTTCAACATATTGCCGACTGCAGCGGCAATAGCATTGGCAGCCAAAACAAACTGCCTGTTGGCCAGCCGAAAGCAGCCGAAGCGAGCGATGTAGTGATCAACGGAATTCTTTTCAATCCCCGACCTAATGGCTACGATTATGTAGAGTTATATAACCACAGCACCAAAGTGATAGATGCCGGCCAACTGTACCTGGCCAACAGGGACAGCACCGGCAGTATTGCTTCCTTAAAAAAGTTGTCCGAAACCCCATACTACCTTTTCCAGGGCGATTACGTGGTGCTGACCGATAATGCCTCCAGTTTACACCTGCAGTATTTTGTTCAAAATCCCCATGCGGTTTTGCCCCTCTCTTCCCTGCCCTTCCTGTCCGACCGCGAAGGCAAGGTGGTACTGCTGAGCCTGCAGGGCGACGTGGTGGATGAACTGCACTACCAGCACGATTGGCACTTTGCCTTACCGTGAAAAAGAGGGCATGGCGCTGGAAAGAATCCATCCCGACAAGCCCACCCAGGACCGGAGCAACTGGCACTCGGCCGCTTCATCGGCCGGCTATCGGACGCCTACTTATAAAAACAGTCAATACCTGATCCCCGAAAACAGCCTGGCCACTATCAACGTACAGCTCAAGGTCTTTTCACCCGACCAGGACGGGCATGATGATGTAGCCATGATACAATACCAACTCACCGAAAGTGGTTTTGTAGCCAATGTCTTTATTTTTGATGCCGCCGGCCGGCAGGTAAGACACCTGGTGAAAAACGCCCTGCTGAGCACCCGGGGTGAATGGAAGTGGGATGGCCTGGATGAAAGTGGCCGACAATTACCCGTAGGTACTTATATCATTTATACAGAGGTATTCAACCTGCAGGGCAAAAAGCAACAGTTTAAAAACACCATAACACTGGCCCGGAAACGGAACTAAAACGGATGCGGTACGACTCTTTCTTTCTGAGGAACACGGTATAAAGAAGTGAGAGGAAAATAAAAAAGCCTGCTCCAAATGGAGCAGGCCAGATCGGTTGACGTTTATGATCATCGGGAAGAAAAAAGTTTTTATACGTCCCGGTGCACTTTTTTTATACCAGTTCAATATCAAAATTCACCAGCTCCTGGAACTGCACAATGCGGCGGTCAATATCGGCTTTGGTGATTTCTGTCAGGCGCTGGTTGCCAAACTTTTCTACACAGAAAGAAGCCATGGCAGAGCCTACTATAATGGCGGTCTTCATGTTTTCGAACGAAATATCTTTGGTACGTACCAGGTGGCCGATGAAGCCGCCGGCAAAGGTGTCGCCGGCACCGGTGGGATCAAATACGTCTTCCAAAGGCAGGGCCGGAGCAAAAAACACGTTGTCTTCATGGAACAACAAGGCGCCGTGCTCCCCTTTTTTAATGATCAGGTACTTGGGGCCCATGGTCAGGATCTTTTTGGCGGCTTTTACCAGCGAGTATTCGTGGCTCAGCTCGCGGGCTTCACTGTCGTTTACCAGCAGCACATCTACCTGGGCCAGCACTTTTTTCAGGTCGTCCAGGGCGGTTTCCATCCAAAAGTTCATGGTATCCAGCACCACCAGCCGGGGGCGGTTTCTTAACTGTGCGATCACGCTCAATTGTACGGCCGGCACCAGGTTTCCCAGCATTAAAAACTCGCAGTCCTGGTAGCTTTCCGGCACCTGGGGCTGAAAATTAGCCAGCACGTTCAACTGGGTGTCCAGGGTGTCGCGGGTGTTCATGTCCATATGATACTTGCCGCTCCAGAAAAAAGACTTTTCATCTTCCTTGATCTGCACCCCTTCCAGGATCACGCCACGGTTTTCCAGCGCCTGCAACTCTTCCTTTGGAAAATCATAACCCACTACTGATATCTGCTTGATGGGCCGGGCAAAATTGGAAGCACTCCAGGCAATATAAGTGGCCGCACCGCCAATAATCCGGTCACTTTTTCCAAAAGGGGTTTCAATAGCATCAAAAGCCATGGAACCTACTACAACTAAAGACATATAAGATAGGATCAGTTAAAAATGAAAGGTAAGCCAAAAATGGCGTGCAAACCTACGTGTTTTTTAGCAGCAGCATACCGGTTTTTTTGAAACAACACAGTTCATCCATAAAAAACTACAATCCATACGCCCCGCTTCGTGATGCGATTTGCCAGCCCTTATTTTATTCCGCGTAAAGTTTATCTTTAGACCACATAAAAACAACCAAAATCAACTGCTCATGAAGAAAGCACTACGCTACTTACTTTTCGTAGTTGGCATCATAGCTGCCCTGGCGGGTGGCTTTGCTGCTTTTGTAGCTTTTAGAGGCGTACCCTCCTATAAAGCCGAAACGGTCAACCTGAAAGTGGAACCCACGCCTGTCCGGATAGAAAAAGGCCAGAAGCTGGCGGCTATGCTGTGCAGCGGCTGCCATATGGATCCCAACACCGGCAAACTCACCGGCCGCAGAATGGATGAGGCGCCCCAGTTTGGCGCTGTGTATTCCAAAAACATCACCCAGCACCCCGAGTACGGCATTGGCCAATGGACCGATGGCGAACTGGCCTACCTGCTGCGTACCGGCATCAAGCCCGACGGTACTTTTCTGCCCGTGATGGCCAAATTAAGCCATATGTCGGACGAAGACATCCAGTCCATTATTGCCTACCTGCGCTCTGACCATACCTGGGTACAGGCCGATAACACCCGGCAGCCCGAATCTCAGTACTCCTTCCTGGCCAAGTTTATTTCCAACATAGGCGCCATGAAGCCCGCCGCCTATCCCCAGCAGCCCATTGCCGAGCCCGATACCAGCGACCTGGTAAAATGGGGCCGCTATATAGCCGTAGCGCAACTGGAATGCTTTAGCTGCCACTCCAAAGACTTTACGAAGAACGACTATGTGAACCCCGAAAAGTCGGAAGGCTACTTTGGCGGCGGCAACGTGATGATGGGCCCCGACGGCAAAGAAATTAAAACCCTCAACCTGACCATGGATGAAGAAACCGGTCTGGGCAAATGGACCGAAGAGCAGTTCATCACAGCCGTGAAATACGGCCAGGTACCCCACGGACCCGCACTGCGACTGCCCATGATGCCTTATGCCGGCCTTACCGACAACGAAGCCAAGGCCATCTATGCGTATTTAAAAACGATTCCCAAAATTCAGAATAAAGTAGATCGCAACTAAAAACACAGGCCCCGCTCCGGCGGGGCTTTTTTAATACCTTCCCGCCACTATGCCGCCACAGCCCTTATCTTTGATAGCTTCACAATGACACAAGGATAGCTGGCCATGATTCATTTTCACTTTCTTACCGTACAAAAAGTAGTCAAAGAAACCGACGATTGCGCTTCCATCACCCTGGCCGTACCCGAAGATCTAAAGGAAGCGTTTCAGTTCAAGCAGGGCCAGAGCCTGACCTTTCGAAAACAATTCAATGGCGAGGAAGTGCGCCGCAGCTACTCCATCTGCAGCTCTCCTTTTGACAACAGCTTGCGGGTAGCGGTGAAAAAAGTGGAAGGCGGCGTTTTTTCTACCTGGGTCAATGAGCAATTAAAAGCCGGCGACGTGCTGGAAGTAATGCCACCGGTTGGGAAATTCCATACGGAGCTCCACCCGGAACAAAAAAAGAATTACATCGCTTTTGCAGCCGGCAGCGGCATCACACCCATTTTGTCCATCATTAAAACCACGCTGCTCACCGAGCCGCACAGCACTTTTACCCTGGTATACGGCAACCGCACCAAGGCGAGCATTATTTTCAAGGAAGAACTGGAAGCCCTGAAAGATAAATTCATCGACCGCTTTCGCCTTTACCATATCCTGAGCCGCGAAAAAAGCGAAACCGACATTAACTATGGTCGCATCGATGTCGCCAAGCTGGAGCAATTGTTTCAAAAGCTCATCTCCCTTTCAACGTTGGATGAATTTTTCCTTTGCGGGCCGGAAGAAATGATCTTTTGCATCAAAGGTTTTCTGGAAGCCCGCGGTGTTTCAAAAGACCATATCCATTTTGAATTGTTTACCGTACCGGGACAAAAAAAATCTACGGTGGATACCAGCCAAACGCCGGTGAAAGAAGAAAGCCCGAAAGCCAAAGTCAGTGTTAAGCTGGACGGGATTCTATTCGACTTTGACCTAGCCTACGAGGGCCTCAGCATACTGGATGCGGCCCTGCAACAAGGCGCCGACCTGCCCTACGCCTGCAAAGGCGGTGTGTGCTGCACCTGCAAAGCCAAACTGCTGGAAGGCCGGGTGGAAATGGACGTCAACTGGGGCCTGGAGCAGGATGAGATCGACCAGGGTTATATCCTTACCTGTCAGTCGCACCCCACCACCGAAAAAGTAGTCGTGGATTTTGATGCCAAGTAGTCGGAACCATGATTTGGGAAGAGAGAAGTCCACAGTAGAGAGAAGTTATAAGTAGTAAGTTGTAAGTAATAAGTAAAGAAGGCAAAAGTTAAAAGGCAAAACCAAAAAAGTAGAGCAGTCAACCGGGGTTCTGCGCCTTATCCCGCGCCAGCTTCAGAACTCTTGTTGCTGTAGTGCAAGTGTAGCGGGATACAGCGCCTGCAGTATTTTACCACAGCACGCAACAAGACTTGAACTTTTTCAAAACCCCATGCCGGTAAGAGCTTTACAAATTATCTACAGAGTTTAACGAGTGATACACTTAAGAATGAGGGTTGCTTGTGCGGGGGCTGGCCAAAGGGGCGGAGCGATCAGGGCAGCCTTGAACTTTTTGCTTACTGTTTCGGGGAGAAAAAGTAAGAAGAGTTGACTAAAGAAGGAAAAGCAAATAGTCATAGTTAATCATAAAAAAACTGCTATATGGGGATTTGAAGAAGTTAACAGGAGATGCTGAAACAAATTCAGGATGACAGGGGAAAAAGGTGTTACGAATTCTTAAAAAACCATAGTGAAAAGGAAAAGTTTCAAACAGCTATATGGGCTTTTGAAGGAGTTTTCGTTGTGGATACCAAACATAAAGAGCAGTTGTCAAAAGACAACTGCTCTTTATCTAAAAACATAAAAACAAAACTTACCACACATAAGTCCCTACCGCACCCGCATCTAGTGAAGTAGCAACCGTTTGTCCGCCAAACTGGATGTTGAAGCTTTGCGCCGCATTGCCGTCATTAATCACCAGCAGCACCCTTTTACCATCCGGCGTTTTATAAGCCACATTATGCAGGTTGCCGGCCGTATTACTGCCAATACGTACCGAACCCGGGCGCACAAACTTAGAGGCATGCGCAATGATGTAATAAGCCGGGTTGCGGGTTACTTTATTGCCGTCAATGGTGATCGCACCCAGGCAGCGGTCGCAGCCACCCCGGTCGGTATGCGGCTTATGGTTGGGATCAGCGGCCAGGTTCCACTCCAGCACTGTGCGACACCAGTTGCGGGGTGCCCCGATCATTAGTGTTTTTACATGCCATTTTAAATCTTCGGGAAAATTGCCCGGTGCCCCAATCCATTGCTCGGTAAAATACAGGTGCTTATCCGGGTGTGCCTGGTGCACCTGCGACAAAGCATCGATGGTACCGCCATACAGGTGAAAAGCAGAGCCGTCAATATATTGCTTTGCCTCCGAGTCATTTAAAATGCTGATAGGATAGTCTGGCCGGTCGGCATTGTGGTCGTAAATAATAATCTTGGTGTCAATATTGGCTTTGCGGAAAGCAGGTCCCAGGCTTTTTTTAATGAACTCCGCCTGTTGTTCGGCCAGCATCAACAAACTGGGATTATTGCCCGGGTGCAGCGGTTCGTTTTGTACCGTAATGGCATCAATGCGGATGCCTTCTGCTTTCATGGCTTGTATGTATTTGACAAAGTACAGGGCATAGGCATCATAAAACTCCGGCTTCAGGCTGCCACCCCGCGTATCGCCATTGGTCTTCATCCACACCGGCGGCGACCAGGGCGAACCCATGATCTGAATGTGGGGGTTGATGGCCAGTATTTCTTTCAGTACCGGCACCACATCGGCCTTGTCAGGTCCCAGGTCAAATTGCGTCATCTGCGGATCGGTTTGGCCGGCCGGCAGGTCGTTGTAAGAAAACACCCGTTCGTTCAGGTCAGAAGCGCCAATGCTCACCCGCAGGTAGCTTACGCCAATGTTATTGCCATCGGTAGCAAATAACTCTTTTAATAAAGCCGTTCTTTCCGCCGGGCTCATGCGAATAATATGCTGGGCACTGCCCCCGGTGAGGGTATAACCAAAACCATCCATGTTCTGAAAGGTCTTGGAGGTATCTACTATAATGTTAGGATGGGCATTAGCGGCAGCTGTGCGGAAAGCCAGAGCGGCATTTTGCTTTTGAAACAGCACGGACTGGTCTTTTTTGGTCAGCCACAGTTCTACCGGTATCGGTGCTGCGCCAACGGGTGGTCCACTGCCAGGTTCTACGGTGCTGTTGCCACCCGATTTATTGCAGGATGCGGCACCACAAAAAATAACAATACTTGCTAGCACGGCGGCCTGCAGAAAAGAGGCCCTGAAAGTAAACTTCATATGGTAGTGACAATTGTTTCAAACAAAAATAAGGATTGGTTGAGGTCATCGGCCCCACTTCTTCAAAACCCCATATCCTTTTTTGGATAACAGTAAAGTTAATCGAACCGGCATGGAAAAAGCCTTTTTTCCGGCGGCCGCTGCACTTCGGTGCGATGTTCACAATACATTACCAAATACCGGGGCCAATTTTTGTAAATTTGTTAATAACGAATTGCTATATGTCTGTACAGGAATTAGAAAAGATATTTCAGGATAAAATTGACCAGGAAATTCGCATTGAGCCCAAAGACTGGATGCCGGAGAAATATCGGCAAACCCTCATCCGCCAGATCAGCCAGCATGCGCACAGCGAAATTGTAGGCATGCTGCCCGAGGGCAACTGGATCTCCCGGGCCCCCTCGCTCAAACGCAAGCAAATACTCATCGCTAAAGTGCAGGACGAAGCCGGTCATGGCCTGTACCTCTATTCTGCCGCCGAAACCCTGGGCATCTCCCGCGACGAAATGATTGAGCAGCTGCACAGCGGCAAGGCCAAGTATTCTTCCATCTTCAATTACCCCACGCTTACCTGGGCCGATATGGGTGCCATTGGCTGGCTGGTAGATGGCGCCGCCATCATGAACCAGGTGCCGCTTTGCCGTACCTCCTACGGTCCGTACAGCCGCGCCATGATCCGGGTGTGCAAGGAAGAAAGCTTTCACCAGCGTCAGGGATTTGAATCCCTGCTGGTACTAAGCAAAGGCTCCGAAGAACAACGCGCCATGGTGCAGGATGCCATTGACCGCTGGTGGTGGCCTTCACTCATGATGTTTGGTCCGCACGACAGCGACAGCCAGCACTCGGAGCAAAGCATGAAATGGAAGATCAAACGCTTTAGCAACGACGAGCTGCGCCAGCGCTTTGTAGACATGATAGCCGAACAGGTAAAACTGCTGGACATGACCCTTCCCGACCCTGACCTGAAATGGAACGAAAAGCGCCAGCATTATGATTTTGGAAAAATAAACTGGGAAGAATTCTGGAACGTGGTAAGCGGCAATGGTCCCTGCAACAAGCAACGCCTGGAGGCCCGCCGCCAAGCCTGGGAAGAAGGCGCCTGGGTGCGGGAAGCCGCCGTGGCCCATGCACAGAAAAGAGCAGCCAGAAACAAAGTAGAGAAAGCAGCCTAATCATTCAAAATGAAAAATTGAAAATGTAAAAAAAGCCTGCACTACACACGCCATTTTACATTTTTTCATTCACTCCATATGGACTTTTTAAAGAAAATGTACTACGGCGATTACGATGCCATCAAAGGCGGTAATCAGCCGGCAACAGAAAAAAAGGACGCTGCCCCCATCTCCCTCCCCACCGGGGCAACCGAGCAGCGCCAAGGTTGGGAACAGGGTTCGCGGGGAGGGGCCGAGTGGCCGCTTTGGGAAGTATTTATCCGCAGCAAGCAAGGCCTGGATCATAAGCACGTAGGCAGCCTGCATGCGGCCGATGCGCAAATGGCTATTGAAAACGCTCGCGATGTATACACCCGCCGTCAGGAAGGGGTGAGCATCTGGGTGGTGGAAAGCAAATACATTCACGCATCTAACCCCGACGAAGCAGAAAGCTTTTACGAACCGGCTAATGATAAAGTGTACCGTCATCCCACGTTTTACGACCTGCCCGATGAACTGACACACATGTGACCGCGGATTAAAGGATTTTTTGGATTATCAGGATTTTTTCATAACACTTTTAACTAATCAGCTTGTCAACCAGTCAAGTTTTCACATACACTCTCCACCTCGCAGACAATGCACTAATTCTGGGTCAGCGCAATGCGGAGTGGTGCGGCCACGGCCCCGTGCTGGAGCAGGATATTGCCATTACCAATATTTCGCTGGACCTGATTGGCCAGGCCCGCAACTTTTATCAATATGCCGCGGATGTTTATAATGGTTTCAATGACGATGAAAAAAAAGCGGTTGACCACTTGATTCCCCGCCTGTGGAAAAGCTACAACCGGGAACTGCAGGAAGACGACCTGGCTTTTCTGCGGGAGGAACGTCAATACCTGAACCTCCTGTTGGCCGAACTACCCAATGGCGACTGGGCACAAACTATTTTGAAACAATTCTTTTTCAGTGCGTTTCAGTTTTTTCAATACACCGCTTTGCAAAACAGCCAGGATGTTCAATTAGCGGCTATAGCCGAAAAGTCGCTGAAAGAAGTAGCCTATCATCTGCGCTGGAGCAGCGAGTGGGTGGTGCGCCTGGGCGACGGCACCGAAGAAAGTAACCAGCGCCTGAAAAAAGCCTTGGAGGAATGCTGGATGTTTACCGGCGAAATGTTTGTAGCCGCACCTTTTGAACTGCAGGCTGCAGCAACGGGTAATGGTGTGGATGTAACTTTGCTGAAAGAAGCCTGGCTGCAAAAAACAGATACGGTATTTACCGAAGCAACATTAGCTGTACCTCAAACTACCTGGACGCAGCAGGGCGGCAAAGCAGGCCAGCATACCGAATACATGGGCTATTTATTATCTGAAATGCAGTACCTGCAGCGGGCTTACCCCAACGCCACCTGGTAAAACAACGTGCCTTGAAGGCGATTATGAACAACACTGATTTATATATTGACACAGTAGCAGCAGAACAAAAGATCTGGCACTTACTGGGAGAAGTCAAAGATCCGGAAGTACCCGTTCTGTCGGTTATAGACCTAGGCATTGTGCGGGAGGTGCAGGTAGCTTCTTCTGAAACTACTCCTTCAGGAGGGCCGACCGTTACCATCACCATTACGCCTACCTATTCCGGTTGCCCTGCCATGGATGTCATCCGCATGGACATACGACTGAAGCTGATTGAAAAAGGCTATAGAAATGTGATCGTCAACCAAACCCTTTCCCCTGCCTGGACCACGGACTGGATGACCGAAGAAGGCAAGCAGAAACTCAAAGCGTTCGGCATCGCGCCACCCAATCCGAAGCAGCAATTTTGCACCACCCAAATGTTCCAGCAGGAAGCCGTGCAATGCCCCCGCTGCAACTCTTACCACACCGAACTGGTGAGCCAGTTTGGCTCCACCGCCTGCAAATCCATATACCGCTGCCTTGACTGCAAAGAAGCCTTTGATCACTTCAAATGCCATTAGTCTGAACCACGATTTGGGGAGAGAGAAGTCCACAGTCGATAGATGACGGTCCACAGAAGAAGTGATAAGTAGTAAGTAGTAAGTAATAAGTAAAGAAGGCTGAAAGCGGAAGGCAAAAGTGAAAAGGCACAAGCAAAAAGTAGAGCAGCCAGACTGGTGCAGCGCCTTATCCCGCGTTAACTTAAATCATCTATTCCTTTCAGAAAAGATTAGCGGGATACCGCGCCTGCAGTAGTTGACCTCAGCACACAAAAAGTTCAAACTTCTTCGAAAAATCATAGGACGCTCCATAACTTATTACTTACCACTTATAACTTCTTCCTTGTGCGTGGGCAAGGCCAAACGGGCGGAGCCTTCGGGTTGGCCTTGAACTTTTTGCTTACTTTTTCGGGGAGAAAAAGTAAGAAGCGCTAACTACAGGAGTTCTGTAAATAGTCATAAAAAATCATAAAAGAAGCTGCTATAAGGGGATTCAAGAAGTTCAAAGGAGATGCTGAAACCAGTTCAGCATGACAGAGGCGAGAGATATTACGACTTCTTCTAAATCCCATATGGTGAGAAAATAAAAACTGAGCTTCAACCGCAAGGAAAATGCTCCATGCAGAAAATCCACCATAGAAGTATACAGCGCAACCGCCGCTGCCCATCACCTCAAAAATTAACTAATTTTCTTAGCAGATTACTTGCCCAAAGCAGCACAGTTAAGTACCTTAGACCCATGTCGGGTACAGAAATCAACCGCTTGTTCGGGCTGGCTGCAGGCTTTGTCAACCACACCTCGCAGCACGTATTCATTACCGGAAAAGCAGGCACAGGGAAAACCACCTTTTTAAAATATATCCGGGAGTCCAGCTTTAAAAAAATGGCTGTGGTAGCCCCAACCGGCGTGGCCGCCATCAATGCGGGCGGTGTCACCATGCACTCGTTTTTCCAACTGCCCTTTGGTGTGTACCTGCCTACCCGGCAATACGTGCAGGCCAACACCGGTGGCGAAGTAGTGAACGAGCCGCTGCTGCTCAAAAACATTCGCTTCAGCAGCAACAAACGCGAGTTGCTGAAAGAACTAGAACTACTGATCATTGACGAAGTATCGATGGTTCGGGCCGACATGCTGGATGCTATCGATGCCATTTTACGCAGCTACCGCCGGGCACCCCACCTGCCCTTTGGTGGCGTGCAGGTATTGTATATCGGCGACCTGTTTCAGCTGCCGCCGGTGGCCAACAAAGCAGAGTGGAACGTGCTTAAAGATTATTACAAAAACCCTTTCTTTTTTGATGCGCAGGTGCTGCAGCAGGTGCCGCCGGTCTACATCGAGCTGCAAAAAATTTACCGGCAAACCGACAACCACTTTATCGATATTTTAAACAACATCCGCAACAATGTTGTTACGCCACATGACCTGAACGAGCTGCACCAGCATTACCATCCTGCTTTTGTGCCGGCGCGGGAAGACAACTTTATCACCCTCACTTCGCACAACCACCGGGCCGATACCATTAACCGGTCCGAGCTGAAAAAGCTGCCGGGCAAAGTGCATGCTTTTGAAGGCACTGTGAAAGGCGATTTTAATGAAAAGGCCTTTCCGGTAGATCAGACCCTGCATTTAAAAGAAGGCGCCCAGATCATGTTCATTAAAAACGACAAAGGAGAAAACCGGCGTTTTTACAACGGCAAGATCGGCACGATTGCACGCATAGAAGAGGAAAAGATATGGGTACAATTTCCCGGCGAAAGTGAAGAGCTGGAATTGGAAAAAGAAACCTGGCGCAACATCAAATACAACTACGACAAAGAAGAAGACACCATTGATGAAGAAGAACTGGGTTCTTATACGCAATATCCCATTCGTTTGGCCTGGGCCATTACCATCCACAAAAGCCAGGGCCTGACCTTTGAAAAAGCCATAGTGGATGCCGGTGACTCTTTTGCCGCCGGGCAGGTGTACGTAGCCCTCAGCCGCTTAACTTCCATGGACGGCATGGTGCTGTATTCCAAGATCAACCCGCAGTGCATCAGCACCGACGAAAGGGTACTGGCTTTTGCGGCCTCTGCACCCCCGGAAGAAACCTTAGAACAGCAACTGCAGGAAGAGCAAAAGAAATTTGTAGAAAACTCGCTGGTGCAAACCTTTGACTGGAGCAAACTGGTACACACCCTGCAACTGCACTTGGATGATTATGAAGGCCGGCAGATACACGGCAAGGCCGAAGCCACCCTGTGGGCCGAAAAGCTGCTGAAAAAAGCGGCCGAGCACCAACAGGTGGCGTTAAAGTTTGCTTCGCAACTGGAAAAGATATTGACCACGGCCGCAGCAGATAATTACGCCCACCTGCACCAGCGTATAGAAGCTGCCACTACTTATTTTGCCAAGGCCATTGATGAACTGATTGGCGAAGTGCAGCAGCATGCCAAAGAC
>JAEWAC010000050.1 GCA_023391895.1 Bacteroidota bacterium
GGGATACAACCCAACGTAGCCCTTTGCTGCGTGGGTGTCTTTATCCTGGTACTATATTTAACCCGGTGGGTTTCATTAAGTTCAATTTTAGCCAGCATTGCCTTTCCCGTTTTTATCTTGGTCATCTTCAACGAGCCCGAAGCTTTGTACCGCGTATTTGCCATCGTAGTGGCACTGATGGTGCTGTTAACGCACCAGAAAAACATTGGCCGCATCCTCCGGGGCAACGAAAACAAAGTGCCCATCCTAAAACACCGCGACCGGAAAAAACAGCGGCAGAATAAGTAATTAAACCTTCTTTTTATTTCGCCATCTTACCTTGTACTAAGGTTATGCCTTTGGTATAATCATTGAATTTGTAATAAAAAGACTTTAAAAATGGTACGGAAAATAACTACGTTCTTTTTAGTAGCGGCAGTAGTGGTAGGTTGCGCAACCAATCCGGTTACAGGCAGGAACCAGTTTAAACTGGTATCCGAAAGCGAGCTGCAGGCAATGGCCAATCAGCAGTATCGGCAATTTTTATCAACCAACCGGGTCGTAAGCCCTTCGGCTGACCGGGACGCTGAAATGGTAAGAAGGGTAGGTAACCGCCTGGCCGCGGCTGTGGAAACGTATTACAAACAGCAAGGTTTAACACAACAACTGCAAGGTTACAAATGGGAGTTTAACCTGGTAAATAGCAGTGATGCCAATGCCTGGGCCATGCCCGGCGGTAAAGTAGTGGTTTATAGTGGTTTATTACCCATTACTCAAAACGAAGCCGCCCTGGCCAACGTACTGGGTCACGAAATTTCACACGCCATTTTCCAGCATGGTAACGAGCGGATGAGCCAGGGACTGGCCCAGCAGTTAGGTGGTGTGGCTTTATCGGTGGCGGTATCTTCTCAGCCGGCAGCTACACAAAACCTGTTTTTGCAGGCTTATGGTATTGGTTCTGAGGTAGGAGTTATGCTGCCTTTCTCCCGTAAGCAAGAGCTGGAAGCCGACCGCTACGGCATGATATGGGCTGCCATGGCTGGTTACAATCCCAGGGAAGCCATAGCACTTTGGAAAAGGATGGCGGCCCAGTCGAATGGACAAAATCCGCCGGAAATTTTAAGCACCCACCCTGCGGAGCAGACCCGTATTCAGCAATTGGAAAAGTACCTGCCGGAAGCCCTGAAATATTACAAGCCGGTTGGTAAATAAAAAAAAATAATACAAAAAACCCGCTAAAACCTTTTATTTTAGCGGGTTTTTTGTGTAAAAGCCTTAATTTCTTCATATTTTTTTGTACTTTTGCCTGCCTGTTTATCCGAAGATCAACTAGATACCGAAACCTCGCTTGGGATTTGTTTTTATCATTTCTAAAAAATTAAAACTGGTATGTCTCAAACTATTTTTGAAAAGTTACAGTTGAAAAACGAAAAAACATTACTGATCCAAGGCCTTCCTTCCTCTATCGAAAAACAATTTAGTAAGCTCTCTTTCGCAAAAAACCTGACTCCCTTACTTCGCAGCCGCAAAATTGATTTTGCTTTAGTATTTGCCGTAAACGAAAATCAACTGAATACCATTTTAGGTGATATCATGCCAGCCCTGAAGGATGAATCAAAACTTTGGGTGGCTTATCCCAAGGTAACCTCTAAAATTGTGACAGACCTGAACCGGGTAGGATGCTGGCAAAGACTGACGGATGCCGGTTATGAAACCGCCGAGCAGGTTTCCTTGGACCATGTGTGGCATGCCTTGCAGTTTAAGAAATCTGATATTGAGTGCGAGTACATTTTGACAGAACCGGTAGCAGAATTAAAGCCCAAGAAAAAAATGGCGAAAGCCTAGTATATAAAACTAACCAGTAAAAAGGTGTCTTGTATAACTAATTGCAAGACACTTTTTTATTTTGGATCTTTCCCTACTTCAACAGCAATCCATCCTTATGCATTCGCAATAGATTTGTTGTTGGTCTTACCGTGTTACTGCCTGTACAATAAGCAACTCTAATACAAGCTGAATGATCCATTTTTACTAAACATTATCACGGGTGAAGAGCAATCTACTCTCTGCTGTAAGATCAATACCTGCAGATTTATTTTGTACTCTTTTATACTGCACTATGCTTGCAATAACAATGGAGTAAAACATCACCAACTTTAGTTTGGAATATTAAATGCAATAGCTAAGAATTGCCATGTATAAATCAAACTTTAATACAGATAGCTGCATGGGATTTTAAAGCATTTTACTAAACCGCTCATTTGAGATGCATTGTAAACTTTGATTATTGGCCTGAGGAATGTTGCTAAAATTTCAGCGTTAACAAAATGTTTGGTTGTTCTTAATAAGCGCTATTTACAAACTTCTTTAAAAACTAATATAGGTAGAGTATGCATGTGTTTTGTTTTAACAATGTATAAGTTAGAGGATTTTTTTCTACACACTTTAGCAAATCATTAATCATGCAATACTTAATTTAAAGTGAAACCTCGTTGGCATGTAAATAGTATTTAATAATGCATGCTAAAAAATAATCCAACTGCCACATGGCAATTCTTAAATGATATTGATCTGATTTGTTTTTCACATCTGCGTTGGAACTTTGTTTTTCAGCGTCCGCAACATTTGTTGAGTCGGTTTGCCAATCATACCCGCGTATTTTTTGTTGAGGAGCCTATTTTTCATGATGCACCTGACAAATTGCACATCAACAAAGCAGATGGCAATGTATATGTTGTTGTTCCGCATTTGCAACACGGCTTATCAGAAGCCGATGTGGTGAAGCGACAGCAGGAAATGATAACGCACCTGATTTCGGTTATGGAAATCAGCCGTTATTTCTCTTGGTATTATACACCCATGGCAATGCCTTTTACCGATCATTTAAAACCTGAACTGGTGGTGTATGATTGCATGGATGAATTATCCGCCTTTAAGTTTGCACCGGTTGCCTTAAAAGACAATGAAAAGGTCCTGATGGGTAAAGCTGATGTTGTTTTTACCGGCGGCTATAGCATTTACGAAGCAAAGAAAACACAACATCACAATATTTATCCTTTCCCCAGCAGCATAGACAAGGATCATTTTGGCAAAGCGCGTATCTGCAAAAATGATCCGGCAGACCAGGAACACATTCCACATCCGCGGTTTGGTTTCTTTGGTGTGATTGATGAACGACTGGATATAGAATTGATAGGACAGGCAGCCCAGGCAAAACCTGAATGGCAGTTTATCATTATTGGTCCGGTGGTTAAAATTGATCCGGCCACATTACCCCAATATGCCAACATTCATTACCTGGGTGGTAAGGATTATAAAGAGTTGCCGCAATACTTATCCGGTTGGGATGTTGCCATGATCCCCTTTGCTATGAATGAATCCACCCGGTACATCAGTCCTACTAAAACACCGGAATATTTAGCAGCTGGCATACCTGTTATTTCATCACCTATCAAAGATGTAGTTTCGCCTTATGGTGAAAATAAGCTGGTGCACATTGCCGAAAACGTACAACAGTTTATTAAGTGCGGCGAAACCATTTTGAAGAAAAAAGCAAAAAAAGCCTGGCTTACAAAAGTGGATGCATTTTTAGCCGGTAACTCCTGGGATAAAACCTGGAGCCAAATGGCCAAGCATATCGAAAATAAATTAGTAGCAGACAAGTCAACCATCTCTCAATCTAAAAAGGAAACACAATATGTTTGATTACCTGATTGTAGGCGCCGGATTTGCGGGCAGTGTATTAGCTGAAAGACTGGCGACTCAGGCTAACAAGAAAGTTCTAATCATTGACAAGCGGGATCACATTGCCGGTAATGCCTATGACTATTACAATAACGATGGTATTTTAATTCATAAATACGGACCACACATCTTTCATACTAACAGCAAAGAGGTTTTTGAATACCTGGGACAGTTTACAGAATGGCGGCCCTATGAACACCGGGTATTAGCCAGCGTAGATGGGCAACTGGTGCCTATTCCCATCAATTTAGATACGATCAACAAACTTTACGGACTCAATTTAAACAGCTCGCAGGTAGAAGAATTTTTTGCTTCCAGGGCAGAAAAAGTAGACCGGGTAAAAACCTCCGAAGATGTGGTGGTGAGCAAAGTTGGACGCGAACTGTATGAAAAATTTTTCCGGGGCTATACCCGCAAACAATGGGATCTGGACCCGTCTGAGCTGGATGCTTCCGTAACAGCAAGAGTACCTACCCGTACCAACAGGGATGACCGTTATTTCACAGACACGTTCCAGGCAATGCCGCTGCATGGTTATACCGCCATGTTCCAGAAAATGTTGTCGCATCCCAATATCAAGATCATGCTGAATACGGATTACAAGGAAATTATGGATATTATTCCGTATAAGCAACTGATCTATACCGGTCCGGTGGATGCCTATTTTGATTTTTGTTATGGCAAACTGCCGTATCGTTCCTTGGAGTTCAAGTTTGAAACCATAGACGCCGAATATTTCCAGCCGACCGGTACGGTTAACTATCCTAATGAGCAGGCGTATACCCGCATTACTGATTTTAAATACCTGACCGGGCAAAAGCATCCTAAAACGGCTGTTGTTTATGAGTTTCCAAGGGCGGAAGGCGACCCATACTATCCCGTACCACGACCTGAAAATGCAGAGATCTATAAAAAGTATCAGCAGCTGGCTGGTACCATGACCAATACCTATTTTGTAGGACGGTTGGCAACCTATAGATATTATAATATGGATCAGGTGGTAGCTCAAGCATTAACCCTGTTTAAAAAGATCATGCAAGGACAACCTGAAGCTCATGTTAATGGACAAGAAAAAACAATGTTACAATCCTGAAATATGGGGTGGAATTGAGTGTACCATAAATAGAGTTGGTGATGCGTATTTTGATCAGTTGGAATATGCCAACTTTTATCAACAACCGCCAACAGATGCCATTATTGATTTGGGCATCAAAAAGCTGCGCTTCCCCGTTCTTTGGGAAAAGCACCAGCCGGATCGTCATCAGCCGATTGACTGGTCTTGGACAGAGCAGGAGTTGCTAAAGCTCAAAAATCAGAATATTGATGTGATTGCCGGTTTGGTACACCACGGCAGCGGGCCGGCTTATACCCATCTGCTGGACGAAAATTTTCCCATGCTTTTAGCAGCTTATGCCCGGCAGGTAGCCCAGCAGTTTCCCTGGATCAATTATTATACACCGGTTAATGAGCCATTGACCACGGCGCGGTTTAGTGGCTTATACGGTCTTTGGTATCCGCATGCCACCGATGATAAAAGCTTTCTTTTGATGCTGTTAAATGAGCTGAAAGGAACGGTACTGGCCATGCAGGAAATTCGGAAGATTAATCCATACGCCCAACTGGTGCAAACGGAAGATCTAGGTAAAACCTACAGCACTGCTTTGCTGCAATACCAGGCTGATTTTGAAAATGAACGCCGTTGGCTGACTTATGATATTCTTTGCGGCAGGCTGAACGCTAAACACAAGCTTTGGAACTATTTCCTCAGCCAGGGCATCCGTGAGGAACAGTTGCGTTTTTTTCAACAAAATCCTTGTGTACCGGAAGTTTTTGGTTTCAACCATTATGTTACTTCTGAACGTTATCTGGATGAAAATATTTACCTGTACCCCGAACATACCCATGGCAGCAATGGTCGTCACCGTTATGCAGATGTAGAAGCCGTGAGGGTAGAGGTGGAAGAAGAAACCGGTATTGCCGTATTGGTGCAAGAAGCCTGGGAACGGTACCGGGAGCCTATTGCCATTACCGAGGTGCACCTGCATTGCCACCGGGAAGAACAGATCCGGTGGTTTAAGTATGTATGGGATGCCTGCAAAAAATTGAAGGCCGGTGGCGTAGACATTCGTGGGGTGACGGCCTGGGCTATTATGGGCTCTTTTGGCTGGAACAAGTTGTTGACGCAGCCGGGCGGTGATTATGAACCCGGGGTCTTTGATATGCGCAGCGGAACGGCCAGGCCTACCGCTTTAAGAAATTTCATCAAGCACCTGACTCGAAAGAAACAGTGTATTCATCCATTGTCAAACGACAAAGGATGGTGGCAAAGAGATTGCAGATATATCTATGTACCAGCCATTGTAAAAATGAAATCCCTCAAAAATAATGTTCGTCAAAACCCCATATTAATTATTGGCAAGAATGGAACATTAGGTAAAGCCTTCGCCAGGGTATGCGATCAGCGAATGATTCCCTACCGGCTGATGAGCCGCCAGGATTGTGACATTGCGGAAATGCAAACTATTGAAAGCGCCATTGACTTTTACAAGCCATGGGCTATTATAAATGCAGCTGGATATGTAAGGGTAGATGATGCCGAGGCGGAACGCGAACGGTGCTTTAAAGAAAACCAGCTGGGACCTTTAAACCTGGCGCTGGCTTGTAAAAAATATGGAATTAAACTGGTCACTTTTTCATCCGACCTGGTGTTTGACGGCAACAAAAATGCTCCATATGTGGAAAGCGACCCGGTGAATCCGCTGAATGTATATGGCCTGAGCAAAGCACAGTGTGAAGAGCAGTTGCAACAGGTGAACGACAGTACCCTGATCATACGAACCAGTGCGTTCTTTGGACCTTGGGATCAGTACAATTTTGTGCACCATGTCTTGCATCATTTATCAACGCGGCAGGAGTTTCCGGTAGCCAATGATGTTTTTATTTCGCCTACCTATGTGCCGGACCTTGTGCATGCAGCTCTGGACCTGCTGGTAGACGATGAAAGCGGCATCTGGCACCTGGCCAACAAAGGTGCTATTAGCTGGGCCGATTTTGCTTACGAGGCGGCCCATAAGTTTGAACTGGAGGAGGCCTTTATCAATGCGGTGCCGTTAAGCGAGTTGACTTTTCCGGCAGCAAGACCATACTATAGCGTATTGGGAAGTGAAAAAGGAGATATTCTGCCTTCTTTTGAAAATGCTATGCAACGTTTTTTTGACGAAAAAAACGTGCATAGCATGACGGAAGTAGATTAATTCTTAAGGTTGTATAAATGAAAGCCTTCTTTAATCAGTACCGTTTTGTTGGAAACCAAAGTCAGCAGGGAGTCCTTTACCAACTTTTCGATCAGCCGAACCTGAAAATCGTTTTCATCGGTCTGGGCGATCAATTTCCAGCTCTCAATTTTCATTAAGGCACGTTTGCTTGTTTTGTTTACCTGACGGTCTAACCAATTGCATTTTTCAGCAAGGTAATACTGGTGGTTACGGAAATAGGCATGCATAGGTGGAATTTTAAATTTTTGTTGCTCGTAGAACCAAATTAACTATAAAATCCAAAAATCATAATACTGCCCTGCAATTTTATGATTTTTATTTTGATCGATACATAAATACACTTACCGGGTGTTGATTTTAGGCAATTGTTTCGGTAGCGGTTTTACTGTATTCTTCTGTCAGCTTGCGCTGCTGGTCGTACGACATGGCCGCATAGCTGTCAAAGTTCATGGTAAATTTGGCCCGTCCCTGGGTTACGGATCGCAGGGCAGAAGAAAAACCATGCAGTTCTGCCAGCGGTACCTTGGCGCTTACTTTCTGAAAATGGCCTTCGGCATCCATGCCTTCTACGATACCACGGCGGGCTTGTATTTCTCCCATCACCGCACCAGTCAGTTCATCGGGACATAAAACCTCTACCTGGTATACCGGTTCCAGTATTTGCGGGTCGGCCTGCTGAAAAGCCTGTTTAAAGGCCATCAGGCCGGCAATTTTAAAAGATATATCATTGGAGTCCACTGGGTGCATTTTGCCATCATACACACTGACCCTTACATCCCGTACATAAGAGCCGGTCAGTGGCCCTTCCTGCATTTTTTCCATGACGCCTTTCAGGATCGAGGGTAAAAAGCGGCTGTCAATGGCGCCGCCTACAATGCAGTTGTAAAATACCAGTTTGCCGCCCCAGTCCAGGTCATATACTTCACGCCCCCTGACGGTTAAACCGGCTGGTTCGGGCATGCCTTCGAACCAGGGTTCAATGCGCATGTACACCTCGGCAAATTGGCCGGCGCCACCGGATTGTTTTTTGTGCCGGTAGTTGGCTTCTGCCATTTTGCGGATGGTTTCCCGGTAAGGTATGCGCGGCTTGCCAAATTTGACTTCTACTTTATGAATGTTCTCAATCTTCCACTTGGCAACGGCCAAGTGCATATCGCCCTGGCAGTGCAGTAAGGTTTGTTTCAGCTCCTGCGAAACCTCAACCACCAGGGTGGGATCTTCTTCGCGCAACTGGTGCAACGCCTGCGACAGCTTTTCTTCTTCTCCTTTTTTAACGGCTTCAATACAAACCGTCATGTTGGAAGGTGGAAAAACAATGGGCTCCAATTCGTAATTTTTGCCCCGCACATGCAGGGTGTTGTTGACATGGGTGTTCCTTAATTTCAAGGTAGCGCCAATGTCGCCGGCGGTCAGCTCGTGGACCGGCAACCGTTTATTGCCTTCCATCAAAAACAGCTGGTTGATTTTTTCCACCACACCGTTGGATTCGTTGACCAGTTCCATCCCGGTTTTAATATTGCCGGAGAACACCTTGAAAAACGATAAATCACCCACATGGGATTCTGAAATAGTTTTATAAACAAAGATGCAGGTAGGACCATCTTCCTTGCACGGCAGCAGCGTGCCGCTCCTGGTTTTTTGGGGTGGCATTTCGTTGGCACTGGGGCAAACATTATCGATAAAGCCCATGAGCCGGCCGCTGCCCATGTTACGGGCGGTGCTCAGGCAAAACAACGGAAACAGGTCGTGGTTGATCATGGCTTTTTTCATGCCTTCCTTCATTTCGTCTTCTTCCAGTTCGCCCTTGTCAAAATATTTCTCCATCAGGGCTTCGTCGTTGCTGGCAATGGCTTCTACCAGTTCCTGGTGCAGTTGGGCGGCTCTTTCTTTTTCTTCGTCTGGTATGGGTAATTTTTCGGGCTTTCCGCCAGTATCCTTAAACTTGTACAGCGTCATGCGCAATACATCAATAATTTCATGAAAGCCGGCCCCCTGCTGCCGGGGGTACTGCACCACCAATATTTTATTTCCAAAATGTTCTTTGGCCTCTTGTACCGTACGGTCATAATCGGCCTGGTCGTCGTCCAGCTTGTTCACCGCCAGTATCATGGGAGTTTTAAACTTTTCGGTGTATTCCCAAATCACATCCGTACCTACTTCCACACCCATTACCGCATTCAACAGCATCACACCGGTATCGGCCACCCGCAGGGCCGACAGCACTTCGCCTACAAAATCATCATAGCCGGGTGTATCCAGCACATTTATTTTGTACCCGCGCCATTTAACGTGCATGAGTTTGGAAAAGATGGAGTTGCCTCTTTCCTGTTCCAGCGGATGATAGTCGCCAACGGTATTGTTTTCACCAATAGAGCCCAGCCGGTTGATGATGCCTGCTTCGTAGAGCATGCATTCGGCTAGTGATGTTTTGCCGGAGCCGGCATGGCCCAGCAAAACAATATTTTTTACATGTGAGGTATCAAAGTCTGCCATAAAATTAAATTTTAATATGTAGGCAATACAAATCCTGCACGCTGAAAAGCATGCAATGGGATATGTGATGGGTGTAGGTCATTAGCTTACCTGGCTGCAGAAGTTCTGGAATTCCGTACGCAGGTCCAGCAGAGTCATTTCCATACTGGAAAACTGTTCGTACAACTGTTCGTGCCGGTTTACGGTTAGCTCGGAAGGTGCATTGTGAGCAGATAACTCAAACTGAAGCGTTCGTTCGTGGGCTTTGATGGCTTGCTTCAGGTCGTGAATGTTGATGAGTTGGATGTGAAACTGGTTGTGAAAGTGCTCAACTTCATGTAACTGATCTCGGGAGAGTTGGGAGCGGCAGTGGGATTCGAGTTCTTTTTTGTTTTGCTGAAATTCATCGCGGTAGTTGCGCAGAACCTGCCGCCATTCTGAGCACTCTGCGGTGATCTGTGAGATGTCTGTCTGGACCATGGAAGAAAGTTTTAAAGGTTAATAAATGTGTGGGTGGCTCTTCCATTTTAAAGGGTGCGGGGTTACAGTCGTTTAAATTTAAAAAATCTTCCTTAGGAAAAAAGATAAATTTTTTTACTTTAAAAACCTTATATTTTAGGTGTTGCAACCACCCCGCTTGTCAGGCCGCAGTTGGAGTAGACCACTGCTGACAAGGTATGGGGTTTTAAAGAAGTTGCCGTTGATCCGGGTAAGGTGACGGACTAATGGTGATCTGCATCGAAAAGGAAAATTTCGCTAATTATTTTTCCTGCAACATTCCTTGTTTCAAACCATTTTTCGGTAGCTATATTTGCCTTCTGTGATTACGCAAAACACCATACAGCAGATCACTGCCCGCATTGACATCATGGACATTGTGGGCAGTATTGTCAAGTTAAAAAAGCGGGGTACCAACTACCTGGGCCTGTGCCCCTTTCATAACGAAAAAACGCCTTCCTTTACGGTTTCGCCGGCCAAAGAAATCTTCAAGTGCTTTGGTTGTGGCAAAAGCGGCAACAGCATCTCCTTTGTGATGGAGCATGAAAAGCTCAGCTATGTAGAGGCGCTGCGCTGGCTGGCCCAACGCTACAACATAGAAGTAGAGGAAACCGGCACTTCGCCCGAAGTAAAGCAACACCTGCAAATAGCGGAAAGCTTATACATCATCAACCAGTTTGCACAAAAGTTTTTTACCACCACGTTGTTTGAAAACGGGGTAGGGCAGGACATTGGCATGAGCTATTTGCAGCACCGCGGCTTTACCCCTGAGGTGATCAAAAAGTTTGAGCTGGGTTATGCCCCCGATAGCCGGGATGCTTTTACCAAAAAAGCCCTGGCACAACAATACAATGCGGAACTGCTGCAAAAAAGCGGCCTAGTGGTGGAGCGTAACGGGCAGTTGATGGACAATTACCGGGACCGCATTATTTTTCCGGTACACAATAACAGCGGCAAAATCATTGGCTTTGGCGCCCGCCTGATAAAAAAAAACGACCGGGCACCCAAGTACATCAACACACCGGAGAACGAGCTGTACCTGAAAAGTAAAATTCTGTACGGCACTTACTTTGCTCGCCATGCCATTGACAAGCAGGATGAATGCCTGCTGGTAGAAGGTTATACCGATGTAATCTCGCTACACCAGGCGGGTATTGAAAATGTAGTGGCCAGTGGCGGTACTTCTTTAACGCAGGACCAGCTGCGGCTGATAAAAAAATACACCAACCACCTGACCATTATTTATGATGGCGATGCGGCGGGTGTAAAGGCAGCCTTGCGGGGCCTGGACCTGGCACTGGAGGAGCGGCTGGATGTAAAGCTGGTGCTGATCCCGGGTGGCGAAGACCCAGACAGCTATGTGAAAAAAGTAGGCACTGAAGAATTTAAAAAGTTCATAGCCGCCAACAAAAAAGACTTTATCATTTTCAAGCTGGAGGTGCTGCTGCAGGATGCCGGCGGCGACGCCAACAAAAAAGCAGAAGTGGTGAACCAGGTGGCGGAAACCATTGGCCGCATTGATAAAACAGAAGACTTTACCCGGCAGCAGGATTACATACGCCAATGTGCCCAGCTGCTGAAAATTGACGAAGCAGGTTTTACGGCCCTGGTCAACAAGTTTATCCGCAACCGCCTTTCTCTGGTAGAAAACCAGCTGCCTTTTGAAGAAGCAAAAGTACACGAGGAAAATGCCCGGAAGGCAGAAGTGGGCAATTACGACGATCACACCTTCAACCTCTTATTCAAAGATGACCTGCAGGAACGGGAAATAGCCCGGGTGCTGATTGAGCATGGCAACAAGCCCTGGGATGCAGAACTTAAAATCGCCGAATACATTTTGACGGAACTCCCAGAGGAAGACCTGATTGAAAATACGGCGGTTGTAAAGCTGATTCAGGAGTATAAAAATCATGCAGTAAACACCATTGACCAAAATTTCTTTGTATACCATCCTGACCCGGAAGTAAGTACGCTAGCGGTTTCCCTGCTTCACTTTCCTTTTGAAGAAAGCCCTCACTGGAAAAGCGACCTTTCACAGGCCGGAGGTTTTCAGAAAACGCTTTTCCAGCAGGATTATAAATCTTTTCAACAATCCATCAGCCCCGGCAATGAAGACATGCTGGCGAAGTTTTTAAACACCCAGAAAGATACCACGCCCCAGCAGGTGGAGTCTGCCATCAATTATTTAAAGCTGCGAAAAATCAAACGCTTGTTGCTGCAAAACCAGGCCGATATTGAAAAAGCAGATGCTGCCCAACAAGCCAACCTGGTGCTCACCCATTGTCATTTAAAACAAATGGAAATGGAGCTGTCTAAAAAGCTCGGCAGTGTTGTGATCAAGTAGCAGGGTGGCATGGCTTTTTAAGTAAATTAAGGTCTCAAAGCCTGTCTATGTACCGGAACCTGCTGGTTGGTGGTTTATTCTTTCTGTTTATATTTCTTCAAGTGGGTTGTTACCGCATGCGTTCCTCCAATGGTGGTGCTCAGATTAGAGAGATTCCGCAACGCAACATCCAGGCAAAAGACATTGCCCTACCGCCGGGATACACCATAGAAGCGGTAGCCAGTGGATTAACCTTTCCCAGTGCCGCTGCCTTTGATGATGAAGAGCGGCTGTATGTAATTGAAACCGGCTACGCTTACGGCGAAATATGGGAAACACCCCAACTGCTGCGGATAGAAAATAATGGTCACAAAACCGTGGTGGCAACCGGCGCCAAAAACGGCCCGTGGAATGGCATTACCTGGCAAAATGGTGCCTTTTATATAGCAGAAGGCGGCGAGGGGGAAGGCGGTAAAATTCTGCGCATCACGAAGGATGGCACCATTACGCCGCTGATCAGTAATTTACCCAGCATGGGCGATCACCATACCAATGGACCTGTTATCAAAGACGGCTATATTTATTTTGGTGTGGGTACGGCTACCAATTCCGGCGTGGTAGGTACTGATAATGCCGAATATGGCTGGTTGAAACGCAATAAAACTTTTCATGACCTGCCCTGCAAAGACCTGGTATTAAGCGGTCAGAACTATACCTCATTGAACCCATTAACCGATAATCCAAACGATACAATAACCACCGGTGCTTTTGTGCCATTTGGAACGGCTACTACTGCTGGGCAGATTATTAAAGGTGTCGTGCCCTGTACAGGTGCTATATTGCGCATACCTGTAAGTGGCGGAACTGCCGAAACCGTAGCCTGGGGTTTGCGCAATCCTTACGCTTTGGCCCTGGCGCCGGATGGTCGTTTATTTGTAACCGAAAATGCTTTTGACGACCGGGGCAGCCGGCCGGTTTGGGGTTCCGGTGATGTGTTATGGGAAATTAAAGAAGGTCTGTGGTATGGCTTTCCGGATTTTTCTGCCGGCAAAAGTATTGTAGCTGATGAAGAATTTAAGGTGCCGAAAAGTAAAGCCGTTCAACCTTTGTTGCAAACCTATCCTAATACACCACCACAACCCGCTGCTGTTTTTGGCGTGCATTCATCGTCTAATGGGCTGGACTTTTCCAGCAGTGACGCCTTTGGCTTTAAAGGTGAAGCTTTTGTAGCCCAATTGGGAGACATGGCGCCTAAAGTAGGAAAGGTGCTGGCGCCGGTGGGTTTTAAGGTGGTGCGGGTGAATGTGGAGAATGGCGTGATCCGTGACTTTGCGGTGAATAAGGGCAAAAGAAACGGTCCGGCCTCCTGGCTGAAAAAAGGCGGCCTGGAAAGACCGCTTTCTGTAAAGTTCAATCTGTCAGGCGATGCGCTGTATGTAGTAGACTTTGGCATTATGCAGGTAAACAAGTCGGGTGTGTACCCGCAAAAAGGGACCGGCGTTATCTGGAAGATCACAAAACAAACATTATGAAAAGATACAGGCTGGTGCTGATTGTTTTGATCATTGCTATACTTTGTGTATTGCTGTTTGGGCAGTGTTCGATGCGCAAAAGCGAGCCGGTACAACAAAAAGCTTTTGAGCCGGCCAATGCCCGCATTGCCAATGGCGAAAAAGTGTTTATGATGCATTGTCAGAAATGCCATCCGGCCGGAGAAGCCGGCCTGGGACCAGCCATCAATTCCAATCCGGCCCCGCAGTTTGTCAAACGTTTTCAAATGCGGCATGGGTTAGGGGTAATGCCTGCATTTAAAAAAGATGAGATTTCCAGGTCGGACCTGCATGATATTTCCAAATACCTAAAGGCCTGGAAGCATTATTAGGAGGTATATTGTCTATTTGCAATTTTTTCAACCTGTTACTTTGCCTATTGGGTTTTCAAGCAGTTGTCATGTGTCGCCCTCCTGTCCTGCTGAACTTGTTTCAGCATCTCCTGCTCACTTCTTCAAAACCCCATATAGTAAATTCTTTCAATAATTCATATGACTATTGATTTTTCTTTCGGTAGGTAGCGCTTCTTACTTTTTCTCCCCGAAAAAGGGGAGCAAAAAGTTCCAGGCCAACCCGATGGCTCCGCCCCTTTGGCCTTGCCCACGCACAGCAACTGTCACTACAGCAGGTATCCTTTATTCAGTTCTGTAGATTATTTGAAACGGTTTACCAATATGGGTTTTTAAAAGAGTTCTGTCTTTTTGCGTGTTTTGATGAAATACTGCAGGCGCTGTATTCCGCTAGTCTTTTCTCAAAGCAATACGTGTCTGAAGCTAGCGCGGGATAAGGCGCTGCACCAGTCTGACTGTCCTGCTTTTTGGTTTTGCCTTTTCACTTTTGCCTTCAGCTTTCCGCCTTTGGTCTTCTGCCTTCTTTACTTATTACTTACAACTTCTCTCCCGGCTGTGGACTGTCGTCTGTTGACTGCATTTTACTTACTTCGTCCACTGAAAACTCAGGGTTGCATAATAGTTGCGGCCGGCAGCGGCATTGTAATAACGTCCGCCGGCTGCATTGATGTCGTTACCCAGACTATACTTTTCATCCAGCAGGTTGTCGGCACCCGCCATCAGTTTGAGGTGTACTTTGGAAAAACTTTTTTGAAAACCAATTTTAGCGCCTGCTAAATGATACACCTCCGCATAGGCGCTGTTCAAATCATTCAGCGGCACCTGGTCGCTGAAAAGGTAACTAACGGATGCTAACAAACCTTTTTGGCTGAAAAAATCAAGGCCGGCCGCTACCGTATGTGGCGCAACGCCGGGCATTTGATTACCGGAAAAATCATTGGCGTTCTGTTTAAAATCGGCATAGGTAAAGTGGTGCCAGGTATGACTGAGCCAAATCTGGCTGCGACGGGTGCCGGCCCGTGGACCTAGGGGATAAGTTACATTCGTTTCAATTCCGTATTGTTGGGTTTTACCTGCATTCACAAAATATTCCCCGCCGCCGGCATCACGCCTTTGCACAATGGTGTTTTTAAGATGGAATAAAAACGCATTGACATCAGCTGTTACCCGTTGAAAGAAAGTGCCCTTTAAACCCAGGTCATAATTCCAGCCGTCTTCTGCATTCAGTTCTAAATTGATGGCGCTGCCGGTGGGCAATAACTCGGTTACCGCGGGAGGTGAAAAGCCTCTGGCCACACTGCTGTACACATTCAAGTAT
>JAEWAC010000116.1 GCA_023391895.1 Bacteroidota bacterium
GCGGGATACAGTGCCTGCAGTAGTTGACCTTAACACGCAAAAGGATTTAAACTTCTTGAAAAACCCATACCTGGAAGAACATTTCAAATCATCTACAGAACTTAAAGAAAGGTACAAGCTGTAGTGAGGGTTGCTTGTGCGTGGGCCGGCCAAATGGGAGGAGTCATCGGGTTGACCTTGAACTTTTTGCTTACTTTTTCGGGGAGAAAAAGTAAGCAGCGCTGACTACTACAGGAAAAGCCAATAGTCATACGGCATCTTTATAAAAATCTCAATATGGGTTTTTAAAGAAGTTAACAGGAGATGCTGAAACCAGTTCAGCATGACAGAAGATAGGGTAGAACTTTTTCAAAACCCCATATGTGAAAAATAAAAGAAGTTCAGGAACAGCGGTATGGGGTTTTGAAGAAAATAAAATGTTTATTGACAGAAATGCATGATCCCTGAAAAGGCTCTATAAAACAAAAAGCCCAATCAGTTTTTTTAATCAACCGATTGGGCTTGATAATATCAATCCAGCTTTAGATTAATTATTCTGTTCAGGCTGCGGCGTATAACGCAGATAAGGTTTTACAATACGTAATCCTTTTGGAAAACGCTTTTCGGCATCTTCGGTAGATACAGACGGCACCACGATCACGTCCTCGCCATGCTGCCAGTCAGCCGGCGTAGCCACGCTGTGCTTGGCGGTTAATTGCAACGAATCCACCACGCGCAATACTTCATGGAAGTTGCGGCCGGTAGAAGCCGGGTAAGTAATCATCAGCTTGATCTTTTTATCGGGACCAATCACAAAAAGCGAACGAACGGTAGCCGTTTCCGATGCGTTGGGATGGATCATGTCGTACAGGTTGGCAACCGTACGGTCTTCGTCTGCAATGATGGGAAACTCCACATTACAGTTCTGGGTTTCATTGATGTCGTTCCTCCAGCCAAAATGCTTATCCAGCGGATCCACACTTACTGCCAGCACTTTTACATTACGTTTGGCAAATTCTTCTTTCAACAATGCGGTTCTGCCCAACTCGGTGGTACAAACGGGTGTATAATCGGCCGGGTGCGAAAACAGGATGCCCCAGCTATCGCCTAAAAATTCATAAAAGTCAATTTCTCCTTCGGTTGTTTGGGCTTTAAAATTGGGAGCCATATCGCCAAGACGCAAACTCATATGTTTTACATTTTAATGTTATTAAAAACATGAAGTTAATGCAAAACGTTTACCCTACCAATACAGTAGACTGAATTATCTTATAAAGATTCCCGGCCCGATACCAGGTCCTGCAAGGTTTTGTTCTCCAGTACGCCCAGCGTGGCGTCTCTTACGCTTTCCATAATGCCATGCAGGCCGCAGTTGGTTTCGTCGCAGTTTTTGCACTTTTGGTAAAAGTACAGGCTTACGCAGGGCAGCATGGAAATGGGGCCGTCTACAATGCGGATCACGTTGGCAACGGAGGTTTTGGCAGGATGTTCTTTTAAAAAGTAGCCGCCTCCTTTTCCTTTTTTGCTTTCCAGCACGCCGGCATTTTTCAGCTGCAGCAGAATGTTTTCCAAAAACTTCAATGGAATGTGTTTCCGGCCGGCTATTTCAGAAATCAGCACGGGCCCTTTTTCGTAGTGGTCTACTAAATGCGTAAGGGCTCTAAAGGCGTATTGGGCTTTTTGTGAAAGCATGGGTGGTTACAACTTTATTCGGAGTGAATATTTAATTTATAATTGATAGTGGAATGTTTTTGCAGCATAGCGGCCACACCGCAGTATTTTTCCAGCGAAAGGTCGATGGCTTTTTTAACCTTTTCGCGGTTTTCTTCGTCGGTTTTTACTTTAAATACCATGGTCAGGTCTTTAAACACTCTCGGTTCGGTATCGGTTTGTTCGGTTTCCACCTCAATCTGCAGGTCGGCAAAAGGCACCCGCATTTTTTCCAGAATCATTACTACATCAATGCCCGAACAGCCCGCCAGGCCCGACAGCAGCAATGCCTTGGGACTAAAGCTGCCCGCACCGGTTTCGATGGTAGCGTTGTTATAGGTACTTTCAAACACCTGCCCGCTTTTCCAGGTCGTTATTGTTTTCATAATCACTGATTTCGCTGATTTTAAATGGATTTCGCAGATGGGTGAACTACCGTGGGATCGTCACTACTTCATTGAAAACCCTTTTCCTGTTTATTAATTTTTATTATTCACTCTTAACTATTGACAATTCACTTTTCACTATTCACTCATCACTTCTCCCTCATCACTCCTCATTCCCCTCTGCTCCAGGGCGTCTTCCAGTCCGTGCTTTTTGTTCTGCAAGATATTATCAACGCTCCATACAACCGGCTGCTTAAAATCATGCTGCCGTACGGGGCAGTCTTTTTTGCGGCAGATATGGCACTGAAAGTATAAACAGCCGTCCGAATGTACAAACAGCTCCAGCGACTGTCCAAAGTCTTTGCGGATCAGGCCGGCCAGCTGCTCTATTTCGTCATGCGCCTGGTGCACGGTCAGGTACCAGGGCACGGTCAGGTGGCAGTCCACATGCAGCACATTACCGTACTTAATGACCCGCAGGTTGTGCAGGTCAATCCAGTTGTCCTGCCGGGCCTTATTCAGCACGTCCACCATTTTGCCCAACAGGATCATATCCGCTTCATCCATAATACCTGCCAGGGATTTGCGGACAATTTTATACCCGGTTAAAATAATGAACAGTCCAAACCCAATGGCCGCCACGCTGTCAATCCACACATAGCCAGTTACCGCAATGAGCACCAGGCCTGCAATCAGGGCAAAGGTGGAATAGCTGTCGGTTTGCAGGTGTCGGCCACTGGCTATCAGCGCCAGCGAACCATTTTTTGCACCCTGCCGGTGCGCCAGAAACCCCATCAACAAGTTGACCACCGCTGTAATCGCCACCAGTATAATACCGGTATCAATCTGGTGCAGCTGCTGCGGAATGATCAGGTTTTTCACCGCATTATAAATAATAATGGCCCCGGCCGAAAACACCAGGGTACCTTCTACCGCAGCCGAAATAAACTCCGCTTTTCCGTGCCCGTAAGGATGGTCCACATCCCGCGGCTTGGCCGCCACATGCAAGCTATACAATCCTATAAAACCCGCTACCACATTAACAATGCTTTCCAAAGCATCTGTTAAAACAGAAACCGAATGAGTAATATAATAAGCCGTAAACTTGACCACCAGCAGCACACAGGAAGCAATGGCAATCCAGCGCTGTGTTTTGATGTTATTCAGTTTTTCTGTTTGAGGGTTTGCTTCCAATGCTTTTTAGTTTATAGAGCGGCTTCGTAGCGCTTTTGCACATAGTCCCAGTTCACTACGCGCCACCAGTTGTTGATATAATCGGGCCGCTTGTTCTGGTACCGCAGGTAATAAGCATGCTCCCAAACATCCAGCCCTAAAATGGGGTAGCCTTTGATGTCGGTATTGTTCATTAGTGGATTGTCCTGATTGGGTGTAGATCCGATACGTAGCTTTTTATCGCCGTCCAAATACAACCAGGCCCAACCACTGCCAAAGCGGTTTTTGGCCGCATCGCCAAACTGGGTTTTAAAGCTGTCAAAAGAGTTGAAGCTGCTGTCGATAGCGGTAGCCAACCGGCCCGATGGGTTGCCGCCGCCATTGGGCGACATGGACTTCCAAAACATTTCGTGATTATAGTGCCCGCCGCCATTGTTGCGCAGTTTAGTGGAGTATTTGGAAATATTGGCCAACACCTGTTCCAGCGGCTTTTTCATATCCACGCCTTCGTTTCTGGCGGCTTCCTGAAGGTTGGTGGCATAGCCGGCGGCGTGCTTGGTGTAATGAATTTCCATAGTGGTGGCATCGATGGCATCGGTCAGGGCACTGTAGGAATAAGATAAAGGCTGCTGCTGAAAGCCGGCATCGAACTGGTGGGAACTTCCATTGCCTTTGCCAATTACCGAACAGGAAGCCAGTACAGAGGAACCCACCATGCTAACGTATACGCCCAGCCCGGCTTTACCGGATTTCAATAAAAACTGTCTTCTTGAAGTTAAGGGTGCCATATTAAATATATATTAGGTGAATTTATGCCAGCTTGCCGGCAGGTGATTTACGCATCCGCCACTTTCTAAACCACTTGATCACCCGTGCATAAAACTCCTTATTGAACAGTTGCGAATCCCGCATGGCCTTGTAGGTTAAAAACAAGCCCATAGGAACCAGCACCACGGTAGAAAACCACATACCCATCATAGGCTCCCACGCACCTTCCTTGGCAAATTTTTCGCCCGTAGTACCTAAAAAATAAAAGATCATAAAAAATGCAATGGAAAACACCAGCGGGCTGCCCAAACCACCCTTGCGGATAATAGAACCCAGCGGCGCGCCAATCATAAACAACACCAGGCAGGCCAGCGAAAGCGATATTTTGCGGTGCCATTCAATTTTGTGCAGGCGCAGGTCGCGCTGCCGCTCTTTATACTGGCTCAGCGCAATTTCATTACTCACCTTGATGCTGCCTAACTGGCTGGCCATTCGGTGCACCAGCAGCTGCTTTATGGAGTCAGACAGGGCGGCAGCCAGGGTAGGTGCGGCCAGCGGGGTATCCACCGGCTTCCAGGTACTGTCTATAAAGCGCGAAAAATTGTAAGGCAGCAGCACTTCATTTTTTACTTTCAAACCAAAATCGGCCCGCTGCCGGTTCATGGAGTCAATGGCTACTTGCAACTGGCGCATGCTCAGCATTCTCTGGTTGCTTTTGTACACACTGTCTGCGGTACGCTTCAGGCCCAGGGAGCTCAGGTCAAACTGTTTTTTATACTCGGCAAAGCCCAGGCGGATGTACTCGCTGTTGGGTATGCCCCGCTGCCCCTGCTCCTGGTAGCGCCAGCCGTTTTTGAGTTTTAATTGCAAAAAACGCTTGTTATCGGTCACACTCATAATGGCACTTTGGGCCACAATAAAGTTGTCCTGCAGCGAAGAGCCTTTTTCGTAAATGATCACATCGTGTATCACGCTGTCGTTCCGCTCCTTTTTACCAATTTTGATGGCAAAGTCGGACGTGGCATTGTAAAAGGTACCTTCCTTGATATTAAAAGCCGGCTTGGCATAGTAGATATCGCTCAGCATGGTACGCGACTTTAAATTGGCCACGGGCATGATATAATTGGAAAAAGTAAAGGCAATACCGCAGATCAATAAAGTAACAAAAAACAGGGGCCGCATAAAGCGCAGCAGGGAAATGCCGGCCGATTTGATAGCCACCAGCTCGTAGCTTTCGCCCAGGTTCCCAAAGGTCATTAAGGAGGAAAGCAAAACCGCCAGCGGCAGGGCCAGCGGCACCAGCGTGGCGCTTTGGTACCAGATAAACTCCAGAATTATTCCGGTGCTCAGGCCTTTACCCACAAAGTCGTCAATATACAGCCAGAAAAACTGCATGACCAATACCAGCAGGGTAATGAAAAAGGTAGCGATAAAAGGTCCGATGAATGCCTTGATGATTAGCTTATCCAGTTTTTTAAACACGAGCCGCCGTTGCTTTTTGTAATAATTTTAAAAAATGATGGTAACAAAAATACAGCTTTCCCCCGCGGAGATGAACCTAATGTGCGACCCCGGCATCATTTTAACGAAGAATGTGGTAATGGAGAAAACCAGGCGCCTGCTGGAGGAGGCTCAAGGGCAAATGCTGACATATATAAACCGGCATGGGTTTTTGAAAGACTGGACTGAATTGAACATACCACCCAAAATTTCAAAAGGCGAAAATTACCGGGGCCTGCCTTATTTGATCCTGGACTACCCCAGGGTTTTCCGGCAGCACGACACCTTTGCCATTCGCTCCTTTTTTTGGTGGGGCCATTTTTTCAGCAGCGCCTGTCAGCTGGCGGGAGTGTATAAGGAAAAGATGCAAGGCGCCATCATCCAGGCCTATGCGCAGCTGGCCCCGCACCACTATGTTAATGTCAGTACCGACCCATGGCAGCACCACTTTGAGGAAGACAATTACCGGCCCATTGCTTCTTTTTCGCCAATGGCCTTTGAGCAGCACATTCTGAAACAGGATTATATAAAAATTGCTGCCAAATACCCTCTATCCGATTGGCATTCAGCAGCAAATTTTTTATTCCACAACTGGAAGTTATGGATGGAGATGGTTGATTCTTAGTTACCCAGACGATGAAACAGGTCTTTCACCTGGTGGTCCCACAGCATGCTTTGGTCCTTAATTTCTTTTTTATCCGCAAAATCCTTGATCACTAAAATAGTTTGATTGCTCACCTCGGATTTTTCGATGCGGAATTCAAAATATTCTTCTTTGGGAGCGTGTGTCCAGTGAAAACGGATAAACTTTTCTTCCTCGCTTTCCAACACCTCGGCGTGTTCCTCAGATCCGTTCCAGGAAAACGTAAAAAGGCCGTTTGAATCATCAACTTTATCGGCAAACCACTCCTGCAAACCAGAAGAAGTGGAAAGAAATTCATACAAAATGGTGGGTGAACATCTAACCGGGTATTCTAACGTATATAATTGTTTTTTGCTCATCTTTTGCGATTAATCATAATTCCAAGGGCTGCAATAATAGAATTTTTATTCATCCTGCAAAATATTTTTTACTTAAAAAAAGTGGCTTTTAAACAGCTCGACGATAATTTTTCCGTTTACACCGAAATTTTTTTGGTCATATGAACTATTTTAATAATTTGGATTAGAAATCAGTCAATAACTGAAATGAAGCGACAGAACCGTGATGGATATTTTGGATTCACCAAAACTAAACTAACAACCTAAACTAAAATAACCATCTTGTAATAAACCATCCTATGAGTATGCGACAATTAAAGATCACGAAATCTATTACCAATCGTGAATCTCAAAGCTTAGAGAAGTACCTTCAGGAGATCGGCAAAGTAGATCTCATTACCCCCGAAGAAGAAGTAAGACTGGCTACCCTTATTAAACAGGGCGACCAACGAGCACTGGATCGGCTGACCAAGGCCAACCTGCGCTTTGTGGTTTCTGTAGCCAAACAGTATCAAAACCAGGGTCTTTCCCTGCCCGACCTGATCAACGAGGGCAACGTCGGACTGATCAAGGCGGCCCAGCGGTTTGACGAAACCCGCGGTTTTAAATTTATTTCCTATGCAGTATGGTGGATCCGCCAATCTATTCTTCAGGCACTGGCCGAGCAGGCCCGTATTGTACGCCTGCCGCTGAACAAAGTAGGTCTTACCAACCGCATACAAAAAGCCTTTAGCCAGCTGGAACAGGAGTTTGAACGGGAGCCCTCCCCCGAAGAACTGGCCGACATGCTGGAAATGGACCTGGACGAAGTTTCTTCTTCCCTGGGTATCAATGCCCGCCACGTTAGTATGGATACGCCCCTGGCCGAAGGCGAGGAAAGCACCCTGCTGGATGTATTGGTCAACCACAATGCCGACAAAACCGACCAGGAGCTGGACCACAACGTTTCTTTGAAAATAGAAATTGACCGGTCGCTGCAAACCCTTACCGACCGCCAGAAAGAAGTGGTGTGCTATTTCTTTGGCATCGGGGTAGACCATCCACTGAGCCTGGAAGACATAGGCGAAAAGTTTAACCTGACCCGGGAGCGGGTGCGCCAGATCAAGGACAAAGCCATCACCAAGCTTCGTACCACCCAAAAATGCAACCTGTTAAGGTCTTACTTGGGCAACTAAGCAGCTTTTAAATCATCCTATCCTTTTATCTTTGCACAAAATATTTAAAGTGAACATTCAATGTTCACTTTTTTTTATCGCGGATTTCACGGATTGGATATGGATGACACGGATTAGAGAAAAAATGATTTTCTTTTAAAAGGATGAAAGGATGGATACCAGCCGTTTGAAATACAGCGATATAACTGAAAAGGTTATCGGGTGCGCCATGAAGGTGCATTCGCATTTTGGCAGCGGCTTTCCGGAAACGGTGTATAAAAAAAGCCTGATGATAGAATTGGAAAGGAGTGGTCTTCAGTTTCAATCGGAAGTAGAAAAAGACATTTACTACCAGGGAGCTTTTATTGGAAAGAGAAGACTGGATCTGATGATAGAAGGCATCGTATTGATAGAACTGAAAGCCACAAAAGAAGTAGATAAAAGTTGTTATAACCAAATTATTAATTATTTAAAAGTATTTGATTTAGAAGTAGGATTATTACTGAACTTCGGAGGAGAAAGCCTGCATTTCAAAAGGTTTATGAAATCTAAAGGAAATCCGTGAAATCCATTCTAAATCCTTAAATCCTCGATATATGTTTGAGTCATTACAAGACCGGCTGGAAGGTGCCTTTAAGAACCTGAAGGGTGAAGGAAAGATCACCGAACTGAACGTAGCTTCTACTGTTAAAGAAATTCGCCGTGCATTGGTAGATGCAGACGTAAACTATAAAATAGCCAAGGAATTTACCGACAAGGTGCGGGAAGAAGCCCTGGGTGAAAAAGTAATCAATGCCATCTCCCCCAGCCAGCTGATGGTAAAAATTGTAAAAGACGAGCTGGTCAGCCTGATGGGAGGCGAAGCCGCTGAGTTCAACGCCAAAGGCACCCCGGCCGTCATCCTGATTGCAGGCCTGCAGGGTTCGGGTAAAACCACCTTTAGCGGCAAGCTGGCCAACTTCCTCAAAACCCAAAGAAAACTGTCGCCGATCCTGGTAGCGGCCGACGTATACCGTCCGGCAGCCATGGAGCAGTTAAGGGTACTGGGCGAGCAGATTGGGGTGGACGTGCACATTGAAGCCGAAAACAAAAATCCGGTAGAAATTGCCCAGAATGCTATTCGTGAGGCCCGCAGCAAAAACAAAAACGTGGTCATTATCGATACCGCCGGCCGCCTGGCCATTGACGAGGCCATGATGACCGAGGTAGCCAATATCAAAAACGCCGTCAACCCGCAGGAGATCCTGTTTGTGGTAGACAGCATGACCGGCCAGGACGCGGTCAACACCGCCAAGGCCTTTAACGACCGGCTGGACTTTAGCGGCGTGGTACTGACCAAACTGGATGGTGATACCCGCGGCGGTGCGGCCCTTTCCATTAAGTATACGGTCAACAAGCCCATTAAGTTTATTTCCAGCGGCGAAAAAATGGACACGCTGGATGTGTTTTACCCCGAGCGGATGGCCCAGCGTATTTTGGGTATGGGTGATATTACCACCTTGGTGGAAAAAGCACAGGCCCAGTTTGACGAAGAGCAGGCCAAAAAGCTGGAAAAAAAGATCCGCAAAAACCAGTTTGACTTTGCCGACTTTAAGCAGCAGCTGGAGCAGATCAAGCGTATGGGTAATTTAAAGGATTTGATGGGCATGATACCCGGCGTGGGCAAAGCCATCAAGGATATCGACATTTCTGACGATGCCTTCAAGGGCATTGAAGCCATCATCAACTCCATGACCCCTTACGAGCGGGCCAACCCGGATAGTATTGACGGCAACCGCCGCAAGCGCATCGCCAAAGGCAGCGGCAAAGACATAGCCGAAGTGAACGCCTTTATGAAGCAGTTTGAACAGATGCGGGAAATGATGAAGATGATGAACAAAATGCCCATGGGCCGCATGATGCCCGGCATGATGGGAAAAAGATAACCTGGATCAAGAAAAACAAAAACCAACCATAAAAAAGCCGGCCTGAGAGCCGGTTTTTTTATAGGCATCGGCAGCCCCTCCCCGGTGAAGCGGGAGGTCAGGCTGTTGATTTCAAGGCAGCTATAGAATTGAGACATGAGATTCTAAAGCTTTTTTCAGTTACGGATGTAAATTTATCAACTCTTTAAAAACCCCATATCAGCTGCGCAATCGTGCAAAAAAGGTGGGGAGAAAACAGGACCAGGGTTGCTGTTGTTTAGTACTTTGTCAGGATCAGGCAGCTTGAAAAGCAGTAACTTCTGAGATCCCTCCTTCGTTGGGATGACAGGGGAAGAAGTATCAGAAAAAAACAGCCTGCCTGAAAAGGCTACAACAAGAAGGAAGCAATTGCTTTAAAAACCCATATCAACCCGTTCAACCACTTAACTTATCAACTCCTTCAAAACCTCAATTACTTTTATACATCCGTGAAATCCTTATAAAACCCTTTCATCCGCGATCCAACTTCTTCAAAAACCCATATCCGTTTACGAATCCGTGAAATCCTCTTCAAATCCGCGAAATCCGCGATCCAACTTGCGAACTCGAGAACTTTCAACTTTAAACCTTAAACTATAAACTACTCCCTCCTGCCCCATTCCGTAACAAAAAGTTTACACTTCGCGGCTTGTAATTTAGCCTCAGGTTACCTACATTTGCACTCCTAATCATTATTGTTTCACCGCATTTAAATTTCTATTTAAGATGCCAGTTAAAATCCGCTTACAAAGACACGGGTCTAAGAAAAGACCCTTCTACTTTATTGTAGTTGCAGACGCTCGCAGCCCCCGCGATGGTAAATTCATTCAAAAGTTAGGTACGTACAACCCTTTAACCACACCGGCTACCGTACAGTTGGACCGCCAACGTGCACTGGACTGGTTGAATAAAGGTGCGCAACCAACCGACACTGTAAGAAAGATCTTATCATACAAAGGCGTGCTGTACCTGAAGCACTTATTGCGTGGAGTTTCACTGGGCTTATTTGACGATGCGACCGCTATGGAAAAATTCCAGAAGTGGCACACTGAACATGAGGCTCAGATCAAACAAAAGCAAGAAGCTTCTATGCGTGAAAGAAGAGCCAGGAGAAATCCGCCTTACCGCCGTCCTGAACGCAGACCGCAACAGAACGACCAAGGCGCTGAAGGATAATCACCCGGAACCTTTCAACCTTTTACAGGCGACACCTTTGGTGTCGCCTTTTTTTATCGCGGATTTCGCGGATTTTTAATGGATTTCACAGATTTTCAAAAGTCCATATACACTTTACGACATAGCCCTTTTGAAGATTGAACAGGGTATATGGGATTTTAAAGAAGTTTATACTTTTCAAAAACTCATATCCATTTACAACGGCTCCTTTCCCCAAAAGTTTCTTTCAGGCACACTCCTTGTTTTCCTTACCGTTCCATATGGGTTTTTGAAAGAAATGAATTTCATGGAGGCCGGCCTTCGGTTAAAGCGGCAATGGTGTTTTAGGTCACCTCATTTTTCATTTTTACTTTTGAATTTTACATTTTACATGACAGAATACTTTAAAATCGGCAAACTGGTCAGCGCCTTTGGCTTAAAGGGCGAGCTCATCTTAAAGCACAACCTGGGCAAAAAAACTTCGCTGAAAGGCCTGCAGGCCCTATTTGTGGAAGAACGCAAGGAAAGCTTTATCCCCTGGTTTATTGAAAGCACCAAAATCAAAAGCGAAGACGAACTGTACATCAAGCTGGCCGATGTAAACATACGGGAGGCCGCCCTTAAGCTGACGCAAAAAGAAGTATGGATTCCGGAAGCCGATTTTAAAAAGTTTTCCGCCCAGTCCTCCCCCATCAACTTACTGGGTTATGATATTGTGGAAGCCGGCAAAACGCTGGGCAAAATTCTGGAGGTGATCGAACAGCCGCACCAGTTATTGTGCCGTATAGACATAGAAGGAAAAGAGGTCCTCATTCCGCTGAACGAGGACACGATTAAAAAGGTAGACAAAAAAGCCCGCCAGGTTATCGTGCAGCTGCCCGAAGGCCTGCTGGAAATCTATTTATAACCACATGATGGGCTTTTCAGCCATTTCAGGCTAACGCACCCTGAGGCTGCGCTGCAGAAAAGATGACCGGAAATTTATCGGTAGAGATACCCAGGTCGTGAATGGCATTGCGGGCCTGTATCATATGGCGCTGCTCATGGGCCACCAAAAAGCGGAAGGTGTCACCAAGTTTCAGCCGTATCAGCTTGCTGATGGAAATGGGCACCCTGATGTTGTTCAGGTTGTATTGGCGGGCCCGGTCCAGCAGTTGCAGCATTCGGTGTTGCTGGTCTATAAACTCCTTGATCACCGTTTCGCTGTGCAGGGCGGCCGGCGGGTGGTAGCCCTTGGGCGTTTTCATTTTATTTTTTACCTGGTACACATTGGTGGGTTTCATCATTTTGGTAAAATAATCACCCATGCGCCCTGAGTTGAACCAGGCTGACCGTTCCTGCTGGCCTTCATTCATGGCCTTTTCAATGGCAGGCAGGTAGTACCGGTTGTAAATATTTAAATGCTCTATAGCCTGTACCGCCGTCCACCGGCCTTCGGTCAGCGGGTAAGACAGTTTGATTTTGTCCAGGCCCTGCATGGCTTCTGCAGCGGCAATAATTTGTTTTACGTCTGCCTGCAGGCTATCTATCAGTTCGTCTGTTTTATACTTTTTCATGTTGCTGAATTTTGCCCAAAACTATTTTCTCTACAACTGCAAAATCTTTGCCTGCATCAACATTTTTTAAATGGGTACGCTATTCAGCAGCTTGCTGAAGGTGGCCGCATCAATGCCCAGGTAAGAAGCCAGGTACTTGTGCGGAATCAGCTGCAACACATGCGGACTGCGGCGCAGCAAGGCTTTAAACTTTTCTTCGGCACTAAAACACTGTATATCAATCTGGCGCTTGAGCACCCCTTTTAAGGTTACTGCCGTGGCCCTCAGCACCAGGGTTTGCACAGCGGGGAATTGCTGCATCAATTGGTCTAATTGTGCATAGGTGGTACGCAAAAATTTGGAGGCGGTCAGGGTTTCAAAAAAGTAAAGCGAAGGCGATTGCGTTAAAAAAGAGTCGGCCACGCCGGAAAAAGAAGGCGGATAGGTAAATACAATAGTAGCCTCTTTGTGCACATCATCAGCATAAAACGACCGCTGCACGCCATCCAGCACAAAATACAGGTACCGCTCCGTGTCGCCGGCCCGGGTCAGCAGGGTTTTGCGCTTGCACGCAAAGGGTTGCCAGATGTTGCTAAAGGCTTCCCATTCCGCTTGCGGCAAAGGATAAATCAAGTCCATATGGGCTTTTAAAACAATTTCTTCCAAGTAGCCAAGTTTTGATCTTAAAAGTAGCTTTTCCGCCTCATTTTTCGAAGTGCAAAACCGTATTTTTGACCACTTGAGTATGCCTGTAAAACATATTGCCCACTTTGACCTCGATGCATTTTTTGTATCGGTGGAATTGCTTAAAAACCCATCGCTCAAAGGCAAGCCCCTGATTGTAGGCGGCGATGGCCAGCGGGGCATTGTGGCGGCCTGCAGCTACGAGGCCCGCAAGTACGGCATTCAAAGCGCCATGCCCTCCCTAACAGCCAAACGGCTTTGCCCGCAGGCAGTTTTTATCAAAGGCAGTTACCACGAGTACAGCCACTATTCACGGCTGGTGACTTCCATCATTGCCGATAAAGTGCCCCTGTTTGAAAAAGCCTCTATCGACGAATTTTACTGCGACCTCACCGGCATGGACAAGTTCTTTGGCGTGAACAAATACACCCGGGAGCTGCGGGAAACCATCATTCGCGAAAGCGGCCTGCCTATCTCTTACGGTCTTTCTACCTCCAAACTGGTCAGCAAAATGGCCACCAACGAAGCCAAGCCCAATGGGTTTTTGGAAATACCACCGGGAAAAGAAACCGCGTTTTTATGGCCCCTGGCGGTAGAAAAAATCCCGATGGTGGGTAAGCAAACCGAAATGCAGCTGAAAAACATTGGCATTTACACCATTGAGCAACTGGCCCAGACACCGGTGGAAACACTGGAGCGGGTATTGGGCAAATGGGGCGAAAGCCTGTGGCAAAAAGCCAACTGCCTGTACGACTCGCCGGTAGAGCCGTACAACGAACAAAAGTCCCTGTCCAGTGAAAACACCTTTTCGGAAGACACCACCGACATTCCTTTTCTGCACAACGAACTGGTACGCCTGACCGAAAAAACCGCTTATGACCTTCGGGATGAAAAAAAGCTGACCGGCTGCGTTACTATTAAGATCAAGTATGCCGATTTTGAAGTAAATACCCGGCAGGAGGTCATTGATTATACCGCCCTGGACGACGTGCTGCTGGCCAAAGCCAAAAGCATTTTTAACAAATTGTACAAAAGGGGCCAAAAGGTACGGTTATTGGGTGTACGCTTTAGCCAGCTGGTGCCCATGACACTGCAAATGAACCTGTTTGACAATGCAGAAGAAAAGCTGCAGCTCTACCACACCGTTGATGCCCTCAAAAACCTGTTTGGCAAAGACGTTATTACCAAGGCTACAGTTTTAAAAAATAAACCCAACCGTACGGAAGATTAATTTTTTCCAAATTTTTAGAATATTATTCAGCATTTTGATAACTTTATAGAATAATATTCTGCACAATGAGCATTTCACTGGATGACATTGATCTAAAAATCCTGGCTTACCTGCAGCCCGACTCCGGCCGGACTAATGCAGAACTGGCTAAAACGCTGGGCATGGCACCTTCGGCCGTATTGGAGCGGGTAAAAAAGCTGGAGCAAAAAGGCGTGATCGAAGGCTACCCCACCCGCATCAGTCCCGAAGCCTTGAACTTAAAACTGCTGGCTTTTATTTTTATTAAAAGCAGCGAAGGACCGGGCAATATACAGGTAGCCCAACAACTGGCCCAACTGCCGGAAGTGCAGGAGCTGCACCACATAGCCGGCGAAGACTGTTACCTGGTAAAAGTAAGGGCTCAGGACCCGCAGTCGCTGGTGCACCTCATGCGGGAAAAGTTCGGCCAGATACCGGGCGTTTTATCCACCAAAACCACCATTGTACTGGAAACCTTGAAAGAACAAAACAGTTTACCGATTCCAAAAGTATAACCATGACCAACACCCAAAATCAACAGGAACCCGCCAAAGCCCTGGTTATAGCGGCCTTTGCGGCTTTATACATCATCTGGGGCTCTACGTATTTAGGTATTTTGTACGCCATCCACAGCATACCGCCCATGCTCATGGCCGGTGCCCGTTTTACCGTTGCCGGCTTGATGCTGCTGGCCTGGTGCTGGTTCAAAAAAGAAAAGCTTCCCCCCTTCAAATCCCTGGGCATCATTGCCCTCAGCGGCCTGCTCATGCTGTTTATGGGCAACGGGGCGGTAACCTGGGTGGAGCAATACCTGCCCAGCGGCCTGGCGGCTATTGTAGTGGCCACCACACCGCTTTGGTTTGTACTGCTGGACAAGCGCCAGTGGAACTATCATTTTTCCAATAAGTGGATCATCATTGGTTTACTGGTAGGTTTTGCCGGTGTACTGCTGCTATTTGCAGGCAAAAGCTCTGGCCATTTGTTCGACAGTCCTGTTAAGATCTTATCTTTTTTTGTGCTGATTGCCGGCACCATTGGCTGGGCCATAGGTTCGCTGGTAACCAAATACAAGCCGGTAGGTGGCTCTACACTGATGAAGGTGGCCCTGCAAATGCTAGCTGCCGGTATAGCGTTTTTTATTTCCGGTTTTGCCTCCCAGGAGCATCAGCAGTTTGCGTGGAGCCAGGTTAGCAGCAGCTCTATCCTGGCATTGGCATACCTCATTTTGTTTGGTTCTTTGGTGGGCTATTTATCCTACATCTGGCTGCTGGGGGTAAGGCCCCCTTCGCTGGTAGGCACCTATGCTTATGTCAATCCTATCGTAGCCGTGTTCCTGGGCTGGTTGTTTGTAGGCGAAGCCATTAGTCAGCAACAGGTGATAGCGCTTTCGGTTATTTTGCTGGGCGTGATCGTAGTAAACTTTGCCAAAGAAAAAAAGGTGCCGCCCGTGGGAGCGCCGGTAAAAAAGCGCCAGAGCGAACCGGCCGTACAGGTATGCGATGCCACCCGAGCTCGATAACAGCCTTTGCAGGCTGCATAATTCTTCACCCTGGCATATACCTTATCTTTATTTTTACGTATTCAACATTCATTAACCTATCACAAATTCTAACGTCTATGCAACCTGCTTGGAAAGAATATCAGGAACAGAATAAAGACCGTTTTTTAAATGAAATGCTGGAGCTGTTGCGCATTCCATCCGTTAGTGCCAAAAGCGAACATAAGGAAGACATGCGCCGCTGTGCCCAGCTGGTGCAACAGCGCCTGCTGGATGCCGGCTGCGACCGGGCCGAAGTAATGGAAACAGCAGGACACCCGGTGGTGTATGGCGAACGCATCATAGACCCCAATAAACCCACCGTACTGGTTTACGGCCACTACGACGTTCAGCCGGCAGAACCCCTGGAGCTGTGGACGCACCCTCCGTTTGAACCTACTATAGTAGATGGAAAAATATTTGCCCGCGGCAGTGCCGACGACAAAGGCCAGTTTTACATGCATGTAAAAGCGTTGGAAACCCTGGTAAAAACCAATACGCTGGAAAACAACATTAAGTTTTTGATTGAAGGCGAAGAAGAAGTAGGTTCACCCAACCTGGCCGACTTTGTACGCAACAACAAAGAGTTGCTGAAAGCCGATGTGATCCTCATCTCGGATTCAGCCATGATCAGCCTGGACACGCCATCACTGGACATTGGCGTACGCGGCTTGTCGTACATACAGGTAGAAGTTACCGGTCCCAACCGTGACCTGCACAGCGGCACCTATGGCGGCGCCGTGGCCAACCCCATTACCATTTTGTGTAAAATGATTGCCTCCTGTCACGACGCCAATAACCGCATTACCATACCGGGTTTTTACGAGGACGTAGCAGAAGCCACTGCAGAAGAAAGAGCCCTGATGGCCCGGGCGCCTTTTGATGAAAAAGAATACAAGCAGGAACTGGGCGTACAGGACCTGTGGGGTGAAACCGGCTTTACCACCAACGAACGCACTGGCATCCGCCCCACCCTGGAAGTAAACGGCATCTGGGGCGGCTACACCGGCGAAGGCGCCAAAACGGTATTGCCCTCAAAAGCCTATGCCAAGATCTCTGCTCGTTTAGTACCCAACCAGTCATCAGAAAAGATTACCAATCTGCTCTTAAGCTATTTTAGAAAAATAGCGCCGGCATCGGTTACCGTTCATGCCGAGCTGCACCATGGCGGCGAGCCTTATATGACGCCCATCAACAGCAAGGGCTACCAGGCGGCGGCCAAAGCCATTGAAACCACTTTTGGCAAAACGCCGATTCCGGTGCGGGGCGGCGGCTCTATTCCCATCTGTTCTATTTTAGAAAAAGAGCTGGGCACCAAAATCATTTTCATGGGCTTTGGGCTGGATAATGACAACCTGCACTCGCCCAATGAAAAATACAATATTGAAAACTATTATAAGGGTATTGAAACCATTCCTTACTTCCATAAGTATTTTGCAGAAATGAGTTAATAAAAGCACTCCTGCTTATAATAAACCCGGCCTGCTCAGGCCGGGTTTTCTTTTATGCTCAAAGTGAACCTGGTTGTTGCTATACGGGGTTTTTAAACAGTTTCAGCAACGGCTACTTTTCCTCCGGAGAGGAGCCATCTGCCTTGTCTTTGGGCTCCGCTTGTTTTTTGCTATGAGGTGTAGCATTGGGTATTTGTCCGTATTGCGGGGGCCTGAAATAAGGTAGGGCATTGGGCATGTGCACCAGGTGTTTGGTGTCGGGCACAATGCAGGGCATACCATCCTGCGGAAGGGTATGCACACCGGGCGGCGGCTTTAGTCCGGACCCGATGCCTACCTGGGGTCCCAGTGTTTGAATATCTACTTTAGGTACCGGGTGTTTTTGCTGGTATTGCTCCAGGAGTTTTTTGAGGTTGGGGTCGGTTTCCTGGGCAGAAGCGGTGGCTGCAGCCACCATCAATACCCCCAGCAATAAAAGCCGTTTCATGGCATTATCTTTTCTCTAATATACCAATAATTTTGCAGCATGAGTGAAAAGGAAAAACTGCGGCTGGATAAATATTTATGGGCCATCCGGTTGTTTAAAACCAGGACCCTGGCTACCCATGCCTGCGATACGGGCAAGGTAAAACAGGCCGGCACCCAGGTAAAGCCGTCTAAAAACGTAGCCGTAGGCGATGAATTCGAAGTCAAAACAGAAGCCAGGCGCTGGCGCATCAAAGTCACCGGCCTGCTGCACAACCGGGTGGCTTATGCCGAAGCCATTAAATACTATATTGACATTACGCCGGAAGAAGAACTGGAAAGACTGCAATTCCAGGCAGCATCTTTTCATACCGGCAAGCGGCAAAGTAAAATTGGCCGCCCGACCAAAAAGCAGCGCCGCGAGCTGGATGGCTTTTTGGGTGATGAAGAGTTAGGTGAAGTTTAAGGTTTAAAGTTGAAAGTTCTCGAGTTCACCTGTTCACAAGTTGGATCACAGATGTCTGAACCATGATTTGGGGGATTATGGGATTAGGGTGGAGTTGTAAGTTTTAAGTTGAGGTAGAAGGCAAAAGTTAAAAGGCAAAATCAAAAAGGAGGGCAGCCAGACTGTTCCAGCGCCTTATCCCGCGTTAGCTTCAGACTCTTGTTGCTGTAGGAACTGCGTAGCGGGATACACGCCTGCAGTATCTATGCATAGCACGCAAAAAGATATGAACTTCTTCAAAAGCCCATATCAGTAAGGCTTTACAAATAATCTACAGAACTGAAAGTATGATACACTTTGTAGTGACTGGTGCTGTGCGTGGGCCGGCCAAACGGGCGGAGCCATTGGGTTGGACTTGAACTTTTTGCTCCCCTTTTTCGGGGAGAAAAAGTAAGAAGCACTACCTACAGGAAGATAAAACTATAGTCATATGGACTTTTGAATGAAGTTGCGTAGACGATTAGTTGAACGGTTGAGTATGAGTTTTTGAAAGGATTTCTATCGGCCAACGAACAACGATCAACGGCCAACACTCCGATATGGACTTTTGAAAGAAGTACACTCCTGTCAACTGTCATCTATCAACTGTCAACTATTTATGGATTCACATGGATGTTAAACCGGTAGCCGGTCTGATGAATGGTTTCCAGCGAAACAGAAGGTTCCGCTTTCAGGTATTTGCGCAGCCGGGCAATAAAAACATCCATACTCCGTCCCAGAAAGTAATCATTCTTTCCCCACACATGCACCAGGATTTCTTCGCGCCGGATGACTTTGTTGGGGTGCAGGCAAAAAAACTCCAGCAACTGTACTTCCCGTTGGGTTAAAAGATACACCTCGCGGCCATGGATGATTTTCATCTCCTGCGGTAAAAAACGCAACTGGCCTAACGGGTACTCTTTGAGCTTTTGCGGCAGCAGCATTTTGTTTCTTCTTAAAAAAACCTGCATGCGGCTTTGCAGTTCCTTCATCGAAAAAGGTTTGGTCACATAATCATCGCCTCCGGCTTCAAACCCTTTTAGTTTGTCTTCTTCCATCGATTTGGCCGTAAGGAACAGGATAGGAA
>JAEWAC010000166.1 GCA_023391895.1 Bacteroidota bacterium
GTACAACTAAGTGGTAGAAAGTTACCGTCTTCATCCTGATTCTTGAAATCTATCACAATAAAGCTAATGCGCCATTGCTTGAATTGCTTCAAGGCTGAATTCAGTTGGCAGTCTATGGTCGGGGCAAGAATTTATTAGCTTAGTTGTATTTCTTTTGCACAATAATATTTCTATGCATTCCGCCAACCAGATCAAAAAAGTCCTTCCACATAATTGTAAACCGTTGCATGTTTACTCTTCTATTCATTACCAACAACATGCAGTTGCTGGTTCGTTTACGAAACAGGAAAAGAAAAAAATCCTATAATCATAAACTATGCTGCCAAAGAACAAAACCAGCTTCGACTTAACCTGTGGCGTTTTTATCCTAATTATGTATAAACAGTTCTGGAGCAACAGTATTAGAAAGTCTAAGTGAGACCAAGATCCCGCATACACTGTTTTCCTGCATCTTGCCCCTTCTTGTATGCTGTTATCTCATCCGCAAAGTCACGTATCTCAACATACTCCTTAATAGCTTTCCGAGCGCAATAAGGTCCGAATTGCTGGAGATAATTCCTCCACACATTTACGCCTGGAACTTGCAGGGTATCCTTGAAATCAGGTATAAATAAGTCTGGGTTCGAGGGAAACCTATTAGACAATTTAAAGTGGAGTTTTTCCAGTCCGCTTTGTAACCCTAAAATAGGAAAATCCATGGGTGTTAGCAATGCACGTAAATGCTCCGCTGAATCTGTTAATGACTTCGCCTCTTCTGAATCCATCAAAAGACTGTCCAACTGGCATTCAAACCCCTGTTTATCTTCTATAGGATAGTTGATAACCGTCATTAGTCTGAATGCATTTGATGTCTCTTTTGAAAGTGATTTCAATACAAATTTTACCACTAATTCATCAGCAGGTGTAAGTTCTTTATTTTCCATAATGGTTTCTTTATAAGTTATAAACTTCTTTTGCCTAAAGCATCCCTATTGGTGCGGGTGATTCCAACCCACTCATTTGCAACACTGATTGTTAGGCCAGTTCAAAGCAGATCATAATGCAACAGGTTCAGCAGGAACATAACCTTCCAGGCGATAAAGCTGGTACTCAGGACGATGCTGCCTGCGGCCGTTGGTGATGTGTTCCCCCGACCAGCGTACCGTAGCAGGATCCATAGCCCAGGCAGGATCGGTAGTAGCAAAGTTATCGCCACGGGCCGGGCACCACCAACTGAATAAGGGCCTTGTATTTGGCGGCTGCGGAAGTTTGGGGTCATAAATGAAGCCCTCCAGGCTTTGCAATGTGTATCCCTCCTGGCTGCGGTGATCGGCAATATTTTCACCTTCCCATCGCACCGGCAGATCCGAGGACCACCGCGGGTCTGTAGTGGAGAAATTATCTTTTCGCTCCGAATGATACCATAGCCAGAGCGGAACGGTACCAGCTGGTTGAGGTTTTTTGGGGTTGAAGGCGTAACCCTCTAGCCGGAACATGCGGTAATCGCCGTTCTGCCGGCGTTGTGGATCCAGGTATTGCCCTGATTCATCAGGCACTATTCCTAAGGGATCGGACGCCCACCTGGGATCTGAAGTCAAAAAGTTGTCGCCTGCTGAGGCACTGGACCAACTGTACAGGGGCACTACAGAATGCCGGCTAATAAAATCAGCATACAGTACGTTGTTCAGCCATTCGCCAATTGGGGCTGCCACACGTCGGTTGATCCTGCTGGAATCGTAAGGGAACGATAGCAAAGAACCCCTAACCGCCAGATTCACTCCAGTGAGCGTATACCGACCACCACCACCTTCAACTCCTTGACATATTCCAATTACATAACGCTGTGTGCTGCCGTCCGGCTGACGCCGGAGCAGGAAAAGGGGACTACCGGAATCTCCACCCTCGATAGTTGCTTCGTTCTCGCCTGCCACACGAAGCATCACAAGATCCTCTCGAAGCGGGTATTCACTATACGACATCGCTGCTTTGCGACGTGTTGGCTGCGCCATACTAAAACCGACTGCCTCGAAGTGCTGCCTGCGGAGAAAATCTCGAATTTCCGCTTCATCATCAAATAAGTGGGACATGACTCGGGCGGGAATAGCAATGTCTGGAGGCACGGGCTCCTCAAGCCGCATGATACCAATATCAGCATAACCTGCCACACTGTATATGTGCGCCTGTCTGGTCGCATGTGGTGAACCGTGGCGGTTCCCGAAAAACACGGTGAAGCTCGGTTGCTGCTTCAAAAAGCAACGCCGTTCGCTCAATTTATAGGTCCATCCTACGCATTGCTCTTCCGCATCGCACAAAGCACGGCACGCATCAGGGTTGTCTACTACGGTATTGCGGTAGTCGAAGCCAGCTATGATATGGCCTTCATAAATCCTGGAGCGCCCCTTGATTCCAGTCACCCAGTCAGCATTAGGGGAAGGCTCTGGCATTTGGAAATCCTTCCAGATAGGGGTTCGGCTGTCCCAGTTCCCTGAACCACCGTCCTCAATGGCTCCTGCAAAGCAATGACCCGCGGTTAATACCAGCATAGGCGAAATGAGCACTCCCGAACAGCCCCCCCGACCATGCGCCCCGAGACTAACTACAGCATCGTTCTGAGGGCTGGAGGGATCTTCTGTTGCCCGGGTTAATTTAGCCTGTACAAGACCAGGTTCCTGTTGTTGTTCGTATGGCATAATGATAGAATTTAAAAACTAATGTTTCCTCACTGCTATGATGAGTTATTGTTATACACTTTTCTATGATATTTTTGATAACTCAATAGCTAATGATTATATTATGAGCAATGACAGTTTACTAAAGCCATTGCTCATATGTCTGTTCCTTTCCTGAAGAAGTGCTAACGTGGACTTAATGATTCATTCGCACCTGATGAAATCCTTTAAATACTGGATGGTTTACTTAAACAGCTTTGTTGATTCGTAATGCAAAATCACTCATAAAAAGTCCACCTTCGTTATGAAAATGACCTTTTTCAAAAGAGGCGACGATGCTGATCTTATTGCCATAAAAAAAGAAAGCTTTATACTCCTGTGATTAGCCCTAAAGATTTAAGTTCTTTATAAAAGAAGAAAACAATTATAAATAAAGCTAAATACTAGGATTTCCTCATTGGCGGTCATTAGTTCTTCAGTGATTATGAAAATGTTTTTTCTAATGTTTTTTGCGGCAGGCCAAAAGCAATTTCCTCATTCACTTCGTAACAAACATTTTTACTATACTGTCCCAATAACTTATCCAGGAATTCTTGCACTTTATCTGCATTTGGTGCTTCCCAGATGCAGGTGCCGGTTTTTAAATCGGTTGATGGAAAAACAGAATGAAGTTTTACGCCAGAAGGAATAGACGAAATAACTTGTTCTTTCAAACTCCAGAATGTATTGGGGTTGTGTACAAAGTGGTGAGCAATTACTAACATAGTTTAAAAATTAAATTTTGAAAAGTCGATTTGAGTTAAAATTGATGGTTTAAAAAGGTCACCGTGAAAGCTATAATTGACATAATCTGCTACATCCTCTTGAGTACTTGAAACAGAACCGGTTATTATGGAAATACCTATACAGACCAACACGAGACGCTTTTTTATAACCCTAGTCTTGACATTAAGCAAGCTGATTTTGAATCATTTTTACATGCTTTTCAGGAGTAAACTTACAATCTCACAAGGCGGTTGTAAACCGCCTAAATGGGTGATTTTTTACAGGATGAAGAGCTGACAGACATTTTTTCTTTTATAGAATTTATTTCAATAACACAGAGGAAGATAAACATAGGCAACTGCCGTAAATATCTTTTTTCAATAACATGCTGATCGTAATGTTCCTTATTTTGTTTTTATCTGCAAAACATGCAGGAAGGAAATATAATCCTTAAAGCTGCTACCCAAGGTTCTTAATACACACTTCGTACAGCATATTAGACCAGCTTCTGAATGATCGCCTTGGCTACGGCTTCCGATTTGGAGTTGACATGCAGTTTCTGATAAATGTTTTTGATATGTGATTTCACGGTGTCGATACTGATATAGCATGCGGCGGCAATCATTTTGTAGCTGTTACCAGTAACCAATTGTTTCAGGATTTCTCTTTCTCTTTCAGAGAGGTCAATAAACTCAACGGGCGCCTGTACCCCTTGTTTTTGAAACATCTGCAGCACCTTAGCTGCCACTGAAGGTGTCATTGGGGCTCCCCCTTCTGCCACTTCCTTGATAGCCTCCAGCATTTTTGCGGGAGGCGTTTTCTTAAGCAGGTAACCGGATGCTCCGGCACAAATGGAAGCAAAGACCTTATCATCATCCTCAAAGACCGTTTGCATCAGAATTGGAATGTGGGGAAATTGTTTTTTGATGATTTGTACCGCTTCAATACCGGAAATCCCAGGCATATCAATGTCCATTAAAACGACATCGGGTTTACTGCTTTCGATATCTTTCGCCACTTTATTGCCATTAGCAAAGCTACCGGTACAGGCAAAGCCCGGTGAGCCGCCAATCAGCATATACAAACTGTCCCGCAGTGCTTTATTATCTTCAAAAATAGCTACCTTGATTTCCAAAGTGATTGATTTGTAAATAAAAAATTGGCTAAACTGAAATAACTACTATCCTTTCAAACGGCCTATCACCCATTCAGGTGATTTTAAATTGTAGCTGCACGGTTGTGCCTTTACCTTTTTGGGAATTGATTTTCAAAGTTCCCTTTACCTCGTTGGCTCTTTTTTCCATATTGTAGAACCCATTACCTCCCATAGTCGGTACCGTAGTATCAAAGCCTTTTCCGTCATCCTGCACCACAAGTTCCAACGTTCTGTTATGTAATGTAATTTTCGCCACTGCATTGGCGCAGGCTGCGTACTTTGTAAGGTTGGTGATCGCTTCTTTGAAAATAAAATATAGGGTTCTTCGTTGGTTCATGGAAAGTTTCAAATCATAAAGTATTTCATCAACTGAAAATTGCAACCTTACCCCCTTTGCTTCTAGCATTTCAAAGGCAAATAGCTTCATGCGTTGAACCACCTCTTCCAGCCGGTCGTTTCTTGGGTTGATGGACCAGATTATATCACTCATATTTTCCTGAATCTGCTGTGCATTCACACCTATCTTATCCATCCATACAGCGGATTGAGGCACCTTTTGTTTAGCCACTTCACTCATGATGGTTATGCTACTTAAAGTACTGCCCACATCATCGTGTAGGTCACGGGCAATTTTATTGCGCACCTGGAGCAATTCCTTCAACCGGCTAACCCGTATATAATAAATACTGTACAAGACCGCCAATAATATTACAGCGCATGTTAAATAAAACCACTCTGTTTTCCACCAAGGCGGGTGAATGATAATGACCAGGGAAGTTCCCTTTTCATTCCAGGTTCCATCATTGTTGGAAGCTTTCACCCGGAAAACATACCTGCCGGGCGCTAAACCAGGATAGTTGGCATAGCGGCGGGTACCGGAGTAAATCCACTCCTTATCCAAACCTACTAACTGGTAGGCATATTGATTTTTCTCCGGTGACTGGAAATGGAGTGCCACAAATTCAAAAGACAGGAAGTTTTCCTGGTAAGGCAATTCCAGCAGGCTATCCGGTAGAGGCCTGCTTTTCTCCAGCACCTTCAGGTGGGTCAGGTACACGGGGGGAACAGCTGTATTCTCTCTGATGCTGTCAGGATGAAACATAATGAAGCCTTTGTCGGTGCCAAACAACAACTTTTCCCTGCCTTTAAAGACCGAGCCAATCAAAAATTCATTGATCGGAAGGCCTTCCCTTCTATCGAAGTTGCGGAAGGTATTGTTTTGAGTATTGAACCGGGACAAGCCGTTTTTAGTACCAATCCAGAGATTTCCCTTCCCATCCCCTGTGATGCTCACTACAAAATTGCTGGGCAATCCATCATGCGTGGTGAAAGAACGAAACACCCCTGTTTTAGGATCAAACCGGTACAAACCGCTCATCTTGGTACCCACCCAGATTAGCCCATCGGGATCTTCATACATATACCATATGAACCTGCCAAACAAGTTGTTGTTGGAAGCTTCAGGATGGGGCAAATAGTGGGTAAACGTTCCTGTCTTGCGATCCATCCGGCCAAGGCCCCAGGACTGAGTGGCGACCCATATATCCCCTGTACGGCTGGCCATAATGCCATTCAGGTACATATCCTTTAAGCCATTGGGGGCATCCAGCTCATATTCAGTATATTGAAAGACTAATTGCTGGAGATCAAAAACTGCCATCACTGCCCGCCCGGAGGCCTCATCCCCTCCGGGAATCCACAATTTTCCAAACGGATCTTCGTCCATAAAATAAACAGGTATTTTACAGGGGTAATGTTTGAA
>JAEWAC010000185.1 GCA_023391895.1 Bacteroidota bacterium
TCCTGCCAAAAAACTGATTGATGCGAAAGCCAATACCGTAATCACTGGCTTTGGGTGTAAAAGCTAACTTCCATGACTTTGGTGAAAGTAGTGTTTGATTGGCAATAGCCTGCGTCCATTTGAATAAGTCTCCTGCCGTGCTGTAAATGGCTCCTGCAGCATAACCAACGGTTGAATCAATATAGGGGTATGATTTCTGCTCATGGTCATTAAGAAACTGGTAACCTGTGGCTTTTATATTGTCTGGCAAATTATTAAAATCGAATCCTGACCTGTCCATACCCAATGGAGTAAAAATTAATTCCCTTACATTCTGCCAATAACTTTTTCCGGTAGCTTCTTCAATGATGATCCCTGCCAGAAAGTATCCCGAATTGTTGTACTCGAAATCCTTTCCCGGCTCATAGGAAAGTGGTTTATTATCAATAATATCAAGTATTTGTTGCTGTGTAACAGGATGATTTACGATTGCTGAATCTTCCTCGCCAATATCGTCTGTATAATTATAGATCCCTGAAGTATGCGTTATTAATTGCTCGATGGTGATTTTATTCCCGTTGGGAAAATCAGGTAAATATTGACTCAGCTTATCTTTTAAAGAGAGCTTGTTTTGTTCCTGGAGCTTCAAAATAACCATGGCCGTAAACGACTTGGTAATAGAAAGAATGGGAAACCTGGTACTCGTATCGTTATAGGTTTTGGCAGCTAAGTTTTTCCAGCCATAGGCTTTATGAAATATTATTTCACCCTTCTTTGCTATCAGAGCAACACCGTTAAATTTATAAGCAGCAACAGCAGAAAGCAGGTAACTGTCTATTTTGTCCCTCATGCTATTTGCTGATCTCGTGTCTGAAACAGTTTGTGCTTGTAGACTCAACGAAACAAGCAATACGGCTAAGATCAGTTGAACCCTTGACATGGTTATTTCTTTAGCTATTAATTTTTATAATGGTCAAGTCCTGGAAAAGTTACAATTATTAGAGAAATGTTGATAAGGACGTATAACGGATATGAGGCTTTTCGATGTGGTAGCATTCCGTGTTGCGTTAGACTAAATTTATTAATAAAGTAGAATAATTTCAATTGTTCAGAGCTTGCAAGTCAACCACCCTATTGAAAAGCCGATGCCAAGGGCGTTTCTAAGCTATTTTTCACTCACGAGAGATGGAAGGAGTTTCAGGATTTTTCATAAATTGATGCCTAATTCTATTATAGCTGATTTATGAATAAAAAAATTCTGCGGCATATTGGTTCGGTTATTTTCTTTTGCTTCTTTTCACTAGGAGCCTTTAGTCAAAAAAATCCTATTATAGATGGATGGTACGCCGATCCGGAAGGCGTGATTTTTGACAACACCTATTGGATTTATCCCACCTATTCGGCCAGGTATGAAAAACAAGTGTTTCTGGATGCTTTTTCTTCAACCGACATGGTTACCTGGAAAAAACACCCGCGCATATTAGACACTTCCCAAATAAAATGGGCTAAAATAGCCATGTGGGCGCCTGCAATCGTTAAAAAAGATGAACAGTACTTCCTTTTCTTCTCCGCTAATGATATTCAAAGCAAGCAACGCAACAGGCAGGCTGACGACACATCAGGCGGTATCGGTATTGCTGTTGCCGACAATCCCGGCGGTCCCTTTAAAGATTATCTGGGCAAACCGCTGATCAATAAATTTTACAACAATGCCCAGCCGATCGACCAATTTGTTTTCAAGGATAAAGATGGTCAATATTATATCTTCTACGGAGGATGGGGCCGGTGCAATGTGGGAAAGTTGAATGAAGATTTTACGGGCCTGGTTCCTTTTTCCGACAGCCAATTGGTAAAGGAAGTCACCCCCAAAGGCTATGTAGAGGGTCCGACCATGTTTATCAGAAACGGGAAATATTATTTTATGTGGTCGGAAGGCGGTTGGACAAATGGTACCTATAAAGTTGCATATGCTGTTTCTGACAATGTATTGGGCCCTTTTGAAAGAAAGGCTACCATACTGGAAGCTGATGAAAGCATTGCTACAGGTGCAGGGCATCATTCCGTCATTAATATACCCGACACGGATGAATGGTATATTGTGTACCACCGCCGGCCCATTCCCAATCAGGATCGCGACCACAGAGTGGTGTGTATTGATCGGCTACTTTTTGATGCTGACGGCAATATTAAAAACGTGAAGATGACTTTTGAAGGGGTAAAGCGAAAATTGAAGTAACGACATTGAAGAGTGTAAATACTTTATGCTGTGCGCTAAACAGACGCATAACGTCCAAAGTGTCTGTGAAGGCATAGAATTAGATTTACTAAAGCTTCAATTTGGCTTTGTTGTTGAATATTGATTTGTCGCTTAACGGTAGTACTTCAGCCATGCTTTTACAAATGCTATAGGCACCTATGTTAGCGGCTGCTTTCTGAGTGACACAGTTCTAACGCCACCTTTTCATCTCCATTGCCAAACTCTATAAAGAATTGAAATTATAGATATGGTAAAGTCAAATAAAACGTTGCGGCGAAAGAAGTGCACATTAATTTAGTGACCTATACCCGATGGGTGTTACGCCCGTACTTTTTTTGAATGCCCTGGTAAAATGTGCCGGGTATTTAAACCCTAATTCGTACGCTACCTCGTTAATGGTCTTTTTACTATCCAATAGTTTTTGTTTCGCTAAAGCCATTATTCTTAAATGGATATATTCTAAAGCTGTTTTACCCGTTTCTTTTTTTATTAAATCACCGAAATAATTGGTAGAGAGATTGAGTTGCTCCGCACAATAAGTAACAGATGGCAAGCCGATGGTTTGCGGCTTGTCTGATTGATAATATTCGCTCAACAGTTTTTCAAACTGGCTCACTACGTCAGTATTGGCTTCACTTCGAGAGATGAACTGGCGGTCATAAAAACGTATGCAATAGTTCAAGAATAATTCAATATTCATTATTATCAGTTTTTTGCTGTGCTTGTCCACACCACGTTCTAATTCGTACTGCATTTTTTCGAAACAATCCAGTACGATTTTCCGCTCCTTTTCTGATAAGTGCAGAGCCTCGTTTGATTGATAAGAAAAAAATGTATAGTCGTCAATATGCCTGCCCAAAGAGGTGCCCCGTAGCAAGTCGGGATGGAAGAGCAATGCGTAACCCTGAGGTTTATAATCCTTGTTAATATCTACATGGATGATTTGCCCCGGAGCAACAAAAACCAACGTCCTGTGTGGTAATCATAGGTATGCCGTCCATATTTCATATCACCGCACATCACTTCCTTTAAATACACAGCATAAAAGCCAAAATTCATTTTGGACGCATAGATTTCCGGTACCCTGCCGTCAAAATCCATGATGCTCACCAAAGGGTGTAAGTTCTCCTTATAATAGAAAGCATCATGTTCGCTAACCGTATCAATTCTTAAGATTTCGTCCATTGTAATTGCATTTAAAAACCAATACAAATTTACCCATGAATTTTCCCGCTTATCCGCAGATGTGTGCTGATCAGTGAAAATGGTAGCATAATCCGTGGATTGTATAAGACATATCTATGAGTAAGGCAAGACCTTTGTCATGTAAACTTTTATCATGATTAACCTATGATAAATACAAACAACACCTTCTAATAATAAAATTTTAAAGAATTTAATTATGAGACTAATGGAAAACAAAGTTGCCCTTATAACTGGCGCAGCCCAGGGTATCGGGCTTGCTGCTGCAAAGGCATTCGACAAGGCTGGGGCATCGGTCGCATTAGCGGATTGGGATGAAGATCTGGTGAACAAAGCAGCAGAACAACTAACGGCAGAAGGCTATAAAGCACTTGCGATTGTTTGCGATGTGTCGGATGATGCACAAGTAAAAGCAATGGTCGATAAAACAGTAGCAACATTCGGAGGCCTGGATGCAGCCTTTAACAATGCAGGTATCCAAAACGTACTGGCAGATGCAGCCGACCAGACCACAGAAGATTTTGACCGGGTGATGGGTGTCAACCTGCGTGGCGTGTGGAGCTCGATGAAATACGAATTGCAGTAGATGCGGAAACAAGGCAACGGAGCGATTGTAAACTGTTCGTCCATCGGCGGGATTTTGGGCGGTCCGCAAAGAGGAACGTATCACGGAGCCAAGCATGGCGTCATCGGGCTGACCAAAAGCGCAGCGTTGGAGTATGCCCCACTCGGAATACGTATCAATTCCATTTGTCCCGGCATTATTCATACACCCATGGTGGACAAAATGATGGCGGGCGGTCAGCAGGATGTACTGGATGCAATGATAGAAGCCGTACCGGCTAAGCGTTTGGGGCGTCCCGAAGAAATAGCCAGTGCGGTGCTTTGGCTTTGCAGCGAATGGCAAGCTTTGTAGTAGGCCATACGTTGGTTGTGGACGGCGGTTACAGTATCCAATAAAAAGCCTTACAATCTTGGTTTTTCGTTTGCCTTATTTGTGAAGGGCTTGGGCCTGTTTAGGCTTAGGTTACTTCTGAGCAACGTCTCTCATCGAGCCTTGTGCCGGTCCGAACTTAAATCTGAGATTTTGGAACTGACGGAATTAGGTTGCCGCTAACTGTTTAGGGCTTTAAGAAGTTCGGGAATTTGGAAATATATCGCCTCACTTTAGAACCTTAATTGATTAATGTTTTGTCGTTGAAAGACAGTGTTTCAACCCAACTTTTTAAAGGCCATGTTATAGGCAATATTATTTTAGCCAATAATTAATCCCTGCTTGAAACAGGCGATTGCCTCCTTTTATTTCATCATATTTAACTCCCCAGAAATCTATATAATACAAGGTGTTGAATCCATAGTTATAACGAAGTTCAGCACCCCACTTCCTGTTAATCTTGTATGTTAGGCCAATATCTACTCCAGCGTCAAATTGGGGGTATTGCTGTGTAAAATCAAATGAATGCCTGGCGTCCTTATTAATACATTTAATTAAGTAACCAAACTCTGGCCCCAAAAGAATAGAAAGTTTTTCATCAACTTTGAATCCAATAAGAACTGGAACAGCCAGATATTGAAATCTCAATGTTCTATTTCCGTAGGAAGGATCATGACTTAACCCCTTACTGGAATACTGTAATTCAGGTTGAATAAAAAGCTTTGCTGTTAAGGGCTTTCTAAAAACAGCACCTGCATGAAATGCATATCTTTCCTGAGGTGCAGAGAATATAGTTGTTGCTTTTGAAATATTCAAACCACCTTTTATACCAATAGAGGATTGTGCAAAGATTACTGTGGTTGTAAAGAATGTGAGAGAAGTTAGTAATGCAATTTTCATGAGTATAGTAGATATAAGAGTATCTAAGTTAATTGTCCATTGCTAAAAACAACAATCCTATTTCCTGTTTTACATTAATGACTTGAAAGAACATTGCCTATATCGGAGAGAGGCTTTCAGCAGTATGGGATTTTTTTTGTACTTCAGCCCAACTCATTTGCTGAAGCAAATTAGCTATTCTTTCGTTGAGAACATATTCTTCTGCCCATATTGCTAAAAGCCAGAGTTAGACGCAATTAAATTTGGCTAAACTGGATTGCTCTTTTCTTTCAATGTAACAGAAGTGCCAACTCTAAGGGTATTGTGCACTTCGGCCACTTTGTCAACATGCGCAATCAAATGCCTGATTTCTTCCTCTTTGGCATCGGTAGCTATTTTTACTTCATATTGAATATTACGGCCGGGCTCACCTTCAGCGCCGAACTCTCCGGACACAATTACTTCTACAGACGTAATCTCCAATTCTCTTTTTGCAGCTTCTCGATAAATATCATTACAAAAGCAGGTTGCAAGGGCTAAAAACAGGAGTTCACCTCCATTAACTGAAGAACCTTTACCCTCTGTTTTAGATGGAATGATTAAGTGTTTCGAGGCATTGTTCGTTGTGACCTTTACTTGGTTTTGTTGTCCGGCATTAAAGATAGAGGCAGAAATATACATATGTACTTTTTGACATGTAAGTGCTTTGGTTGCGGCTAACACTAAAATATGCGTCATAATTCATAGTTGCAAACCTTTATTTTCAATGCTGGCTCATGGCGTTCATTAAGTATTTATCTGCGCTTGAATACCCCAAAAACGCCATAACAGCCATATGGGTTTTTGAAATGTTTTAAGCATATGGGGTTTTGAAAAACTTTACAGCTCACAACCATTGATCCTTCAACTGGTGATAGTCTTCTTTCAGCAAGGCAAACATCACCGAGTCTTCAAACACCCGGTCTTTTAAATAATGCTGGCGCAACAAGCCTTCCTCCTGAAAACCCAGTTTTTTTACCAGCTTCAGCGAAGGCTGGTTGTGGGGTTCAATCAGGGCCTCAATGCGGTGCAGTTCCATCTGCTCAAAGCCAAAAGCAATGATCGGTTTGATGGCTTCCGTCATCAGTCCTTTACCTTTCAGGGCTTCGTCAAAAATTTCATAGCCTATTTCGGCCCGGTGGTGGTACAGCATCCAGGTATGAAAACTGCACGAACCGATAATGCGCTGGGTGGCTTTATCAATGAGCTGAAAGTTTTTGAACGACAGGTTATAAGTGGTCATGCCCTGCTGGTATCGCTGCCGCTCCATCTCCAGTTCGTTGGCCGTCGAAAGCCCCAACACTTCCATGATCTGCACCGGATCACCTGATTGGAACAGCACCTGGTATACCCGCGGGTTGATTTCTCTAAGCCAAAGCCTTTTAGTATGCAGTACAGTGGTGTGAATGATGGCAGGCTGCATGAGTGTGTTTTTAAAGGTGTATTGCTTGGCCGCTTGGCAGGCCGGTCCCGGTGGTACATTGGCCTGGCGGTTACGTTAATAAAGATAATAGCTTAGCCGCTGCCCGCCAATGCCGCCGGCAAGGGCTTTTGCCGCCATTATGGGTAGGATGAGCAACAAGGCTTGTGCAGCAGAAAAGCAGCCATGGGTAAGCCGTTGGTTCAATTTTTATTTGGGATAGCCGATGAAATATTATCTTCTATGGTTAAATTCGATGGAGCAACAACCTCTAAATCTCCGCTGCATGCTGCCATGAAAAGATTGTTTATATTTTTTCTTTGTTTACCTATGACCCTGCTATCCTCAGCCCAAAACACGGCCTTACTACAGGCCGACTCTTTAAAAAGTACCATCAGCCGCCATATTTACGGGCACTTTGCCGAGCACCTGGGCCGCGGTATATACGGTGGCTTTTATGTAGGTGAAAACAACACCAGCATTCCGCATACGGCGGGCGTCCGCAACGATGTGGTAGCGGCTTTAAAAAAGCTGAAGATACCCAACCTGCGCTGGCCCGGCGGCTGCTTTGCCGATACCTACCACTGGAAAGACGGCATTGGTCCCAAAGACCAACGCCCTTCTATCGTCAACACCTGGTGGGGCGGCGTCACCGAAGACAACAGCTTTGGTACGCATGACTTTTTGAATATGTGCGAACTGCTGGGCACGGAGCCTTACCTGGCCGGCAATGTAGGCAGCGGTACGGTGCAGGAGCTGACCGACTGGGTGCAGTATGTAAACTTTGAGGACATAAGCCCCATGTCGGACCTGCGGCGGCAAAACGGAAGAGAAAAACCCTGGAACGTAAAGTACTGGGGCATTGGCAACGAAGCCTGGGGCTGCGGCGGCAATATGACGGCGGAGTATTACGCCAACCTGTACCGCCAGTACGCCACTTATATGACCGGCTGGACCAAAGGTGGCAGTATCGTTCGCATTGCGTCCGGGGCCAATTCCGCCGACTACAACTGGACCGAAGTGCTGATGAAAAACATTCCCGGCCATATGCTGGGCGGGCTGGCCCTGCACCATTATGCGGTCATTGACTGGAGCAAAAAAGGACCTGCCACCGGCTTTACCGAACAGCATTATTTTACCACCATGCAGCGGGCCTGGCAAATGGAAACCCTGGTGGCCAAACATGCCGCCATTATGGACCAATATGACCCGCAGAAAAAAGTAGCCCTGGTGGTGGACGAATGGGGTGGCTGGTACGACGTAGAACCGGGCACCGACCCTGGTTTTTTATACCAGCAAAACACCATGCGGGATGCCATGATCGCGGGCCTGACGCTGAATATTTTTAATAACCATAGCGACCGGGTACGCATGGCCAACCTGGCACAAACCATTAACGTGCTGCAGGCCGTGATTTTGACCGATAAAGAAAAAATGCTCCTGACGCCCACCTACCATGTAATGGAAATGTACAACGTACACCAGGATGCCCAACTGCTGCTGCTCCACCTCAAAAGCAGCGATTACGCTCTGGGCGGCGAAAAGCTGCAGGCGGTATCCGGTTCTGCCTCCAAGGATTCTCTGGGTCGTACCCACATTTCCCTGGTGAATATAGACGCTCAAAAAAGCCAGACAGTATCCATTGAAGTAAAAGGTGCCACCTACAGCAAACTGACCGGCCGGATCTTAACCGCTAAAAACCTGCAGGACCACAACACCTTTGAAGCGCCGGAAAAAATAAAGCCGGTGACCTTCAATGGCGCCAGCCTGAAGAAAAATACACTGGAAGTAAAGCTGCCGCCTTTTTCGGTAGTGGTGCTGCAGCTGAATTAAGGCGGTATGGGTTTTGAAAGAGTTGGATTATCATAACACAGTTGACAGCAAACCAATAAATACCCGCATTTCTTAAAAATGCCATAGGGCCGTCAGTCGTACCTACATGGAAAATACCGAACTTTATACGCAATGGGTAAGATGGTCAATTAGCCATTGAAAGTACCCTGACAGAAACAATGGCGACGAATGGGCTTTCAAACGGCATGACGTTTACAAACCGATGCTGACCTCTGATAACGGATTCATTTTCCAGTCTCGAAAACAAAGTGGAAGAAATCTTCCTGCATAGGCTTTTGACCCCGGTGCAAAAAGAAAATAGTCACCCTTACTCCTTCTCCTTTTCCGCCGCCGTTTGGGAGGCGATTTTTTCTGGTGCCCCAATCGTTTTAAGAGCACCTGTCAGTATGGTTTTCCATACCAGCAAAAAAAAGCCACCTTCGGGAATCCGCTCAAAGGTGACGGTTGCCCGCCGCGGCTCTTTCTTTTCCGCAGGATTGTTTTTTTTCAGCACAAAAGTATTGGCCAAAAAGCTGGTCATATCTTTCTTATCCAGTTCTGGCTTGTCGTTGTCTTTTTCCAGCAAAGCCAATTTCAAATCCTCATACAGCAGCAGCACGTCGCCGGCGGCCTGCCACTGGTTGCCGGTAATAGTGGCCTGCACTTTTTGCAGCTTTCCCTCCTTTATTTGTACCAGTCCCAGCGGCATGGCAAAGCTGTTGAGCAGCACGCCGTCAAACCCGCTCCTGGTGTTAATACGAGCCGTAAACCGGCCCTGTTGGTGATTGGCCAGGTCGAAGCGGAACCGGGCCTGTATGGGTATGCGGTGCATCAGCAGGGCGGTACCCTCCACGTCAACGGGCTTTCGGTTCCGGTTGGAAAGGTTAGTTCCCGTAAGGGTTACACGACCCAGGTGCACCGTGCCGCTTTGCTGCGTAATAGGGTTGAATTCTTCATAAGAAACAGCCAGGTCCCGGACCTTGAGCCGGTCTATATGCAGCTTTACCGGAGCCTTCATCAGCAACTGGTTTGGGAACTTGCCCATGCGGGAGCGCAGGGGCCGGGAACGGTCAAAGTACACCCCTAGCTGGCCGCCCTGGGTTACCATTTCA
>JAEWAC010000206.1 GCA_023391895.1 Bacteroidota bacterium
GTGTTGCTTTCCCTCATATAAGCAGCCCGTCGGGCCAGACCCCTGAGGCTTTTTTCAATGCCGGTGGTGGTTTTATAATGGTACAGCCAGTTTTCGGTTTTCATGTAAACTAGCACATGATTAAAATAGGTGGGCAGGAGGGGGGCATTTTCTTCTAAAACTTCATATACATTCCTGGAAAACTGCAACAGGCCGGCATCGGTAAAAATGCGGGGATCGGAGGCTAAAAAATGATCGTAGATGATATCTACAATGGGACCGCTGTACAGCCGGTAGGCCGGCCGGAAAACATCCATGGCGGTTTTGGTGACCGGTTGGGTGTCGGTGAAATTGTCGATGGCACGGTGCAGCATGATGCCTTTTTGAATACCGGCAGGATACTGAAAGCGGGCTTTGCCTTTTACAAAGTCCGAAATCATATTACCTGCCAGTATCTCTTTATGGCCAAACGATAAATAGGCATGTGCCAGGTAATTCATGCCTGAAATTAAGCCTTCTGCCCCGAAACCTTATTTCGTTTGCTGCCGGATCCACTGCGTAATAAAATCGAGGGCGGCGGGTGCAAAAGTTTCTTCAATGGCCCCATAGGATTGTCCCGGGTGGGTAGTGGTTTGAAACAAGTGATTGAGCTGCGGAAAAGCTTTGATGGTGTAGTTTTTATTGCCGCCTTTTTTCAATGCCCTTTCAATGCCGGCCAGGTTGTTTTCAGCCACTACCTGTACGTCGGCTTCGCCATTGATGGCCAGTACCGGGCACTTGACCTGTTGCAGCACTGGAGCCGGATCGTAATTGATGAAGTAGTGCAGCCAGTGCAAGGCGTTTTTGCTGTTGTTGGCCAGCTGGTAAAAGCTGAGGCCAATGGGTGCCTTAAACAAGGTTTTTTCCAGGCTGTCGCTGACGTTCTGCTTCCAGCTTTTATAGGTGGCGGTCATTTCCTGTTGAATGGTGGGCAGGTTGGTGGAATGTTTGAAGGCATCATTCATTTGGTCGACCAGCGAGTCGGCCAGCTTTTTATGGGCAGCGGTCAAGTTGGGTTGTACAAAGGAGTTGCGCATCTGGTACTTCCAGATGGCTTCGCCTGTTTGTCCCGGTCCGGCCAGCAGTACTATAAAAACTACCGACGGGTTGCGGACGGCTACCATCGGTGCTATCATGCCGCCTTCGCTATGACCAATTAATCCAATCTTTTTGAAGTCTACATCGGCCCGACTTTTTAAAAAAGCTATACCGGCTTCTACATCGTTGGCAAAGTCGGCAGACGTCACCTGGAAGGTGTCTTTACCCAAAGTGGTTTTGCCGGCGCCGCGGTCGTCTACCCGTAGTACGGCTATGCCGTTTTTGGTTAAATGATCGGCCAGTACAAAGTAAGGCTGGTGGTCAAACAGGGTGCCGTTGCGGTCCTGCGTGCCGCTGCCGCTGATGATGATCACCGCCGGGAACTTTCCGGTCCCTTTGGGTTTGGTAAAGGTGCCGCCAAAGTGTATGCTTTTATCTTTATTGTCATATTCCACATCTTCCGAAACATAGGCAAAGGGCGGCCTGGGTGTTTGCGGCCGCAGGGCTTCGGTTACGCCTTTTGCCAGATCCAGGCCGGCAGCGGCACCCCGCTGGCTCCACTTACCGGCAATGGTCTTTTTATCGGCGGAAAGCACGCCTGTGTAGCTGGCCGCTGCACTATTCAATTTTACGGTAATGGTATCGCCGTTCACGGTTACGGCATCGCACTTCAGGCCTTTCATGTTCTGGTCGGGGCTGTCCATGGTGGCCGATAAAACGCCGCCGGTTTCTGTAAAATGAAACACCAGCCGCAGCTCGGTATTGGCCAGCTTGCCCTGCCAGTCGCCTGCAAAGGGGGTTACCTGGGCTGCTGCCGGTAGTTGCAGTATTGCTGTCGCTATCAAAACAAAAAGAAATCTCATGGTTGTTGTACAGAATGTTTTTTATAATAGAGGTAGGAATAAATAACCGGGATGATGATCATGACAAACACCGTGATCATAAAAACCACAACGGCCGTTTCCGTCGGCAGCAGCAGGGACAGCAGCGTAATGATAAGGCCGCCGGGCAGCCATATTTTTCCTGCCAGCTGGTGGGTTTTTCTCCAGGTGTTTTCGCTTTCCAGCGTCCAGGGGGTGCGGATGCCCACAAAATAATTGGGTTTAAGGCTGTGCATAATGTTGCCGAGGTAAGTAAACAAAACGCCCAATAGCGGAAAGACGAGTTTTTCTACTTTTAAACTGCCATGCGTGGTGGCATACATAATCACCAGGTTTAATACGGACATGAACAGCAGCAGTACAAACGCCAGTTGTCGGAAAACAGGCTTTGAATATTTAGCCGTGCGCTTAGGATCGATGGAGGGGAGAAATTTCAATAGCAAATACATGATGGCGGATACGCCCATCAACATCAGTACAATCAACAAAAACTCGCTGCGATCGCCATAGCGGTCGGGTTGTCCATCGGCGCCAAAATGTACCGGTACCGTGTCGGGCAGGGAGGGGTATAGCATCAGCAAGTACGCGGCCGGCAGCAGCCAGACCACAAAGCCAATTCCGTCAGTCAGGGTTAGTTTTTTCATGTTATTTCTTTTTTTTTCCGGTAAACTGTATCACCCACTTCAGCATTTCGTCCAGCACGGTGGTATTGATAGAGTAATAGATAAACTGTCCTTCTTTAACGGCCACCACCAGGCCGGCCTGCTTCAGTAAGTCCAGGTGATGCGAGATACTGGGCTTGGAAATGGAAAAGTGATCGGCAATTTCGCCGGCCGTAAGGTCTTTTTCCTTCAGCAGCTCCAGTATATCACGCCTGGTTTTGTCGTTCAATGCTTTAAAGATAGAATTCACTGCTTCGTCCATTAGATATTTATGCAAATGTCTAAATAGTTAGCGACATTTCCAAGTGCCTTCACAATTTTTTATGTTAATCGGCTTAACAACGGCTACCATCCCTCACAAATTACTTGACTAAGGGGTGTAACCTGGTCTACCTTTGAATCGTCCTACTAATAAACCAGAACAAAATTCCAAAACCAAAAAATAATCATCATGAAACCGTTATTAATTGCTTTAACCCTGCTGGCTTCCGTGTTTACGAAGTCAAGTTTTGCCAACGATGAGAAAATAACCCCGGCTGTGCTGAATGCTTTTCAAAAAACCTTTTCTGCTGCCAAAGAAGTACAGTGGACTGAAACCAACAACATGTACAAGGCCCAGTTTGAACTGAGCGGCCAGGTAGTTAATGCTTATTACGACCAGGACGGCACCATGTTGGCCGTGGTGAGAAACATTACGTCTTTACAACTGCCGGTAGCCCTGCAGGCCAGCATCAAAAAAGACCACGCTGACTATTGGATCACCGAATTGTTTGAGCTGACCAATGACAGCGGTACCAGCTACTATGTAACGCTGGAAAGCGCCGATGCCAAGGTGGTTTTAAGATCATCCTCATCCACCAACTGGTCAACCTATCAGAAGAGTAAAAAAGATTAAAGTTACTTTTTGTGCGTTTTAGTACAACCCGGGTGCCCCGCATCCGGGTTTTGTTTTGCCGATTCAGTTAATTTTGCACCCTTAACTGAATTATTATGAATAAAGGTCCTGTATCGCAGTTTATACAACACCATTACCGGCACTTTAATGCCGCCGCTTTGGTTGACGCTGCTAAGGGTTATGAGCAGCATTTGGCAGAAGGTGGTAAAATGATGGTGACATTGGCCGGTGCTATGAGTACGGCAGAGTTGGGTATTTCGCTGGCTGAAATGATACGCCAGGATAAAATTCATGCTATTTCCTGTACCGGTGCCAACCTGGAGGAAGACATCATGAACCTGGTGGCGCACAACCATTATGAGCGCATTCCCAACTGGAGAGATCTGACACCCCAGCAGGAGTGGGACTTACTGGAGCGTGGCCTGAACCGGGTAACGGATACCTGTATTCCGGAAGAACAAGCGTTCCGCAGTATACAAAAACACATCCACAAAATATGGAAGGATGCCGATGATAAGGGCGAACGCTATTTTCCGCATGAGTATATGTACCAACTGCTGAACAGCGGCGTGATGAAAGACGATTACCAGATTGACACCAAAAACAGCTGGATGATAGCCGCAGCCGAAAAGAACCTGCCGATTGTAGTAGGTGGCTGGGAAGACAGCACCATGGGTAACATCTTTGCTTCTTATGTGTATAAAGGTGAGCTGAAAGCCAGCACCATGAAAAGCGGTATTGAGTACATGGTATGGCTGGCCAATTATTATAAAGACAACAGCAGCGGAAAAGGCATTGGCTTTTTCCAGATCGGTGGTGGTATAGCCGGTGACTTCCCCATTTGCGTAGTGCCCATGATGTACCAGGATCTGGAAATGCATGAAATTCCGTTCTGGAGCTATTTCTGCCAGATCTCTGATTCTACCACCTCTTATGGTTCTTACAGTGGTGCCCACCCCAACGAAAAAATTACCTGGGGAAAGCTGGATATCCACACACCCAAATACATCATTGAAAGCGATGCCACGATTGTAGCTCCGCTGGTTTTTGCCTATATTTTGGGCTGGTAATATGGGTTTTTGAAAGACTTGACTCTATCTCATTATATGGGGTTTTAAAAGAAAAGTCCTGCGTTATGGCGCAGGACTTTTCTTTTATTATCGTGTATTGTTCTTCTACAGGGCAGTTGCGTTTTTATGTATCTGAATTTGCAATAGAGGTTTACTATGCTGTTTTTTGATACAAGAATCCGCAAGTGTAAATGATTGAGTTTCTGGTTACTTTTTCAACAACAGAACCCTTTTACATTAGAATGAAACATGCGTATTTTATTGTTATGGGCAATCGGTAGCATCATGAGTGAAACAACCATCGCAATATTAGTCTTTGTTGATTTAGTGGCCGGATTTTTAATCTGGCTTTACTTGAAGGACTACTTCAGCCAATTCAGGTGGTGGAAAGCTGCACTTATCAAGTCATTAGTTTACTGCTTATTTTTTGGTATAGGAGCTTTTGGAGAAGGCGGTGGCGAACCAGGTTTCATGTTACCTGCACCTATTCTGCCTGCTGCCATCGTTTCTTTAACCGAAAGCAAATTGCATGTATTTATACAAAATGCGTTGCTTCCGTACGGATTTTGGACACTCTTGGTGTTTGCGTTTTATTCCATTCGGCAAGCAATCAGACATTTAAAGAAGCCGAAAACAGTTACCTAATAAACGAACGCCCATAACATGAGCTTTTTGCAACAGGGGCAGAATTGCATATCCTGAACAAAAGAATTACTATTTTACAAAAGGAATAGAGCTAAGGCGACAGAACATAAATACCCCTGCTGCATAAAGCTCTGTTCGTAAG
>JAEWAC010000234.1 GCA_023391895.1 Bacteroidota bacterium
CCATTGACGACATCACGCTTTTTGAGGCGGTCAATGATGTGCAACTGGTACGGATCGATACGCCAATAACGGTGAGCTGCGCCTTGAGTGCCACCACACCTATAACTGTAACCGTTAAAAACAGCGCCAACCTAACCCTGACCCATGTGCCGGTGAAATACCGCATCAATAACGGTGCATGGATTACGGAAACCATTGGCAGCATGGCCGCCAACGCTACCCTGGCCTATACTTTCAAAACCCCATACGACCTGTCGGCCCTCGGAACCTATACGCTGCAGGCCCTGGTAGATTTAGACACCGATAATTATCCCGATAACGATACGGCGGCAATCACTTTGGTCAACAGCCCGCTCATTACCCAGTTTCCTTACCTGCAGAACTTTGAAAGCGATAGCGATTACTGGTACAGCGGCGGTACCAATAGCTCCTGGCAATACGGCACCCCGGCATCAGACAAAATAAAAGGGGCGGCCAGCGGCTCCAAAGCCTGGAAAACAAGGCTGGTAGGCAATTATAATGACCTGGAGTTGTCGTACCTCTATTCGCCCTGCTTTGATGTGAGTACGCTAGCCCATCCTTATATCAGTTTTAGTGTGGCCCTCGACCTGGAAGATTGCGGCACTACCTTTTGCGATGGGGTTTGGATGGAGTATTCCGAAGATGGCAGAACCTGGAAACTGCTGCCCTACAGCAATGCCACCAACTGGTACAACAAAACCAGCAGCAGTACCTGGAGTATTGAAAATTATACCCGCTGGCATGTAGCCACCACCGCCCTGCCCAAAGGAGTACAAAACCTGCGGTTGCGCTTTGTAGTCGCCACAGACCCGGCCGTGAACCGGGAAGGCATTGCCATTGATGATGTGCACATCTACGACAACCCCCATGGCATTTACGAAGGCACGACCCCTGCGGCCCCGGTTACCCAAATGGTAGAAGGAAATGATTGGGTGCATTTTAAAAGCAACAACCAGTTGATTGCTTCGATTCAGCCGCATAACCAAAACCTGGGCAGCACCGGGATGCAGGCTTACATTTATACCGGTAAAGTAAGAAACAACAGCCGCCAGTATTACCACAACCGCAACCTGACCATCAAGCCGGCAACCCAAGCCCTCACTGATTCTGTTTCGGTACGTTTTTATTTCCTGGATCGCGAAACCGACTCACTTGTTTTGGCTGACGGCTGCAGTGGCTGCTCCAAACCTTCTTCGGCCTATGAACTGGGTATTTCCAAATACAGCGATGTGGCCGGTAACTATGAAAACGGCACCATTGGCGACAACCTGCAGGGTATCTGGACCTTTATAGCCCCGGAAAACGTGGTGAAAGTGCCCTACGACAAAGGTTATTATGCGGAGTTCAAGGTCAAAGATTTTTCGGAGTTCTGGCTCAGTAATGGCGAATTCAGCCGCAGTATGCCGCTGCCGGTAAAACTGCTGCAGTTTACGGCCCAGAAACAAGCCGGCGATGTACTGCTGCAGTGGACCACCGCCCTGGAGGCAAACATCAGTCATTACGAAATAGAAGTAGCCCGGACCGGGGAAGACCTGCAGCAAAGCCGTTTTGAAAAAATCGGCGCAGTGACCAGCAACGGTAACGGGGCAGCGCAGCAGTCCTACAGCTTTACCGATAAAGAAGCCCTGAAGTCGGGCGTACGGTATTACCGTTTAAAGATAGTGGACCAGGACGGCGGCTTTACGTATTCACCAGTCCGGTCTGTGGTGTTTGAAGAAGTGGTTACCTGGCAGGTATACCCCAATCCCTCATCGGGCCATTTTCACCTGGTGTATCAGGTCAATGCGGGTGAGTGGGTAACAGCCCTTTTAACCGATGCGGTGGGCAGGGTAGTGCAGGAGTACAAGGTGCAGGGCAATGGCTTTTTACAAAAACTTACGCTTGATTTAACGGGACGGCCCGCCGGTATTTATTGGCTGCAGGTGCAAGGCGGTGATAAAAAAGGCGTTTACCGGTTGCTCCGGCAATAAAAACAAAAAAGGTGTAGAGAGTCCTACACCTTTTTTTATTAATAAGTTTTGTGTTACCAGCCTTGTTTGGCAATGCCCGCCTGAATAGCGGCCAGTGCTTTTTCTTCGTTGCACAACGTGGTCAGCTTGTTGCCTTTGCCATCATGGCCTTGTACCATATAAGCTCCTTTAGCAGTTTTGGTAATTACAGCATCCTGAATGGGTACTCCTTTTTCTTTCGTTTTTACATTGTAAGCGGTAAGTTGAATATCTGCCATAATCCTTGGTTTTGTGTTAGTAATATTTAAAACTACAGATTTCTGGCAAAACAGGGGCCAAAAGTTGGCTGCCGCCCCTTTACCGCAGCGAGTAACTGCTGAGCTTACCCAGGCCTAAGGAGAAATGTGGGGCGCACAGTCTGTCCTTGGGCCAGCGCTGCGGAACCTCCACTTCTTTAAAAACCCATATGGAATATTTATTGCGGCAACATAGGCAATTCCACGGCTTATGGCATATCAACCTATCGAAAATTACGGCATTATAGGGGATTTAAACACGGTAGCACTGGTAGGCTTAAATGGCTCCATCGACTTTATGTGCTTTCCCAACTTCGACTCGCCCACCATTTTTGCAGCTTTGCTCGACGACCAGAAGGGCGGCCGCTTTGAGATCAGCCCCCTGTTTGGCGATATGAAAACCAAGCAGCTGTACCTGCCGGACACCAATGTGCTGCTGACCCGCTTTTTATCAACAGAAGGCGTCGGTGAAATCACCGATTTTATGCCGGTGGAAGAACTCTTCGCCGGAAATGAACTGATCCGGCGGATAACCAGTATACGGGGTGAGGTAAAATACCGGGTCAAATGTGCACCTCGCTTTAATTACGGCCGCAGCCGGCACACCGCCGCCGTCAACGAGGCCAACGAGATCATTTTTACCAGCCAGGGCGAAGACAAAACGGTGCTGCGGCTGAAAAGCACCATTCCTTTGAAGATCTTGGATGGCGATGCCGTAGCAGAATTTACACTGGCACCTAACCAAACGGCGGATTTTTTACTGGAGCATGTAGAAAAAGAGCACGACTACCAAAAAGACTTCAAGACCTTTATTACCAAAAGCCTGTTTGAAACCGTCAACTACTGGAAAGAGTGGGTGGCCCAGTCCACCTATAGCGGCCGCTGGATGGATATGGTCAACCGTTCCGCCCTGGTGCTCAAGCTGCTGACTTCTCATAAATACGGCTCCATCATTGCCGCTCCTACTTTTGGATTGCCGGAACTGGTGGGTGGCGGACGCAACTGGGACTACCGCTACACCTGGATCCGCGATGCTTCTTTTACCGTCTATGCTTTGCTGCGGCTGGGTTATACCAAGGAAGCGGCCGGTTTTATGCACTGGGTGGAAAAGCTTTGCCAGGATATCAAAGGGCATCAGCAGTTAGGCATTATGTACTCCATCGATGGTTCCCGGCAACTGGACGAGTATGATCTTAACCACTTTGAAGGCTATAAGGGCTCCAGGCCGGTGCGGATTGGAAACGATGCCTACCGGCAACTGCAGCTGGATATTTACGGCGAGCTGATGGACTCGGTCTACCTGTGCAACAAATGGGGTACGCCCATTTCCTATGACTTTTGGAAAGACCTGGAAGACCAGATGAACTGGCTGTGCTCCAACTGGAACCAGCCGGATGAGGGCATCTGGGAAGTAAGGGGCGGACAGAAAAAGTTTTTGAATTCCCGCTTTATGTGCTGGGTAGCGCTGGACCGGGCCATACGAATTGCCGAAGCACGGTCATTTCCCATCAACGGAAGCTGGCGCAAAGAAAGGGACTGCATTTTCAACAGCATTTTTGAAGAGTATTGGAATGAGGAGCAAAAAGCTTTTATGCAGTATCCCGGTGCCCCCACGGTAGATGCGGCCACCTTGCTGATGCCCTTGATCCGTTTTATCAGTCCCAAAGACCCCCGTTGGTTGTCTACCCTGGAACGAGTCCAGGATGAGCTGGTGTCCGACTCCCTGGTGTACCGTTACCTGCCTCATAAAGCGGCGCCCGACGGCTTTGACAGCCACGAAGGCACCTTTTCCATGTGTACCTTTTGGTACGTGGAGTGCCTGTCGCGGGCCGGCCAGTTGGAAAAAGCCCGTTTTTATTTTGAAAAAATGCTGGGTTATGCCAATCACCTGGGGCTTTATTCCGAACAACTGGGGTTTGAGGGCGAACACCTGGGTAATTTTCCGCAGGCGTTTACCCACCTGGGCCTCATCAGTGCGGCTTACAACCTGGACAAGCAGTTAAATGACGCCCGCAATAAAAACGTCAGTTACTGATATGGGTTTTTGAAAGGCTTTGTCTGCCAGAAGTAACACGGTAGCTTATTTAGTAGAAGTTGCCTGGTGGGGAGATGCCTTATAATCAAATGGCAGCATGGTGGATAGTTTTTCGGACCAGCTCCAGTAACCGGAGCTTAACAGTTCGGCCGGGTGGTAATAGCTGCCATTGGCCTGTACTTCTACAAGGTTGCCGTTGATGAGGTTGATGTGCGAGTGCATGGAGGAGCCGGCTTCCCGATACTGCTGCTGGTACTCCAGCGGCGCCAGCTGGTTGCGGTAAATGACCAGCAGGTAATCTTCAAAGTCCAGGGCGGCCGTAGTGGGATCCAGGGCATAGGCAATGCTGTCGCCGGGGAGGATTTGAGTCCCGATCTTATCAAAAAAATCCGGCTGTCGTAAAATGGTGTTGTAGTAGTCCGTACTGTCCTTTTCTGCGGGACTGCCGGCGGGCAGCCGGGTGCTGTCGGACCCAATACGAATGTTATTTTTGTACACCTCTTTGACCCTTTGTTTTTCGGTATTGGGTATTTTTTGCAAGTGCCTTACTTCAAAACCTTCCTGCAACAGGGTATTGCGGTACAGGCTGCGCATAAAGTGCAGCATGGAGCCTTCGTACACTTCTTTTCTTTGTGAGGCCCATCTTTTTTGCCGGCCGGCACTGCCCTTCATGGG
>JAEWAC010000261.1 GCA_023391895.1 Bacteroidota bacterium
GATGATGATATCAATGACCTGGACCGACAGTTTGCGGGTTCACCCTGGCCTGAATTAACCACCGGCCTGCAGTTTAACGCCAGTTACCACAACTTTTCGTTGAACCTGCAGCTGTATGGTGCCTTTGGTCAAAAGCTATATAATGATGTCCGGCGCGACCTGGATGCCATGGGCTATTCCAACTACCGCAAGGGTATCAATCCGTGGACTACTTCCAATACCAATACCGACTTTCCCAGGCTGGGTGTTTCCTATGTCACCGGTGTACCGGGCGACCCGGGTGTAGACCAAGGCATTGTATCCAACGTAAGGGGCAATACCGACCGCTGGATCGAAGACGGTAGTTACCTGCGCCTGCGCAATGTCGAGATAGGTTATACGCTGCCCCGGCAGTGGATCAGCCGGATAGCCCTGCAAGATGCCCGCCTGTTTGTAGGCGCGCAAAACCTGCTGACGTTTACCAAGTATTCCGGTCTCGACCCCGACGTGGTGGGCGCCAATGCTGTACTGGAGCCGGGCGTGGACAACGGCAACTATCCCGCCTCCCGCATCATCACCTTTGGACTGAATATAGGTTTTTAAAGAAGATACCGGAACGCTAAGTATCGACATTAAAAAAACGGTTATGAAGAAAATCATCTTTCTTTTCATTATAGGGCTTACGCTGCTCACTTCCTGCGAGCGGGACTTTGACGAGCCCAACCCCAATGCACCCACCATTACCAGTTTCTGGAAAACCAGCGATGATGCCGTTAAAGGCGTCAATGCCATTTACAGTACGTTTCACCGGGGGCCTTCCCTTTATTCCCGCTGGCTGTACTACCATGGCATTTTAAAATCGGATGAGGGCTTTGGTTCGGGTGGTGATATCGGGCTGAACAACCTGATGAACTTTGTGCAAACCAATTACAACAACGACCTGACGGCGCTTACCTGGCAAACCTTGTACGTGGGCGTTTTCAGGGCCAACCAGGCCATTGCCCATATCCCCGGCATCAGTATGGATGCGGCCCTACAAAAAAGGTTGTTGGCCGAAGCCAAATTTTTGAGAGGCCTGTTTTATTTCAATCTAACCTTGTACTACGGCCGGCCACCCCTGATGCTGGCACCTTCGCAAACCACCGATGCTCCTCCTAATGCTACTAATGATCAGGCATGGGAGCAGGTGGCCAAGGATTTAAGCGAAGCAGCGGTGGATTTGCCCGAGCGCTATACTGGTGATGATTTGGGAAGAGCCACCAAAGGCGCGGCCTATGCTTTATTGGGAAAAGCCTACCTGCAGCAGAATAAATACCAGCAGGCGGCGGATGCCTTGCAGTGGCTGGTAGAAGGCCCCGGCCGTACCATTTACAGCCTGATGCCCAACTACCGCGACAATTTTTTGACCACCACCGAAAACAACGCAGAATCGGTCTTTGAAATCCAGTTTACCTTAAAGTCCAATGAAAATACCGATGACGACGTGAACGAAAGCGCCAACCCCAATCCCGGTACTTCCATTGCACAATTTTTTGCACCGCCCGGAGGTTCTGGGCCGCCATTGGGTTTTTCTGACGGGGCGGCCCGTAAGCGCTGGCTGGTAGATGAGTTTTTGAAAGAGAAAACCACTGGCGGTGATCGAGACCCCCGCCTGGCGGCTTCTTTTCTTTTTGATTCAACCGACGAACGGGGCCCGCAGTTTACCATGATTTATGGAAAAACCTTTGCGGAGCGCAACCTGCCGCAGGGCGGCATGTGGTTTAGAAAGTTGCTGAACGACCACTGGAAAAATGAAGAAGGCTTTAACTCGCCCAACAACTACCGCATGATCCGATATGCCGATGTATTGCTGATGTATGCCGAAGCCCTGAACGGCCTGGGCAGAACGGCGGAAGCTTATCCTTATGTAGATCGTGTAAGGGCCCGAGTGGGCATGGCACCCTTGCCAACCGGTATGAACCAGGCTGAATTTTTAAACCAGCTCAAACACGAACGCGTAGTGGAGCTGGCAGGCGAAGGCTGGCGCTGGGCCGACCTGTTCCGCTGGGGCGATTTGAGTCCTGACCTGCAGGTGCGGGACCCGGAGTTTGCCAACTTTCGGAAAGGCCGGCACGAGTATTATCCCATACCGCAAGGTGATATTGACCTGAATCCAAACCTGTCGCAAAACCCCGGCTATTAAAGCTATTAAAAAAAGTGCTGTACCTATTTTGCAGCGCTTTCTTTTTCCCTTTTCGGCTGTACGACGTACCTGCATCCCATTGTTTTATTTATATTTAGCTATGCGTATTCGCACCTTATTGATTGTTTGCCTGCTTACGGTTGCCGGTTGCAATAAAAACCTGAATAATACAGGAAGCAACATACCGCCGCCGGTAACGGAAGCCACTACTTTTACCAACCCCCTTTTATCCCGTGGACCCGACCCATGGGTTTTTCAAAAAGATAGTATTTATTACTACACCCATACCCTGGGTAACTATATAGCATTGTATAAAACGGGCAAAATTTCCGAACTCAGTAAAGCCACCATCAGCACCATCTGGTCGCCGCCGGTGAATACCGCTTATTCCAAAAACATATGGGCGCCGGAGCTCCATTTTATTGCGGGCAAGTGGTATACCTATTTTGCAGCCGATGACGGCAATAACAAAAACCACCGCCTGTATGTGCTGGAAAATGCAGCGGCTGATCCTACCACCGGCGTATGGGAATTTAAAGGAAAAATTGCCGACCCTTCCGACAAATGGGCGATTGACGGATCGGTGTTTGAATACAACCACCAGTGGTATTTCGTCTGGTCGGGCTGGGAGGGCGATGTGGATGTAAGACAGGATATTTATATTGCTAAAATGGCCAATCCCTGGACACTGGAAGGGGAGCGGGTGATGATTTCCACGCCTACTTACGAGTGGGAAAAAATTGGTGCGCCGGATGTCAATGAAGGCCCTGAAGTGATCAAGAACAACAGTGGCCGGGTGTTTATGACGTTTTCGGCCAGCGGCTGCTGGACCGATGATTACTCCATTGGATTGCTTACTTTAAAAGAAGGCGGTGACCCGATGAATCCCGCTGATTGGACAAAATCGCCGGAGCCGGTATTTACCCAAAAGCCGGAACACGGCGCTTATGCACCCGGGCACAATGGCTTTTTTAAATCCCGGGACGGAAAAGAAGACTGGATTATTTACCACGCCAACTCCTCACCGCAGCAGGGGTGCAGCAATGCCCGCAATCCGCGTATCCAAAAATTTACCTGGACCACTGATGGCCGGCCAAATTTTGGTGAACCGGTTAAAATTGATACCAAAATTCAAAAACCCTCAGGAGAATGAAACATTGGATGAACGTACTCTTGTATGCCCTAACCCTTTTTGCCTGCCTGCCGGCTTCAGCTCAAAAAGCCGCTCAGTTCAATGGACTGGAAACGAATTTGAGCAATTTGTTCCGGTTGTCCAATGCACAAACCCGCTCCATTAGTCCGGAAAATTTTAGTGGTGAAAAAGGTAAAGGCGGCATGGCTACGACCGGCACGGGGGCTGGACCATCACGGGAGCTGGGGCAGGGGTGGAAGGTGAGTCCCAGCGTGCCCATTGAGCCGGGACAAACGTTTACACTGGCGGAAATCAGCGGTCCGGGCGCCATTCAGCACATCTGGATGACACCGACCGGCAACTGGCGTTATTCCATTATTCGCTTTTACTGGGATGATGAAAAAGAACCCTCCGTAGAAGTGCCGGTGGGCGATTTCTTTGGCATGGGGTGGGGCGAATATGCGCATCTTAATTCCCTGGCAGTGACCGTCAATCCCGGCAGTGCGTTCAACAGTTACTGGGTCATGCCGTTTCGCAAAAAATGCCGCATCACCATGGAAAATATCGGGGCCGAACGGATGATCTTATACTACCAGATCGATTATACCTTGACGGAGGTGCCGGACGATGCCGCTTATTTTCATGCGCAGTTTCGCCGCAGCAATCCCACCAAAGGAGCGCTGTATACGCTGGTAGATGGCATTAAAGGCAAGGGACAATACGTGGGTACCTATATGGCCTGGGGCGTGAACAACAATGGCTGGTGGGGTGAAGGCGAGATCAAGTTTTACCTGGATGGTGACCAGCAATTTCCCACCATCAACGGCACGGGTACGGAAGATTATTTTTGCGGCTCCTACAATTTTGAAAACCGCAAGACCCG
>JAEWAC010000381.1 GCA_023391895.1 Bacteroidota bacterium
GGTACAGCATTACGCTCAGCGGCTTGCTGCTGGTCATTTTCTTTTCGGTTTTTATTGCCGGCAACCAGTCTACCTTCATTGCCATGCTGGTCAGTACGACCGTGGTACTGGCGTTTTTGTTTTTCCATCCTTCTGCAACGGTTAACAACCAAACCATTATAGAGCACCTGCTGATGGTGGTGCTGATCTTTTTTACCGGGTTGATTGTTTTGTACATGAAGCGGCTGTACCGGCAGTCCGAGTTCGACAAAACCCACATGACGGCCCTTTTTGAAAACGCCACAGAAGGAATTATTTTAACCAACCATAGCGGTCAGATCATCCTGGCCAACCCGGCCGTAGAAAGAATGTTTCTGTACAAAGCAGAAGACCTGATCCACCAGCCGGTGGAAGTACTGATTCCTCAAAAATACCGCAAGGGGCACGTACACCTCCGCGAAGGCTTTTATGAGCAGCCGCAGCACCGGGTGATGGGCTGGGGAAGAGATTTGTTTGCCACCAAAAGCACCGGCGAAAACTTTCCGGTAGAAGTAAGCCTGAGCTACTATTACCGGGGTAACGAACGCTATGTTATTGCCTTTATTGTAGATATTACCCACCGTAAGGAAATTGAAGAAAGCATGAAGCTGCAGCAAAAGCAGCTGGAGCAGGTGACCGATGAAATCCGCAGCCTCAATGCCGACCTGGAAATGAAGGTGGAAGAAAGAACCCTTATTTTAAAAGAGGCCCTGCAAAAACTGGAACAATCGCAGCAGGAACTAAGCGAAGCCCTGGACAAAGAACGGCAGCTCAACGAAATCAAAAGCCGCTTTGTGGCCATGGCTTCCCATGAGTTCAGAACACCGCTTAGCGCCGTGCTTTCTTCCGCCTCGCTGATTGCCAAATACACCACGACCGAACAACAGCCCAACCGCGATAAACACATCAACCGCATCAAAGACTCGGTCAAACACCTGAATGATTTGCTGGAAGATTTTTTATCCCTGGGCAAGCTGGACGAAGGAAAAGTAGGAAAAGTATTAGTACCTTTTAGCATCCGGGACAAGGTACACAACACCATTGAAGATATCAGAGGCCTGATGAAGCAGGGGCAGCAGATAGAACACCTTCATGAAGGCGGTGAAATGGTGGTCAGCGACAAAAATATGATCAGGAACATGCTCATCAACCTGATCAGCAATGCCATCAAGTTTTCGAACGAAAACGGACTGATCACCATCCGCAGCCGGGTGGATGAAAAACAAGCTTCCGTTTCGGTACAGGACCGCGGCATTGGCATTTCGGAAGAAGACCAGACGCACCTGTTTTCCAGCTTTTTCCGCGGCAAAAACGCCGTCAATATACAGGGCACCGGCCTTGGCCTGCATATTGTAAAGCGGTACCTGGAGCTGTTGGGAGGCAGCATTCAACTGCAAAGTGCCTTAGGCCAGGGTACTACCATAACAATTACGATACCTGTAAACAATAAAGAAAACAATGAAGACAATTCTGGTAATTGACGACAACAACGATATCAGGGAAAATACAGCCGAAATACTGGAACTGGCCGGCTACAAAACCTTTACGGCCGAAAACGGCAAACGCGGCGTGGAAGTAGCGGTAAAAGAAAAGCCGGCCGTCATTATCTGCGATATTATGATGCCCGAACTGGATGGCTATGGCGTATTGCACCTGCTGCGCAAGAACCCCGATACGCAGAACATTCCATTCATTTTCCTCACAGCCAAAACCGAACGCAGCGATTTTAGAAAAGGCATGGAAATGGGCGCCGACGATTACGTAACCAAACCTTTTGAAGATATTGAGTTACTCAATGCCGTGGAAGTGCGCCTGCGCAAGGCGGAAATCCTGGACCAGAAATACGCCTCCTCGCCACAGGGACTGACACAGTTTTTGAAAGACGTAAAAGCCTCGGGGCTGGTAGAGCAGCTATCGGAAAAATACGAGGTGGAAACCTACGACAAAAAACAAATGCTTTACCAGGAAGGCAAAAGGCCCCGCTATTTGTACTACCTGATGAGTGGCAAAGTAAAAGGCTTTAAAGTGCACGAGGATGGCAAGGAGTATATTACCAACCTGTACAGCAACGGCGACTTTATTGGCTATACTGCCCTGATAGAAGACACCAACTACGAAGACAGCGCTACCATTCTGGAAGAAGCCGATATCATGCAGATACCGCGGGAAGACTTTTTGAAAATGGTATACAATGACATCAACATTGCCGCCAAGTTCATTCACATTATTACCCAGAACGTAAAAGAAAAAGAAGAACGGCTACTGAACCTGGCGTACAGTTCGTTGCGCAAAAGGGTAGCCAAGGCGTTGGTGGAAATTGTAGAAAAGTTCAACATCGCCGGTTCCGACAAACCCATTGAAATTTCGAGGGAAGACATTGCCCAGTACATCGGCACGGCTACCGAATCCTTGATCCGCACCCTGAGCGACTTTAAGGCAGAAAAACATATTGATATCAGAAGTGGTAAAATTGTAGTCAACGACGTACAAAAACTGAAGAACCTGTTGTACTGATCTTTTCAAAACCCCATATAGCCGAAAGAGGTTGATGGACTCCCAATGAACATCAACCTCTTTTTTTATGCGCCATTCTTTCCGGTGTTTCCGTATATGGGGTTTTTAAAGAAGTGGAGCGATTCCGGATACACAGTTCCGGGCTTAGCCCAACTTCTTTAAAAGTTCATAGGCACCTATGATTTCCACTATGGGTTTTTTGAAGAAATCTTTCAGGCGAACCAACATCCGCACAAAAAACCTGCTCCATAATTAACCTGCCCCAGGTTTGTAAAATACCACGCTCCTGCCCGGCCGTCACCTGACAAAAATCAGCTTTCCAATAAAAGTATTTAAATACTTTTATTTTTTAAATCACTTTAAGCTCTTATCATGATAGAACAATTATACGTGCCTTCGCTGCCGCCTGCTCTTAAGCACCGGACCGTTTTTCAAACCTTTGATGCCCTGCCCGCAGGCAGTTCGTTTGTACTGGTCAACGACCACGATCCCAGTCCGCTGTTGTACGAAATGCAGGCCGAAAGAGGCCGTGGTTTTGATTGGAACCCGATAGAAGAAGGACCGGAAACCTGGAAAATAAAGATCACCAAACACAAAGCTACGGGAACGGTGGGCCAGATAGTAGCCCGCGACATTCGCAAAGCAGAAGTATTTAGAAAGTTTGGTATTGACTATTGCTGCGGCGGTAAAAAGTCCCTGCGGCAGGCTTGCGACGAAGCCCAGGTAGAAGTAGCAACGGTAGAAGCCGCCCTGAACCAGCAGGACAACCGGCCCGCAGGCCCGGTACTGGACTTTATTCAATGGGATGCCGACTTTTTGGCCGACTATATTTACAACCAGCACCATAAATATTACTACAGCGAGGGGTCGGTGATTGCCGATTTGCTCAAAAAGGTTTATTCCCGTCACGGCCAAAGCCATCCGCAGCTGGCGCAACTCTACGACCTGTACCACAACCTAGCGGCTGAACTGAGCGGCCATTTTATGAAAGAAGAAAAAGTCTTGTTTCCGTTTATCAAAGCTTTGGTAGTGGCCCAAAAAAACGGCGACCGCACATCGCTGCACCAACAGCCTTCCTTAACAGAACCCATACACATGATGGAAGCGGACCACGAGTCGGCCGGCGACATCCTGGCGCAGATCCGCAAAGTGATCCACCAGTATACGCCGCCCCAAAACAGTTGCAACAGCTTTAAGCTGCTGTACCAAAAACTGGAGGACCTGGAAGCCGACCTGCACCAGCATGTGCACCTGGAAAATAATGTACTTTTTCCCAAAGCCCTGGCTCTTGAAAAAGACCTGAACCTTTAATTCGCAATTGTTATTGTTTTGTTTTTGTTTGGCGCAGCTACCGCTTTCGGTAGCTGCGTTTTTTAAAGCGATATTTGCTGACAGCTATGTTATCTATTTCCTGCAAATATGCACTCCGGGCCATGGTGCTGCTGATGTCGAAAGCTGCCGAAGGCAAAAAGATGGGGATTTTGGAAATTGCCACAGCCATAGGCGCGAATGAACATACTACCGCCAAGATTTTGCAATTACTGGCGCGACAAGGCTTTATCCACTCGGCCAAAGGACCTGGCGGCGGCTTTTATATGGAGCCGGATGCAGCCACTATTTACCTGATTGATGTCGTACAACTGATTGATGGCGTTCATTTCTTTTTTGAATGCGGCCTGGGCCTGGCAGAATGCTCCGAAACCCGGCCCTGTCCTATTCACAACACGTATAAAGCCGCCCGCCAATTACTGCACCAGGAGTTTAGCACCCTTTCCATTCAGCAGTTGTCAAAAGACCTGAACCTGGGCAAAGCTTATTTGAACCGCTAAACAATTCTATAAAAACCCATATGGTTTTAAAGGCTTTCTTTATATTTTAGGTGAATGATCAGGCACTTATTTTACACAAACCCCACAATATGAAAAATACTTACCTTCTTTTTATTTTGCTAATCAGTGCGGTGGTTACCCAGGCGCAAAGAACACCGGCCCGGCTGAATCACATTGCAGTTTACGTGCACAACCTGCCCCGGAGCGAAGCCTTTTACATCAACATCGTACAGCTGGATACCATTGCCAATCCCTTCCGGGACGGCAAGCATACGTGGTTCCGGATCGGGGAACACAGCCAGCTGCACCTGATTGAAGGTGCTACGGAAAAAATAGCGACCAATAAAAATCACCACCTATGTTTTTCCGTACCATCTATGGATGCCCTCATTGTCAACCTGAACAAAGCCGGTATTGCCTACGAAGACTGGCCGGGAAAGAAAAATGCCGTTACAGTACGACCCGATGGCGTGAAGCAGATTTACATTCAGGACCCGGACGGCTACTGGATTGAAATGAACGATGACAAGTACTGATACGGAGTTGTTTTTAACTGTATGAGATCCTTTCGTGAATGGTGAATGGTCAATGGTAAATACTTATAGCAAATGCTACCCAGTTCACGAATAAGGTTGTTGCAAAAGGTAAAGAGCCAGGAACATCACAGCGGCATTTGTACTATGGGGTTTTGAAAGAGTTTATTTTACCCCCATCATAAACTCCTCTGGATAGCAGTTACGTATAAATCAAAATACTGATAAGCGTTTCGTATCAGCATTTATTGCAATAGTGCTATCATTTGCAACCGAAAGTAAAAGGCTTCACCTGCGGTGAAGCCTTTTACTTTTCTATATAGCTTTTTAAAGAAAATGTATTGCTACGAAACTTAATTCAGTAATATGATTTGACATTCACCATTGACCATGCACCATTTACGACAAATATCATAAAGCTGAAAACAGTTTCGTATATGCGAACCTTAGAGCGGACGGATTTTGATGTTGCGGAACCAGGCTTCACTGCCATGATCCTGCAGGGCGATGTGGCCTTTTCTGTACGTGCCGTAAGTAGGCGTGTCTTTCCACTTACCCTTTGTTTTGTTTTCTTTCCACTCATCAGAGTTCATATCGTACTCCACAATTTTGTCGCCGTTCAGCCAGTGTTCTACGCGGCCGTTGTTAACAACAATGCGGGTATTGTTCCACTCGCCTACCGGGCGGGGCGCAGCCTGGGGAGCCGGGTTCATGGCATAGTTGGCGCCGGTTTTCTGCCAGTCTTCCAGCTTTTCCGGGAAACCAATATCATCAATGATCTGGTATTCAGGACCAGTCATGTAGGTAGCTTTGGCCTCTTCACTGACCATATACAGGATGCCGCTGTTACCCTGGGGCGAAATTTTCCAGTCAATCGACAATTCATAGTTTTCAAACTGGTCGCTGGTGATCAGGTCCGATCTTAAATCGCTTTTGTCGGTCGTGCTGCCGGTGCAGTGCAATAAGCTATCCTGCACATTCCACGAATCGGCAGGTTTGTTTTGATACGTACGCCATCCGTTCAAGGTCTGGCCATCAAACAATAATACCCATCCTGCATTTTTTTCTTCGCTGGTCAGCTGGTTCACAGCGGTATTAGAGGCGGTCACTTCAGTATTATTTACGTTTTCCTGGTTGGTTTCGGTGCTGTTGGAGCCACAGGCTACTACCAGTAAAGATAAACTTCCTGCGGCGGCCATCATCAGTTTGTTCATATGCTTTGTTTACTTGTTTATAACTTTTAAGTTAACGGGATCCCATTGCATGATCTTGTTATTGAAATAGCTGTCGTTGCACAATAAGGCGGGTGCGGCTGCACGGTAACCAAACACGGCGTCTTCCGCTACTTTACCATTGGTACGCATGGCATTAAAGAGGTTATAAAAATGGTCGAAATGCGCCCCTTTGTAGCCCTTGTCGGCATCGTATACCAGCTTATCCGGCGGCAGCATGGCTTTTCTTTCGTATACATACTGGCGGCCGTTGTTTTTTTGAGATTGTGCCAGCGGATCGGAAGCGTCTACGTTGTTTTTGTTGCGGAAAACCGTTACCCGGTCCCATTCCACGGTCATGGAGCCTTCGCTACCTACCATGCGCAGGTAGTTGGTGCCGCCGGTACCATCCACAAAGTTCACCCGTAAAGACAGGTTGAACGCCGGGTGTATTTGGGTTTCGGGGTAGTCAAACATGCCCAGCATGACATCCGGCACTTCGCGGCCGTCTTTCCAGTAACGCAAGCCACCGGTAGCCATGATCTTGTCCGGTCCCAGTGAACCCGTTACAAAGTGTAGGCTGGAAAACAGGTGTACAAACAAGTCGCCGGAAACGCCGGTACCGTAATCACGGTAGTTGCGCCAGCGGAAAAAGCGGGTCGCATCGAAAGACCGCTTTTTGGTATTGGATACAAATGCATCCCAACCTACAGTTGCAGGTGAAGCATCGGCCGGTATGGGATATTGCCATGCACCAAACGGAGACATCCGGGCCCAGAAGCCTTCGGCATAGTTCAGCTGGCCAATGGCGCCATCTTTCAGCAGTTCTTTGGCTTTTTCGTTACCCAGTGAGCTCACGCCCTGGCTGCCCACCTGGTAGACCACCTTGTTTTTATTTTGGGCCGCTACTACCGCAGGACCTTCCGATACGTCGTGTACCATGGGCTTTTCGCAATACACCGATTTGCCTTTGTTCATGGCGGCAACCGAAATATCCTTGTGCCAGTGGTCGGGGGTGGCTATAATCACCGCATCCACGTCTTTGCGTTCCAGTATTTCGCGGTAATCGCGGGTGGTAAAAATATCGTTGCCCCATTTCTTTTTGGCATCAGCCAAACGACCGTCGTACAAATCGCAAGCCGCCACCAGTTTTACACCCGGCACGGTAATGGCCGTATCGGCATCAGCATGGCCCATGCCGCCGGCTCCAATCAGGGCTATTTGAATGTTATCGTTGGCCGCAAATTTCTGCGGCGTACGTAAAAGTGTTTGCAGGTTTCTTTGCTTATCCGCAGCAGTAACAATTGCAGGAAACACGGAGGCTCCTACCACCGCCTTGGTGAACTTACCTAGAAAGGCACGGCGGGAATCATTTTTCGAATTTTCTGACATGCATGTTGTTTTATGGAAGATTAACAAATTGTAAGTTGGATGAAATATACCTGCCGCAATGACCGGCATGCTGCAGGTATGGATTAAGGTTGTTATTATAAAGGAATATACCTGGCCGGTGTAATTACAGCTCCTGAATCTTCATGTCTTTCCATCTAACCTTGATGCCACCGCCATCGTGAATCTGCAAAGCAATAAAGCCTTCCCCTTTTCCTATTTTATCGTCTTTGAAGTTGACCATCTGGTGCCCGTTCAGCCAGGTAGTTACTTCATCGCCCACTACTCTTATTTTAAGGTCGTTCCATTTGCCTACTTTTAAATGCTTTTCGTCGGCGGCAGCGGGTTTCACCAGCCAGCCCCGGCCATACGATTCATATATGCCGCCGGTATGGTTATTTAAAGGAGCTACTTCTACCTGCCAGCCACTGATCTTGGTGCCTTCAATGTCGGAGCGAAAAAACACACCGCTGTTGCCATTGGCTTCCTGCTTGAATTTTACGGTCAGTACAAAATCTTTATACGGCTTGTTGGTGCTGAGGTAACCGTATTGCTTGTCCGGACCACTTTCGCAAACCAGGTTGCCTTTATCCACATACCATTTTTCCGTACCATGCACCGTCCAGCCGGTCAGGTCTTTGCCATTGAATATTTTAGTGGTCGACTGCGCCTGCACCATCATGGTAGCAGCAAAAAGAGAGAGAGAAAGAAATATCTGTTTCATATTGAAGAGTTGAAGCGGAAGATAGGACTTTCTCCTACTTTTTCAAAAGCCCATATGGATTGATGGACCTGATAATCTGTTTACTACCATCCAAAACTGCGGACATAAGGGCTTGCAAACAACGCATTGGGCCTTATTTCAGGCGGAAAAAATTTCAAATCAAACCATCTATAATCATCCAAAAAAATTAAGAAAAGCTTTTTTGAAAAGGCGCTATCTGACTTGAGCGAAAAACGATAGGATTATAGGTTTTTGAAAAAGTTATCGTTGGTAAAAACCACCCTGTATCCTGAGGCAGCGCCGCTTGCAGCATCCGGCAGTTTGTCAAGCCAGGGCCAATATAAACCGGCTCGGTCCCCGCGGCCATAAAACAAAGACCAGGAAAAAGAAGGCTGGCCGCAAGTGGGGTTAAGGGTTTGTTAACAGGCCGGCAAAGTTGAACACCGGCATGCCCCAACTTCCTGTAAAAGCCGGCATCTTTTTATTTAGGTATTACTACCCAGGCGCGGTCGGCCAGTTGATTACCCAAAATGCAATGGGTTCTCCCCCGCCATTCAGCCAATGCGGGCCTGGGTAAAAACCCGTACTCACTCAGCTTAACCGGCTGTTTTTCAAGGTGCTATAGGGCACCTGCAGGGGAACCTTTAAAAAACTCATTTTAACTAGGAATAAACAATTTAAATATTTATCTTCAATTACTTTTATAAGTTTGCAGCCATGGCAGTAACCACAATTCATATGACCTCAACACACCCGGTCAGGTATATTATACTTGACCTGAGGGACTGTTATACCCGGTCATTTCCTGAATTTGTCCCCTTCTGCCCGCAGCTTTACTATTTCTCCAACTTTAAGGACTTTAAGACGTATACCCAAGCCTGATCAATACCATGGCTTGGGATTCATCATGCTGCTTTGTTTTTTCCAATAGCAGTTTGAAGATCTATGCTATCTCCAGGAAAAGATATTTCAGCAAACAATTGTTAGCGAATTCAGGTTTACAGATACAAAACCTCCTGTTTAAAAAACCCATATAGTACCCATTGAAAACCAGCTTAGCGAATGAGGGGCCGGAAACATTTCAGGACTTGCGGTAAGAGCTTGAAAAAACGTTGCCGCAGCAGCAAATGAAGGCCAAAGTAAAACAACAGGAAGCGAGCAGGTAAAAACAAATGAATGATGAAAAAACAGCAGGTGGCTGGCGCCGCAGGGGACGGTTGTGCCTGCCCGTGTGGTTTTAACCGGAGGCGATTCCCTATCCTTTAAAAGAACCAACCTTTCTTCTCGGCTATAACCTCGTAGGGAGGATGGCCGATTTTGTTATAGAAATCAAAGTAGAAAAAACAAATTGATATAAATAAAAATTATAAATGTGTTGCTATGTCACGAAATCAAAGACAGGTATCTGTTAGTGGTATGATTGTAATGATAGCAGTGCTCCTGAACGTGATCGTCATCAGCACAGCCTTTACGGGTAACCCAGGCGCCTATTGGTGGCTGTTACTGTCCGTACCCATATTGCTGATTGCCTTACATGACGTTTTTCAAAAAAAACATGCTATAATACGCAACTATCCGGTTATAGGACACCTGCGTTATTTTTTGGAATCCATACGCCCGGAGCTGCGCCAATACTTTTTTGAGTCCGACCTGGACGGCAAGCCGTTCAACCGGCGGCAGCGCTCCATTGTGTACCAAAGAGCCAAAAACCAAAAGCAAACCGTTGCCTTTGGCATGCAGGCCAACCCTTCGGCACCGGGCTACGAGTGGGTGGCGCATTCCGTTTACCCTACTCTTGTGGAAGAAAAAGACCTGCGGGTATGGATCGGCAATGCCCAGTGCCAGCAGCCGTATCATGCCAGCATTTACAATATAGGCGCCATGAGCTATGGGGCCCTGAGCAAAACCGCCATCACCGCGTTGAACGAAGGAGCTCAAATAGGTGGCTTTGCCCACAATACCGGCGAAGGCGGCATCAGCGAGTATCACCTGAAGGGCGGCGACCTGATCTGGCAAATTGGTACCGGTTATTTTGGATGCCGCGATGCGGCGGGCCGGTTCAGCGCTATCGCGTTTCGAAAAAATGCCCTGCGGCCACAGGTTAAAATGATTGAGCTGAAACTGTCTCAAGGTGCTAAACCGGGCCACGGCGGTATTTTACCGACCTCTAAAAACACGCCCGAAATTGCGGCCATCCGCCTGGTGGTGCCAGGTACGACGGTGCATTCGCCCACCCGCCATGCCGAGTTTGACACCCCCGAAGGACTGGTCCGGTTCCTGCAGCAATTACGGAAGTTAAGCGACGGTAAACCGGTAGGGTTTAAAATCTGTATAGGCGATAAGCAGGAGTTTATTGACATCTGCCGGGCGATAGCCAACACGGGTATTTACCCCGACTTTATCAGCGTAGACGGTGCAGAAGGCGGCACCGGCGCGGCGCCGCTGGAGTTTACCGACCACCTGGGCATGCCGTTGTACGATGCGCTGGCTTTTGTAAAGCAAACACTGGATCTCTATAACCTGTCGGACCACATCAAGGTGATAGCAGCCGGCAAAATCATAACAGGGTTCGACATCATGAAAGTCCTGTCCTTGGGCGCATCGGCCTGTTATAGTGCCCGCGGCATGATGCTGGCGCTGGGTTGTATACAGGCGCTGGTGTGCGACAGCGGCCGGTGCCCGGTAGGCGTGGCCACGCAAAACCCGGCCTTGTATAAAGGGCTGGATCCGGCAGATAAAAGAGTTCGGGTGGCAAATTTTCATGCCAACACCATATCGGCTACCAAAGAAATCATGGCGGCCTGTGGCTTTAGTAATATCGAAAGCATTTACCCTTCCAAATTTTTCAGAAGGATCAATGAACATGAAACCAAGAGTTTTGAACAGATCTACTTCTACGGCAAGGGCAATGCATTAAAAAACAGACTTCACTCAATTTTAAATTAATGGATTATGCAACAAGTAAAAGACCAACTTTTATTAAGAAAAGAGGATTATGAAATTATTATGGGGTATTTAAAAAAGGGTATAGGAAGATCCACCTTCACCAAACAAAACGCCGAGGAACTGGAAGCGGAACTGCTGAAAGCCAAACTGGTGAGTGACGAAGAATTGCCCGGCGACGTAGTGCGGTTGAATTCGTTTGTGACCATCAGGGATGAACAGGCTAAAAAAACCATGGAGGTGAAAGTAGTAACCCCGGAGAAGGCGGACATTAAGCAAAAAATGATTTCCGTTTTGTCACCTGTAGGAACTGCCTTGATCGGGTTTAGAAAAGGACAGCAGGTAAGCTGGAGAGTTCCGGCCGGAGAAAAAACATTCAGCATACTGGAAGTGACCAATACGTTTCAATAAGCTTAACCTTGAAAACAGAAAACCTTATTAAGCTCCATGCCGGTCTTTGCACCAGTATGGGAATTTGAAAAGGTGACTAAAAAAGCCCTCCTGCAGAACGGAGGGCTTTTTCTACCTCTTCCCACCCTATCCCACCTGCTGCTAATTCGTTTACAAAAAGTTGTAGTTGAGTACCACTCACAAACCGGAACGA
>JAEWAC010000422.1 GCA_023391895.1 Bacteroidota bacterium
GTACAATACCGTATGGATGGGCATGACCAACGGCATCTGCCGCCTGAATTTTGAAAAAAAGATCGTTAGTTATTTTGACCGGCGGGACGGCATCACCTATGACAAGTTTCAGCAGGGCGGGGTGCAGCAACTGGCGGACAAAAGGCTGTTCTTTTTTACCGACCATAATTTCATGGCGTTCAACCCCGATAAAGTTTCGCCCAAACAGCTTCCCCCCAGTCCTTATATTACCTCTTTCAATCTCGGGGACGAGCCCCTGTCGATGGACTCCCTGCAAAGGGCCCGGAAGGTGGAGCTGAAATACACCAACACCTCGTTCCGTATTGATTTTAGCGCCATGAGTTTTTTGCAGCAGCGCAAGCTGCATTATTATTACATGCTGGAAGGACTGGATGAAGATTGGATTCATACCGACCGGCCCACTTCGGCTACCTATAATTACCTGCCGCCCGGTTCGTACACCTTTTATGTTAAAACCGAAACCGCCGATGGCCTTTCCAATACTGATATGGCCAGCTTTAAAATTGTGGTGCGGGCACCTTTCTGGAAAACCTCCTGGTTTTATTTGTCCATAGTTTTGATGATCATTATTATCTGGTACCTGGTAGACAAAGAGCGGGTCAACAAAAGAAAATCGCTCTTGCAGGTGCGTAATGAAATTGCCAACACCCTGCACGATGACATCAGCTTAACCCTGAGCGATATCAATGTGCTGAGTGAAATTGCCAAAATGAAGGCCGGCAAAAATATCGAGCAGTCCAAAGACTTTATCGCCAAGATCAGCGAAAAAAGCAGCAACATGATCATTGCCATGGACGACATGCTCTGGAGCATAGACCCGGCCAACGACTCGATGAAGAAAACGCTGGACCGGATCCGGGAGCTGACCCACGGCCTTCAAATGACCTACGATGCCCATATTGAGCTGATGGTGGATAAAAAGCTGGAGCAGCAGGAGCTGGGCATGAAGTTCCGCCACGACTTTTTCTTTCTGTATAACGATACCATTACCTTTTTGGTAAAGCAGGGAGATGCCAAACAGTTATTTGTAAACATGAAAGAAAAAAAGAACCTGCTTTTGCTGGAGATCATTGCAGAATGCCCTGATATTCAAAAAGAGCTGGAGCTGCAGTTTCAAAAAAGCATTCAAAAGCGGCTGCAGCAAATGCCCGCCACCATGACTTTTTCCATTGATAAAAAGTATGTGCTGGTGATGTTCAACATTCGTTTAAAATAGTCATGGACAATAACCATTAAGCCCTTTCCGTATGGCTTTTTAAAAGCAGGAACGACCTATATGGGTTTTTGAAAAACTTTCAGCCGTTGATGTCATAGAAGCTGATAAAAAAACAACACTTTCAATGTCTTGTTGCATGTAGCTCTTTTTGCATGGTACAACTGCCGGGCTGGCGTGGGTCTGCATATGGGAATTTGAAAAGATTCCAGTAACTTATACAGGATAGCCAATATTGCCATTGGGAGCGATAGCGGCCTGAAGGCAAGGCCAGTAGAAATCTTATTTAAGAAACAGATGGTGGCATGGTGAAGAAGCAAATGTTGAAAGGCTCCATCCGGAAAAAAACACATAAGTCAAGGCAATTGCTGGATCGTTTACATGGTTCAGTTTTAGATGCCAAGACCCTGCACGACCTGCGCCTGCAGAACAAAAAACTAAAAGCGGTTTTACAGTTGCTGAAGCAGGTGAGTGGCAACCCGCATTTTACGGCCAAAACCCTAAAGCCTTTGTTCCGGCTGGCCGGCCAGATCCGAACCGCACAGCTGATTCTGCAACAACTGGAACATTACCATTTGGAGCAGGAAGATTGGGTACAGGAACAACACGCCAGCATTCAGCAAGCTTCCGAAAAACTAGTCCGGCAAAGAAAACATTTTAAAAAAGCCATCGCCAAGTTGGAGCAGCGGTTGCTGCCTGCCTGTCATTCAGTGGCGGATAAAAAAGTGGAGCGGTATTACGGGCAAAACATCAGCCGGCTGTCTATGGCATTTGCTCTGCCCCTGGATGGTGACCAACTGCATGAAAACCGGAAAGACATTAAAAGCCTGCTGTATGCTTTGCCGGTGCTGCCCCATGCGTTGCAAAGCCGGTTACAGATCAATAAAAGCTATCTAGATGAACTACAGGAGCTTATCGGTCAGTGGCATGATCATATGGTGCTGCTGGAGTTGCTGCTCCAAAAAAAGGCCAAGGAGGAATGCTTGAAACAGCTCTATAAGGACGGAGAAGAACTGTTGCGGCAAATTGAATTCCGTACCCGCTTTCTGGATCAAAAGGTAAAGCTGGCAAGGCCTGCGGATTGATATGGGGTTTTGAAGAAGTGGCTGCCGGCATATCTTTAATCCTGCTTTTTTACATACGGCTGAATGCAACTGCCGCTGTAGCAAACAGGCTTTCTCATTCCATAAGTAGCATGCCCTCTTTTAATTAGTTATAAATATCCATATTGTTCATCATGTGATTATTACTTATATTGAACAGGTATTTTTTTAACAGCAGCCACAGTGTAATCCTGCTGACTTCAGTAAAACCTAAAAGTTATGTCCAAATACATGCAACCATCCCGCCGTAAGTTTCTGAGAAAAATAGGCTCTTCTGCTTTGGCAATGGCAGCGGCACCTTTGGCCGGTTTGGCCGCCGAAGAAAAAATGGAAGAACGCCTGATCGCTTATGAAAAAAAGATAACCGCCAACGATAAAATCAGGGTTGGCGCCATCGGCATGGGTATTATGGGATATAACAATGTGAATACCGCATTGAAAGTGCCGGGCGTGGAGCTGGCTGCCGCCTGCGACCTGTATACCGGCCGGCTGGAGCATGCCAGGGAACTGTATGGCAAGGATCTTTTTGTGACCCGCGATTACAGGGAAATCCTGAACAGAAAGGACATTGATGCCGTTATTGTGTCTACCAGCGATAACTGGCATGCCCGCATAGCCAAAGAGGCCCTGCAGAAAGGCAAGGCCGTGTATTGCGAAAAACCCATGACGCACCGTATTCAGGAAGGTGCGGCCCTGGTGGAGGCACAGCGTTCCAGCAAAAAAGTAATGCAGGTAGGCAGCCAGCGGGTCAGCAGCATTGTGTACGCCAAGGCCAAAGAGCTGTACCAGTCGGGTGATATTGGAAAATTGAACATGGTGCAGGCTTCCTTTGATCGGCAAAGCGCCCTGGGTGCCTGGCAATATACCATGCCTACCGATGTATCGACCGATACCGTAGACTGGGAACGCTATACGGAGGGCATGAAGAAAATGCCTTTTGATCCGAAAAAGTTTTTCTGGTGGCGCAATTATAAAGACTTTGGAACCGGCGTAGCGGGCGACCTGTTTGTGCATTTGCTTTCCGGCATACACCTGATTACGGGCTCCAAAGGACCTACCCAGATCTTTTCTTCAGGACAGCTGTCTTACTGGAAAGATGAGCGCGACGTGCCCGATGTGATGACAGCCATTATGGAGTATCCTGAAACCAGGGAGCATCCGCCTTTTCAGCTCATGCTGCGGGTCAACTTTATCAGTGGAGAAGGTGGCCAGGAATCTATTAAGCTGGTAGGCGAAGAAGGTGTGATTGATATCAGGGGCAATGGCTTTACGGTGCGTCATAACCTGTTGCCCAAGGCGCCCGGCATAGGCGGGTGGGATGCGCTGAGCACTTACCCGGTAGCCATGCAGGAAACCCTGCGCCAGCAATACAGCCAGAAATACAGCGAAGCAGACCGCAAAGCCCCCAGAAAAGAGGATATCACCTATAGGGCACCGCAAGGTTATAACGAGCACCTGGATCATTTCACGAACTTTTTTGAAAGTGTCCGCACCGGCAAACCGGTAGTGGAAGATGCCGTGTTTGGCTTTAGGGCAGCGGCGCCCTGCCTGGCCTGCAACGACAGTTATTTCCAGAAAAAGATCATTTACTGGAATCCGGAGGAAATGAAGTTGATGAAAAGCTTATAAGGCCGGTAACACTTTAAAATGCGTTGGTTATTCAGCAATGGTGGTGTTGGGTGAAACCTTACCGGGTATTCTACTATTTTGTAGAAACAATACCATCAGTTTTCAAATATGTCGTTTATATTAAGATTGATGGCCATTTAATAGGAACATAGTAAAAAAAAATGTTTTCTTTGCGGCCATTAATTTTTTATGATCGATTTTTTGAAAAAGGGGCTGATAGCACTGCTGATCTTCTCCAACTATACTGCTTTGGGGCAGGCGGACAGTATTGATGTTTTTGTGCAAAGCCAAATGCAGAAACGTAAAATACCGGGTTTACAATTAGCGATTGTCAAAAACGGGAAAGTTATCAAAGCCGGTAATTATGGAATGGCCAATGTACAAGATTCCATTCCTGTAAGCGACAAAACGGTTTTTTCCATTAATTCTATTACAAAGGCCTTTGTGGGTGTAGCAATCCTCCAATTGGCAGAAGCCGGAAAGCTCTATCTGTCTGCTCCTGTTGCTTCCTACCTGAACGGCCTTCCGGAAGCATGGCGGGCTGTAACGGTTCAACAATTGTTGTCTCATACCTCCGGTATCCCCGACATTGTAGATGAAGAGGAATCCGTAATGATAGCGGCCAGTGCAGAAGCATCCTGGCAAAAAGTACTGACCATGCCCATGGACTTTACACCCGGAGAAAAATTCCGGTACAACCAAACCAATTATCTGTTACTCGGACGCATTATTGACACCCTCAGCGGAATGCCCTTCCAGGAATTCATTACCAAAGAACAATTAGCAAAAGTAGGAATGCCGTATACCGTAAGGGCAGGGTTTGGCGCAACAAAAGCGGTCATTCCACATACAGCGGCCGGTTATGCATATCGGCAGGGAACACTCAGCAACACGTTCTTCTCTTTCCCTCCGCCCCTTCAATCAGCAGCAGGCATGAGCGCTACCGCTAAAGAAATCGCGGATTGGGTGATTGCCCTGCAAAGCCAGCAGCTCTTTAAAAAGAAAGAGAGCCTGGATTCCCTTTGGAAGCCAGCCTTATTGAACAATGGGAAAACAGGCGGTTTCAGTCGCCAGCTGAATGGTTATGCTGCAGGTTGGCCTATTGTAGCAAGAGCCGAGCACCCGGCCGCAGCTGCCGTAGGCGGAGGCCGTTCCGCTGTTTTTGTATACCCGAAAGATGACCTTTCCATTATTGTGCTGACCAACTTAATGGGTGGCAGCCCCGATTCTTTCATCGATGAACTGGCGGGGTTGTTTGTTCCGGATATGAAAGAAGCGAATGGATTTGGGCTTTCTCCTTCTATGAAATCGCTAAAGATGGCGTTAGATAAAGCGGGATACAAGCATGCCATAAAAGAAGTAAAAGGCTTGCGGAAAAGAAGTAACGATTTTACACTGACAGAACAGGAGATCAATGGCTGGGGCTATAAACTCATCGGGCAAAAACGGATGGCCGATGCGCTGGAAATATTCAAGCTAAATGTTTATTTATTTCCCACAAGTGCCAATACTTTTGATAGCCTGGGAGAGATTTATGCAGAACTAGGTGATAGGGAACTAGCCATTAAAAATTACGAACAGTCGCTGAAACTAAACCCTCAAAACAAGAATGCCGACCAACAAATAAGAAAACTTAGATCCAATCTATAAGGCTTCGCTCAACTTCGTTGGGCAATACGGCGGCTGACGTACTTTTATAAAACAGGTGTGCGGAGTAAAGATGAACTTTAGTGCGGAAAATTCCCACATTGCTGACCCTTGTCTGTTTGTGCGCAATTGAGAAACAGCAAAACTATTGGGCCAATGGAAAAGAACGAGACCAACCTGGACAGCATCATTGCGGATCTCAATATGAACCGGAATGTATCCAATATCGTGCTGGATCAGCTGGATCACTTTGGTTTAACAGAGACTGAAAAAGCCTTTTTCAAACATTACAAACCAGAAAAGGTATTGATTGTTTATGGATCACTGGCGCCCAATAAACAAAATCACGCAGTAGTTGAACACCTTAAAGGAAACTGGCTAAAAGCTGTTATCCGGGGCAAGTTGGAGAAAGAAGGCTGGGGTGCCGGTATGGGTTACTACGGGTTCAGGCATACCGGTCCGGAAGAACAATCGGAGATTGAAGCCTTTGTGCTGGTTTCGGATGAACTGGTTGATAACTGGAGGAGGATAGATGATTTTGAAGGAGAGGCGTACAAACGCATATTGGCCAAATATGAGTTAGAAAACGGAGAGACAGGAGTAGGTTATATTTATGCCATCAATAAAGAGTGACTTTTGATGGCAGCAAAAACAATGAACATTCATTCACTTTACTGAAGATAGCTTTTTAAAAAAGTGGCTGGCTTGCTCTTTTGAACCATTCATCAACCATCACCTGCAACTCTAAAAGTGAAGCCGTAGTAACACAGGTTGGCACAACTTCACCCACGCTTTCAATATAGAATTCAATTGATGATATGGGGTTTTAAAGAAGTTGTTTGCCTGGAGGGCAAAGCAGACGGAAAACTACCCTAGAAAGAAACTGGTGCTTCTTGAGGTTTTCATCTTTTGGAAAGACCGGTTGTGCCTGGGTGCCGGTTATTTTGCTGGTAGTCCCTGATGTTTAAAATAATACTCATAACCAGGCTAATGATGAAAACAATCAGCGTCACTTTTTCCACCAACGCCTCATTCAAATGGGTGCCGGTAAGCTTTACAATAAGAAACTGGATGTAAGAGCCCTGCTGATCCCTGTATCCCAGTTGTTCCCGAACATCATAGTGCCAGTCGGTACAAAAGCAATAACCCCACCCATACCAAATACCCAGCACAAACCAGGAAAAAGCGGTCAGTAAAAGCGTGACCAGGTTCCATCTCCTGGTTTTATAAAACATCCATCCGGTCACGTTAAACAGTGTAAAGCCGGTGTGAAAGACAAAGAAAAAATAATCCAGCAGGTGATAATACCACATGACCTTGTAAGTTAATCATAAGCTGTTTTGTTGTGGCTCCGGAAGTGTTGACTAGACCTGGGATGTATCGCTTTTGAAAAGCAGAACAAGTGATAGGGTGTTTTGAAGAAGTCGAGGTTATAGGGTTAGAAAAGTCTTCCTGGAATGGATGTTGCCGGTAATGGTCAAGGGTAGGATGGTTGCCTTAGCGCATGTTCCGGCTTTAAAAAATGATGGGAATCGGAAGGGTGTGTGATGGCTGTCATTGCGTATCATTTGATTAATGGGGAGCTTCACGGTGAGATGTGTGTATGTAAAAGGTGCCTCATGTTGGATAATACGCATTTTTTAGAATTGCACTGGGTTGGGTGGGTGGTCATCATTGCCGTGCTGTTATGGATTTTCTTTACCCCCAATCATACCAATAATCACCGTACCAAAAAAAGCGCACAACTGGATAAGTTGAAGAAAAAGCTGGAGAAAGGCCAGATCAGTGAGGAAGAATATGTTGAGCAAAAACAGCTGCTGGAAAAAAATTAAATCTCCAAAGCCACATCATTAAATAGCGCCAGCAAGCAAAACAGCTAAATCCCCAAACAGAATGTATCGCAGTAGGTGGAAGGTTGAAAAAGTGGTTTTTGCAAACTCTTACCGGCTAAATACATCCTGTATACCTTGGCGCTCAAAGCCGGCAGTAGAAAAACAAGCCATTTTTACTTTCACGTTTTATTAACTTTTGAATCAATTTTATTAAATTGATGGTTAAAGTAGATTGCTTTGGCCATAACAGAAATAAACGCAGAAAAAGACCTGCTGCGGCGCCTGGCTGGTGGCGAACCCGCAGCCCTCACTGCCATTTATCAGCAATACTGGCAATCCCTGTTTCTGGCAGCCTATAACATCATCAAAGACAGAAAGGCCTGTGAAGACATCGTACAGGAGATTTTTTTACAGCTTTGGCTAAAAAGAGAGGGGTTGCAGGTGCGGGAATCGCTCAAAGGTTATTTGTGTGCCGCAACCCGTTACCAGGTTTTCCGGTACATCCGGAAAAATGCCAGCCGGCAGGACTGGTACGACC
>JAEWAC010000439.1 GCA_023391895.1 Bacteroidota bacterium
TCGGCTGCCCCAACCGCTGATGGTCACAGTGGTAAGGCCTAACTGCTGTTGCAAAAAGTGGGCTACCTGCCGGGCCCTGTCCAAAGATAAAGCTTCATTAATAGCGGTGGTGCCGGTGCTGTCGGTATGGCCTTCCACCACTACTGAGTCCAGCTGTTTGGTGTGCAACTGTTGCAGCAACGCCAGCAGCGCACCGTCGGCCTGTTCTGTCAGCGCGGCCTCATTGGTGGCAAATAAAACATCCGGCACCACCAACGTATCTACCATTTGCATTGTAGTGGGCGGCAAGGCTATATTTTTATACGGTAGAGATTTATGTTCCTTTACCAGCCGTACCTGGTACTCATGCCGCTCAGTTTGTGCTACAATGGATTTCTGCCGCTGCATCCAGTCGCTACACCGTTGTTCTTTTGCATCTGTGGGCACCAGGGAAACTTCATCCACCAAAAAAAAGAAGTTGTTCTCCCGATCGATGCCGGTGCTGCCCTGCCGGTCAAGCCGGCTGAAGTTGCCAATGGTCAGATACGCTTCAGCACCCGTAGCCACATAATACAACACCATCTTTTGCCAGCCCGTATCGTGCGTTACCGGCTTTTGAACCGCATCGGCAAGGTACAAGGCCGGTTGCAGACTTTGATACGGGGCTTTTTCAAAAAGAAAATCATAAGGCGTAAAGTAAATACCGATACTATCCAGTAGCGGGTGACGGGAGCGTACAAAAAGTTTCAGGCGATACTCATTACCCCGGCGCAGGCCGCACAACAAGGGCGTTCGAATAAAACTGCGGTAATACGGCTTACGAGAATGACCGGCAATCAGGGCGACATAGCGTTCTCCCTTATAAGCTTGGGTCGCATCGGTAAAATAATGGATAAACGAAGGCACCGAATAGATCCAGGCTTCCGGTGCACATCGTACTTTGTATTCGGTACAAACGTTTTCTTTTTCAAAACCGCCGTTCACCAGCAGGTTTTGGCTGTAGGCGGCAGATGGCAGCAGCAGGAAAAGAAACAGAAAACGCATAAAAGCCTTAAGGAATGGAAGTGGTTTGCTCTGCTTTTGATCTTTCTTCCCAAATGGTTACCAGGTGCACAATGGTTTCCACCGCCTTGTTCATATCTTGTATGCTGATATACTCCAGCCGGGAGTGAATGCCTTGCATGCCGGCAAACAGGTTGGGACAAGGCAGGCCCATAAACGACAAGCGGCTGCCGTCGGTACCGCCGCGGATGCTTTCCATTTTTACCGTGAGTCCCGCCCGTTCAATAGCGTCTTTGGCATATTGCACCACCTGCGGATGCTGGTCCAGCACTTCCTTCATGTTTCGGTACTGTTCTTTTACTTCAAAGGTGTAGTGCGCTTTGGGGTAGCGGTCCATCACCATCTCCACAATGCTTTCCAGCAGGGCTTCTTTTTTCTTTAAACCTTCGGTTACAAAATCGCGGATGATAAAATCCACCGTGCATTGTTCCGCAATGCCGTCTATACGTATCGGGTGAATAAAGCCTTCTTTTTTTTCCGTGGTTTCCGGCGACAGTTCCGACTTGGGCAGTGCTGCCATGATTTCACCCGCAATTTTTAGCGCATTTACCATTTTACCCTTGGCATCGCCGGGGTGGGTGATCACACCGTGGATGGTCAGCTGCACCGCATCGGCGCTAAAGGTTTCGTCTTCCAGCGAGCCGGGCTCGCCGCCATCGAGCGTATAACCAAAATCAGCACCCAGCTTTTGCATGTCTACTTTGACGGTGCCTTTTCCTACTTCCTCGTCGGGTGTAAATAACACTTTGATGGTGCCATGCTTTACCTCAGGGTGCGTCATAAAGAAATTAACCGCATCTATAATTTCGGCCACCCCACTTTTATCGTCGGCTCCCAGCAAGGTGGTGCCGCTGGCGGTAATAATATCGTGTCCTATCAATTTTTTTAAATACGGATGCACGGCCGATGTTAGCACCTGCTCCTTATCATCGGGCAGTACAATATCCTGCCCCTGGTAGTTGTGGTGTACAATCGGTTTTACATCGGTGCCGCTGGCATCAGGAGCAGTATCTACGTGGCTGCAAAAACAAATAACCGGCACCTGTTTATCGGTATTAGCCGGAACGGTTGCATACACATAACCCCACTCATCCATATGCGCATCCTGCACGCCCATGGCCTGCAGTTCTTCTACCAGTAGCCGGCTTAAGTCTTTTTGCTTTTCGGTAGAGGGATGGGTATGAGACAAAGGATCGCTTTGCGTGTCAATTTGCACATAACGCATAAAACGTTCGGCAGCGGTAAACTGGTAATCGTTAAACATACTTCAAATGTAAGGCGTAAGCGGGTAGAATGTTTATGATCACGGGTTGGAGGGATGTTTAAGGTTTAAGGTTCCCGAGTTCACCAGTTCACTTGTTCACAAGTTGGAGTACAGATTTCGCAGATTTGAATGCAGAATTTCGCAGATAAGAGCAGTATGAGGTTTTGAAAGACTTTCTTTCCGTCAACAGTCAACTATCATCCGTCAACTTTTATCAACGACCAACTTTCCCATATGGGGTTTTAAAAGAGTTAATAACTTCTACAGCATAGCTCAGAGTTGTTCAAAAGCCCATAAGGCCATTACAATGCTGCAAATAAATATCAATTGTTCGGCCTCCCTCTCCTTCAGGAGAGGGATAAGAGGGTGAGGTAAAAGCCCATGCCCATTCTTTTTTTCATTTTGCATTTTACCTTTTTCATGCCCCCGCTTCACCGGGTGTTGCCACCACACATAAAAAAGGCTGCAAAATTCCTTCTGCAGCCATTTCAATTAAAATATCAGCGCCTTACGGCATGATGATTCTGGAGGGGTTGTCAATAGAAACCAGTTCAATATCAAAGATCAGGTCCTGGCCGGCCAGCGGGTGGTTGGCGTCCAGTATCACGCTTTCTTCTTTTACTTCGGCAATGGTAACCGGAAACGACTGGCCGGCGCCATTGTTCATCATCAACTGCATGCCCACTTCGGGGTTCATGTCTGGCGGAAACTGATTTTTTGGAAATTCAATCAGCATTTCGTCCTGCTTTTCGCCATACGCATCGGCTACACCTATTTCCACCGTTTTTTTATCGCCCACTTGCATGCCCATCACGCCCTGATCAAAACCTTTGATCACCTGGCCGCTGCCCACGGTAAATTCCAGCGGCTCGCGTCCCTGGGATGAGTCAAAAGTTTCACCGCTGCGTAATTTGCCATGGTAGTGAACCTTTACTTTATCACCGTTTTTTACTTGTTGCATTTTTTTAGATTTTTATGGAGTCAACTAATACAAATAATTCAACTGCTGTTGCGTTGCACACTTCAACTGCAGTAACCAGGTGGGGCAGGCAGGTAAACTGTAACCATAGCAGGCCGGGCAAGTTAAACAATCTTTCCTTTACGGCGCCCGAAAATTTGGCAGGCATTAACGGATTGTAAAATTGAAATGCTTTAATATTGATTCTTAATTCATACTCAATCCGAAAATGTTTCAATCCCTGATAATGACCAGATATTTTATTTTCCTGTTTATTGCCCTTGGCTTTTTGAACTGCTCGGCACAGCAAAAAACCAACCCGGCCACCCCTGCTACCAACGCCACAAAGATTGTTCCGGCCGCAGAACGTACGGAGGTGTATCTGCCGCTTTTAAAAGGAAAAAAAGTGGCCGTTTTTGCCAATCAAACCTCTACCGTGGGCAACGAGCACCTGGTGGATGTATTGAAAAAGAACGGTGTTACCATCAAAGTCATTTTTGGACCGGAGCACGGCTTTCGCGGCACAGCCGATGCAGGTGAAAAAGTAGAAAGCACCATAGACAAGGCCACCGGCGTACCGGTAGTGTCGCTGTACGGCAAAAAAAGAAAGCCGTCCAAAGAAGACCTGGCGGACGTGGATGTAATGCTGTTTGATATTCAGGATGTTGGCGTTCGCTTTTACACCTATATTTCTTCGCTGCAGGAGTACATGGAAACTGCCATTGAATACAACCTGCCGCTGGTGGTGCTGGACCGTCCCAACCCCAACGGCCACTACGTAGACGGACCGGTGCTGGAACCCAAATTCAAATCGTTTGTAGGCATGCAGCCCGTGTCGGTGGTGTACG
>JAEWAC010000452.1 GCA_023391895.1 Bacteroidota bacterium
TGTCGGTGGTGTACGGCATGACCATGGGCGAGTACGCTAAAATGATCCTGGAAGAAGGCTGGCTGAGCAAAGAAGCTATGGAAGCGTATACCCAAAATGTACTGGCGGCTACGTATCCGCCCGGTGCCAAATACTTTGGACTAGAGGTGGTCCCCTGCGCTAATTACACCCACAAAAGCCTGTACGAGTTGCCAGTAAAACCATCGCCCAACCTGCCCGACATGTCGTCTATTTACTGGTATCCTTCCACTTGTCTTTTTGAAGGCACCGTACTGAGCGAAGGCCGCGGCACCAACAAGCCTTTCCAGATTTTTGGCCACCCTTCCCTGCCCAAAAACCTGTTCAGCTTCACCCCTACTTCCCGCGAAGGCGCCAAAGAACCCAAGCTGAAAAATCAGAAATGTTATGGCTGGGATGTAAGCGGCACGACAGAAGAGGTTTTGAAAAAAGTAGACAATAAACTGCAACTGCAATACCTGCTGCAGGCGTACCAGTTGTTCCCCGAAAAAAACAAATTCTTCCTGATATCCAAAAAAGAAAATATCCAGGACACGGATTACTTTTTCAACAAACTGGCCGGCAATGCTACGCTGATGCAGCAAATAAAAGCCGGCAAGACCGAAGCCGAAATCCGCAAAAGCTGGGAACCAGGGCTGAAGGCATTTAAAGCCATCCGCAAAAAATACCTGCTCTATCCCGACTTTGAATAATTACTGAAACTTTGTTGAAAGAATGGTTGAATAGTTGATTTTTGCATTTAAAAAATCAATTATTCAACCATTCAACTTTTTAAAAGTCCATGCCTTGCTATCAGTCCATTTCCTGAAGGAGGAGGCTCGGCAATCATGTTGCTCTAATTTTAAAATGAGCCCATGGACTTTTGAACCTTTCAATCAGTGTAATCTGTACTCCAACTTGTGAACAAGTGAACTGGAGAACTCGCGAACTTTAAAACTTATACTTTAGACTTTAAACTTTTTCAAAACCCCATATGGATTATAAAGATTTACGCATTGTATTTATGGGCACGCCGGAATTTGCCGTAGCCTCGCTGGATGCACTGGTGCAGGCCGGTTGCAACATTGTAGGCGTGATAACCGCACCGGATAAACCGGCCGGCAGGGGCATGAAGCTGCAGCAAAGCGCTGTAAAAAAATATGCGGTTGAAAAAGGACTGCACCTGTTACAACCTGACAAGTTGAAGAACCCGCAGTTTATAGAAGCATTAAAAGCCTTACAGGTCGACCTGCAGGTAGTAGTGGCTTTCCGGATGCTGCCAGAAGTAGTGTGGAACATGCCGCCCATGGGCACTATCAATGTACACGGCTCCTTGCTGCCGCAATATCGCGGTGCGGCCCCCATTAATTGGGCGGTGATCAACGGCGAAAAAGAAACGGGCGTTACTACTTTTAAATTGCAGCACGAAATAGACACCGGACACATTTTACTGCAGGAACGCATTCCCATTGGCGAGCAGGAAACTGCCGGCCAGGTGCATGACAAAATGAAAGAAGTAGGTGCCCAACTACTGGTAGAGACGGTACAAGGCCTGGCCAGCAACAGCCTGCAGGAAACACCACAAGCTACCGTTATAGCACATGCTGCTGAAATCAAACATGCGCCTAAAATACATACAGCCACCTGCCGCATCGACTGGAACCAAAGCGTGGCGGATGTTTATAATTTAATCCGTGGCCTGTCGCCCTACCCGGCAGCCTTTACCCAGCTGCAGGGAAAAACCTTAAAAATATATGCCGCCGATAAAGAAGAAAAAACGCCAACCGAAGCCCCCGGCCAGCTGGTAACCGACCATAAAACCTATTTGAAATTTGCCTGCACCAATGGTTATATAGGGGTAAAAGAATTGCATCTGGAAGGTAAAAAACGCATGGGAGTAGAAGACTTTTTGAGAGGCTTCAGAGGCCAGGGAGAGAGTTAGGGAGGAGTTTAAAGTTTAAGGTCTAAAGTTTAAAGTTCTCAGGTTCACGAGTTCACGGGTTCACAAGTTGGATCGCAGATTTCACGGATTTAAAAAGGATTTCACAGATAGATGAACAGTATGGGGTTTTGAAGGAGTTTGTTTGGAATGATGTTGGGCCACCAGACATCAAGGAACACAAAGGAAAATGATGCTTGAAGGGGCATGAGATCCCGGTTCAAGGCCGGGATGACAGGGGTGAGTTGTCTTTTATTTACTGGAATAGCTTTAGAAACAGAGAATTACTTTACAAACCGATATGGACTTTTGAAGAAGTTCACTTCTGTCAACTGTCATCTATCACCCGTCAACTATAATTCAAAAATATTCAAAAACCCATACGTCAATTCTAATGCTGAATTGTAACAAAGTGCCCGGCATCCCTCTCCACCAGGGAGGGACCATGGGTTTTTGAAGAAGTTATGTGTTTACCATCAACAACCCCAAAAGGTGCAAAAACCCATAGAACGATTTCAAAAGCTTCCCCTTAATAGCTCTAAAAAACATGAGCCGTCAAAAAAGCATGCTGCTTCTTGTACGGCTCATGTATCAAAGTATAATAAAATCAATCAAGCTTCACCAACCTAAGTTCCCCATTCAGGGGGACAGGGGGCTAATACGCTACGCGTACCACAAACTTTTCACTGTCGCCAATTTCCAGTGCGGAGGCGGCTGCATTGCTGATGCGCAACTCCAGTCCCTGGTTTTGGCGGATTCCGCTCATCTCGCCCAGCACTTTGGCATAAATGGATTTATTGTTGGTAGGGTTGATCACCTGCACGATGGTTCCGGGATCGACCTTATCCATCAGGGCATAATATTTAGCATCCTGCCAGCCGCTGGAAGTTTTAAAAATACCAGAAGTAACGGTCAGATCTTTGCCAGCTGCATTGGAGCGGCTTTGCAGTTCAAACTGACTTTTAAAATAACCTGCGCCGCCCGTGGCCACCTGCGGGCGATTGGTAGTGGTAGTGGTGGATGTTGTGTTACGGCTTTCTGCAGGAGGTGGGGTTGTTTGCGTTTTAGGGGGCTCGGCCTGCTGTTGCGTAACCGCTTGCTGCTGCGGCTGCGTGTCTCTAACCGCCGGAGGTGCCGGAGCCGGTGTTTCGGTGCGGGCTGCTACCGGGTTGCCTTGCATTTCAGCCGATTGCAAATAACCTACAATCAGTCTTTGACCAGGGTTGATGTTGTCGCTGCTTAAGTTGTTCCATTTGCGCAGGTTGGCCATTTGTACTTTACCGCTGTTGACGCTTACGCGGTACAGGCCTTCCTTTTCGCCTACCACATAATAAACCGGCGTGCCCTTACTGTCGGTTTGCGAAAAATTGGTGCTGTTTAAAGGCACCTGCAGGGTTTGGCCAATACTTAAGCCATTGTTCATATCCAGGCCATTAAAGGCAGCAATGTCTTTGGGTGAAATATTGTACAGGCGGCCAATAGAGTAAAAGTTTTCTTTGGCGGCCACGGTATGGTTCACGTACAGGCCTTTTGCGCTGCTTTGTATCAGCAGGCCATTTTGTGCAAAACCTATATAAAAGGAAAAAAGTAAAACAAAAAACAACAACGATTTTTTCATGCGGATATCCTTTTTAATTAATTATATCCATGTGTTGACTACAAATCCTAAAATACAATTTTAAAAAATTCATAGTTATTCATGGTGTTACGGTTAGCTTTTTACAAATATGAAATTATTTTTCAAAAGCCGAATCATCTCTTTGTTTTAAAATGCGTAATTCTTTGGGATAGTAATTATTAACCCGGTTGGGTAACGCATTTATCCATCCTAAATTGTGGTGCTGATAGGAAACCGCCTGCCAGCCTTTGACTTCTGTTTCAATATTTACATCCTGTTTTTGCAAGTAACGGATAGCCGTTTCATAATCCACCTCGGTTACCGGTATGGCATCGGAAAGCAAAGAACTCAGCGCCAAAGCATGCTCCGGTACCAGTTTTTCCTTCATCACCTCGCCCAGGGCTACGCCTGCATACTGCACATTCAGGTACTGCCGGATGATGCTATAGGCTTCTGAAAAACGGGCCGGCAAAGCATACAGGTAGGCATGTTTTAAAATCTCCATATCAGTCCATTTCAGCCAGGCAGAAGCAATGGCTTTTTCTTTGGACGATGCCCTTTCCAACCGGGCCGCTTTTAGTTTGGTTAATCCGGTGCCGCCTGTTTTCCGAAAACAAGCCAGGTAAAATCCTTCACCTTTTACTTTATCCGGGAAAAAACGATAGCCGGCTGCACCTGCTTTTGCCGACTCGGCTTCTACGATCCCCCACCCTTCTTCCACTTTTAATTTTACATTTTCCATCCCCCATTCTGCCACCAGCCAGTCGGCTATATCTTCATCTTCCTGTTGCGAGTAAGAGCAGGTGGAATAAATTAAGATCCCATCTTCCTTCAGGGCCGGTAAGGCATCGGCTAATATGCGCTTTTGGCGGCCGCAGCACAGTTGCACGGCTTCTTCACTCCACTCTTCTATGGCTTCGGCATCGCGGCGAAACAACCCGCTGCCACTACAGGGCGCATCTACTACCATTACATCAAAAAAACCTTCCATGCGGGCAAAGTGCTGCGGGTCGTTATTGGTCACCACCACATTGGCGCAGCCCCACTTCATGATGTTTTGCTTTAAAATACCCGCCCGGCTTTTAATGACTTCATTACTGACCAGTAAGCTGTCGGCCGTAATCAGGGACTGCAGGTGAGTGGATTTACCACCTGGTGCGGCGCATAGGTCCAGTACTTTCAGTGGCTGCGACAGGTCAGCTGCTTGTTGCAAGGCCTGCTCTAAAAACATGGAAGAAGCTTCCTGCACATAATAACAGCCGGCATGAAAAAGCGGATCAAACGTAAACGACGGACGCCGGGGCAGGTAATATCCAAAGGTAGACCAGGGTACTTTTTCGTCAATGGTGAATCGTGAATCGTGAATCGAAGGCAAATGCTGAAACAAATGACCCATTGACCATTCACCATTCCCCATTGACGTTTTCGCCGGGTTGATGCGAATGGAAGTAACCTGCTCTCCCGACTGGTGTACCTGCTCAAAGGCGCCTCTGTCAAAGCCCTCGATGCCTGTTAAGGATTGTAGTAATGATTCCGGTAGTTGCACCACCCAAAACTAAGCACAACTGCTTACAGATTCTTGATTTCGCCAATGAGATCCTGCAATACTTTTTTGGCATCGCCAAACAGCATGGAGGTCTTAGGCCGGAAGAACAGGTCGTTTTCAATACCCGCATAACCAGGCTTCATGCTGCGCTTGTTGACAATGATATTTTTGGCCAGCTCCACGTCCAGGATGGGCATGCCGTAAATAGGCGAAGCCGGATCGGTTTTGGCGGCCGGGTTTACCACATCATTGGCCCCCAGCACCAGCACCACATCGGTGGTACTAAACTCTTCGTTGGCCTGTTCCATTTCCAGCAGGCGGTCGTAGGGCACATCGGCTTCGGCCAGCAGTACGTTCATATGGCCCGGCATGCGGCCGGCCACCGGGTGAATGGCGTATTTTACTTCCACCCCCTTTTCGTTCAACAACTTTTCCAGCTCATGGCAGGCATGCTGTGCCTGCGCTACGGCCAGGCCGTAACCCGGCACAATCATTACCTTATTGGCATAGGCCATGATAACGGCAGCATCGCTCAGGTTAATTTCTTTATAATGCCCCTGCTCTTTGCTGCCGCCCACGGCTGCCTGGCCGCCGCCAAACGAACCAATCAATACATTTTTCAGCGAGCGGTTCATGGCCCTGCACATCAGTATGGTCAGCAAAGTACCGGCAGCGCCTACTAAAATACCGCCGGTCAGCATCACCTTGTTGTCGTACAAAAAGCCGCCGCAGGCTGCCGCCACACCGGTAAAAGAGTTCAACAGCGAAATAACCACCGGCATATCGGCGCCGCCAATAGGCATTACAAAAAGCACCCCGTACAGCAGCGATAGCAGGAGCACGCCATAAAACAGCCCTTTCAATACCGCTTCCGATGCCCGTATATTCACCCCTGAGTTTTCGCCGTACACTTCTGAACTGGCTACGATCTGGGTTTGCGAAATAATGTAAATGGACAAGCCCAAAGCCGCCAGCAGTAGCAGGATGTTGACGATATGCTGTCCTTTGAAAGAATAGTCTTTTATTTTCCCATTGAGCTTACCCCATGCGATCATACTACCCGCAAAAGAAACCGATCCGATGATCAGTCCCACAAAAATGGTGATCATGGTGCCTACCCGTACCGGTAACTCCAAAAAGGTAGTGTCGATAACGTCGGCTT
>JAEWAC010000455.1 GCA_023391895.1 Bacteroidota bacterium
CGCCTAAACAGTGCCTTTTCACCGCCGGGTTCCATGGTAAGTTTTACGTCGGAGCCTTTCAGGTTTTCCCGTAGCAGTTTGCTGAAGTTGGAGTAAGCAGCACCGGTTACAAACATTTTGTTTTTCCCATACTGGGCCCGGCCGATCATTTCTATATTAATGACGGCTTTTATCTTTTCCGGCTCTACCTGTTGTGCAAAAACACTGGACCCCAGCAGCCCCAGTTCTTCGCCGGCAAAAGCACAAAAAATAAGCGTCCGTTCGTTGTTGTGGCGGGCCGCATAATACCGGGCCAATGCCAGCAGGGCCGTGGTACCGGACGCATTGTCGTTAGCGCCATTAAAAACCGCATCGCCCCGCCTTCCTTTTTCCGCCCCCAGGTGATCGTAATGCGCCGAAAAAACAATGGCTTCATCCGGCTTACCTTTACCGGGTAATACGCCCACTACGTTGAACATGACCTGCTCCCGGTAAGCAGCATCCACTGTAAGATGGATGCTGCTTACCGGCTTTTTAGGCTGTGCTACCCACAACACATCGTGCGCCGGCAGGCCGCCGGGCAGCAACACATTGGGCGGCAGCCCCCGGGTGGTGTCTTCCCTGCTTTTTTGATACCACAGCAACACATCCCGATCACCGTTCCAGTACCGGTACAGCAGGGAGTCAGAGACTTCCGTTATTTCAATCAGCTGAAAGTCGGATAGCTTTTTAGCGGCCGGTATCAAGGCACGGGTAAAGTACCGAAACTGGTTTTCCCCTACCGCTTCCTGGTTCCAATGCAACACGTCCCGGTGGAGCGGGCGGTTGTCACTAAACGGCTGCCAGAAAGCAGGCGCGGCGGGCCAGAGGTGCAGCCCGTAGCTTTCAAAGGCACCGGCAATAAAAGAAGTGGCTTTCAGTATTTCTGGCGTGTGATTGCCGCGCCCTTTCATGCTGTCAGAAGCCAGGATACTTATATTATTGTACAGCTCCTGGGCATCAACAGGTGCTGCCGTCGATTGCCCGCTGCCCCGCAGGTGCAGGCACCCCCAAAACACCAAACCCAAAAACAGCACCTTCACCCTCATAACACCCTTTTTATTTATCGCAGCTCGCTGGTATTCACCCGGCTGGGCGTGTCTTTTCCGGCAACAATGCTGGTGGAGCTGACGGCTATGGCTTTGATGATCTCGGCCATATTTTGCAGGTTCAGGGTTTCTATTTCATCGTCTACAGAATGGTAGTATTTTTCTTCATCCATTTTAGCCGTAGAGATGGTATGCGCCGGCACACCCAGCCTGGCCAGGGTAGCATTGTCGGAGCGGTAAAACAACTGCTGCTCCGGGTAAGGATCGGGATGAAAAGTAAAGGACGATCCCTGTAAATTCCGTTGCAGGATTTGCCCCATGTCTGTTTTGTCAAAACCGGTAATAAAAGCGGAGTTGGGGCCCCACTTGCTTTCGGTGCCAATCATTTCAATATTGAACATAGCCGTTACCTGCTGCGGATTGAACTGCTGCGAAAAATACTGTGAGCCAAAGCCGCCCATTTCTTCGGCCGTAAAGGCGGCAAACACCAGTGTACGTTCATTGTTATTGAGCTTTTTAAAATAATTGGCCAGCATAATGACGGCTGTAGTACCGGCGGCATCGTCATTGGCGCCATTGTAGATGCTATCGCCATTCACCGGCTTGCCAATGCCCAGGTGATCGTAATGGGCGGAAAAAATAACCTGTTCTTCTTTTTTGCTTTTGCCCGGCAATATCCCCACCACATTGGCCAGCTTTACAGTTTCCAAACTATGTTCGGCAGTGATGGCAAACGCCTGAGGCTGGTACTGGCCCAGCACAAAAACCACGCTGTGCGTCATCGGAAACATGAGCCGTGTGAAGCCGGTCAGCCGTGGAAAGTTTTTGGCAAAAGCCGTATCCACCAGCACCACCGTATTTTTTTTCGCCGCCATAATGGCCTGCACCCGGCTTCCCAGGTTTTCGCCGCCCTTGATGTATTCCAGCGCATAACCGTCCTTTTCATTTACTGTCAACTGGGGTTGCGTGGTTACTACAATGATGTTTTTGGAATCCAGTGCGGCACCATCCATCTCACCTTTTACACTGTTTATTTTGGGTCTTACCATGGTAAACGCCTGCAGGTAACTGTTGCCCTGCACCGGCTGCAGGCCGGCCTTTTTAAATTCGGCGGCTATAAAAGCAGCAGCTTTATCGATACCCGCTGTACCGGCACGGCGGCCTTGCATATCATCCGAGGCTAAAACCCTTTCAATCCGCTCTACTTCTTTTACCGATATGGAGGCCTGGGCAGCTGCGCCTTTGGTCCCATTTTGACCATGGGTAGTCATCACAAGGTAGCAGACTAAAACAAACAGGAGTGGTAATGCTTTCATTCAACTAAGTTTATATCAATTAAAAGAACACAATTGGAAATAAAAATTCCAGTAAATTTATAATAACAAAACTTTGGTTTTTCTCCTGTTGCTTCTTTTACACTTATTTTATTTTCTGCTCCCTGTAAAACAATCGTCAGTAACAGCCTGCTGCGCCCTCTGAAACCGATTGCAAAACCAAAACTTGATATATGCTGTCACTACAGGAAAAGGGCTACATTATACTGAGTATGCCTGCCGAAGACGTACAGCCGCTTGGCTTGCTCGAAAAAACAGCAAAAGGCGTCGCACAAAACCTCAATGCCCACATCAAAGATCTTTTTGAGCCTGCCGGTTACCCTTTGCCGGCCGTTAAAAAAAACATCCAGCTCCCGGCCGAACAACGCAGTGTAGAAAACCTGGACCTGAAGACGGAAGTCAATTTTAATTTTTTAAAAGCCCTGACCCGATTTTTTACCGGAACCATTTCCGCCAGCGCCGCTCTGGAAAAAAAGAACAATGTGCAGCTGAAGATGAATGATCTTCGAAAAGACACGGTTAACATCCTCAACCTGGATGCGTATATCCAGCACGCCCAACTCAATACCAGCGCCGCCAGCTTCAGGGAAACAATAGAAAAAGGCAATTTGTTTGTGATCACCGAAACCATCAAATCCAGCAGTTTTTCCCTGGGCGATGAACAAACCAGCCAGGTGGCAGCCGGAGCAGATGTACCGGTACAGCAGGTGGCCGAAGCCAAAGGCGCCCTCAACTACAGCCGCAGCAAAGACCATTTGGTAGAACACAAAGGCAGCAGCGACCTGACCATCGGCATCAAAGCTTACCAGATCTTTTACCGGTCCGGGAAGTTTACCATCAAAAATGCCGACACGATAAAAGTGGTCAGAGGCGATCAATTTCCCGCTGAAAAGCTGACCGGTGAAGAAGGATTTATCACCCTTAAAACCTGATATAAACATGGGATCAGCAGATACGTACCAGGTGGTAGAAGAAGACAAGTACCAACAGATACTGGAAGAGCTGAAGCTCAAAGGCTGCACGCTTATTCTGGGGCCGGAGTTTTGTGTGATGGACAAGGAAGAAACCTTGCTCAAAAGCATCTGCGATTTTATTGCAGATAATCATTTGCCCGGCAAACCCTACATCAGCGAGGACGGCTTTTTTTACTCCAACAAAAGCATCAGTAACAATTTTATTGACCGGAAAATTAAAGAGTTTTACCGGGACCTCAGCAACAAGGAAACACCCTCTTACTACAACCTCATTGCACAGATACCTTTTAATTTCATCATCTCCCTGTCGCCGGACGACTTTCTGCACAAGGCCCTGAATGAAAACAACCGGAAACACAGCTTTATTTATTTTAAAAAAGGAGCGGAATTAAAAGAACTAGAAGAAAAAGAACTAACCCGGGAGCAACTGAAAAATAACCCGGTCGAGATCTATAATAAAAAAACCATCCGGGACATCAGCTTTGATCCTTCGCCTGAAAACACCTTACTGTTTAACCTGGTGGGCATTTATGACGATCATGACTCTCTGGTGGTGACCCACAACGCCCTGTTCGAATTTTTGTACTCCGTTTTTCCGCCCGAAGAAAAGCTGAAGAACCGACTGAAAAAAGCCATTACGGATTCCACTTCATTTTTATGCCTTGGTTTTCAATACAACAAGTGGTACCTTAAGATCATTTTTTTCATCATCAAAAAGATCTTTGAAAAAGCAGAAAAAGAACAGGTAGGCAAAACGGCCATTTTTGTTTCCAGCAATGACAGTCAGAAAAAAGCCATTGACTTTTACGAAAACCAGTTCAAGATCGTTTTCACGCCTCAAAAAACCATTCATTTTATTCACAGCTTATATTCCCTCTGCGACGAAGAAAAGCTGCTGACCAATAATGCAGATCTCCCCACCACCAGTGCTGACACCCTCCTTCAGCGGTTCAAGATCGTACACGTTTCTTCTAACCCCGATAGCGAACTGAGCTACCTGAACTATGACAGTGAGTTCAAGCGGATGGAAACCACCTGGAAACTGAGTCCCTCTAGAAACAAGTTTGAACTGAAAAGAAGCGGCGCTGTTACGCAGAAAGATTTACTGCACATTATTAATGAAGAAAACCCCGACCTGCTGATCATAGCCGTACACGGTAAGGAAGAACTGACGCTGACGTTTTCGGACGACCACCAGCAGGAAGCCCCGCTCTCGCTGCTGGATTTTTTACAGGGCGTGGAACTGCTGACCAGCCGCCCCGACAGCCGGCTCAAGGGTATTATTTTCAACTGCTGTCATTCGGTCGTTTATGCCCGGGAAGTAGCAATGGTGAAAGGGCTGGTGAGTTTTGCAGTGGGCATGGAAGGCCTGATTGGCGACACGGTTATTCCTGAGTTTATAGAAGGTTTTTTAAGTGCTTATATGAAATCAAAAGACTTTACCTATGCCTATAACATGGGTATTCAGTTTATTCGCCTGAATGCAGATCCTGATATAAAAGCAGCGGCGTCGCAACCACAACTTTTTTCCAAAAAATAAAATGCAAGGTATGTCTACCTCGTACAGATACCCCGGCATACATCCTTTCAGTCCTCAGGATCAGGCCCTGTTTTTTGGCAGGGAAACCGACCAGGAAAATCTTTTCACCGCCATCCTGCTGAACCAGATCACTGTTATTATCGGAAGGTCCGGCATCGGCAAATCGTCCCTGATCAATGCAGGCCTGCTGCCCAAAATTGAAAAAGAAGTTAACCAGAAAGAAAACGACAAAAGAAACTTCCTCCTGCTGCACATCAGGGCAGGCAACCACAAAAACAGTGATGATGCCACCCTGTTACAAAAAATACTGCAAACCAAAATCAGCAGCATTATTCCTACGGCACCAGCACCGGAGCCGCCGGAGGTGCAGCAGCAATTTTTACCGTTTCTCCGGCCGCATCAGAAGGAGTCGCTCTGGTACAAGTTGAAACAACTGCAATACCTGGACCTGCTCAATCAAAAAAAACGGGTATACCTTACTTTGATCGACCAGCTGGAAGAGCTGTTTACCTACCCTGCTGAGGAGTTCAGGACCTTGCTGACGGAGTTGGAGCAGGTACTCAGTCCCAATCCGCCCGACCGGGTAAGAGAAGGGATCTACGAGGCGGAATGTAAAGACGAAAACATTTTATCCGACAAAGAACAGCGGGTACTGGAAGCGCCTATTCCGGTTAAGTTCCTGTTTGCCATCCGCTCCGACAAGTTGAGCCTGCTCATTCGCCTCCGGGATGCCATCTGCAACATCTTTCAAAACCTATATGAGCTACGGCCGCTTTCCCGGCAGCAGGCCATGGATGCCATTACCAAACCCACCGAGCTGAAAAATGGTTTTTCCGCTCCCCCCTTTCGTTTTCACGAAGAGGCAGTACAAGCCATTGTCGACTACCTGGACCAGCGCCGCAATGCCGACCCGGAACTGAACCTGGAAGAACTGCGCATTGAACCTTTTGCCCTACAGATCATCTGCAGCCATATCGAACAAAACCTCAGCCAGGTAGATGACAACCATGACGGCCTTATTCAAAAACCAGAGGTTAGCGAGCTGGACCTGATGATCGAGCAGTTTTACCTGGACATATTGGGCAAGCTGAAGCTGGATGACCAGACTTTGCTATCGCTGAAAGAGCTGATTGAAGACCAGATGATTGACGAACAGCACCGGCGCAAAAGAATTGTGTACAAAGGCGAAATCAATGACCCGAACCTGGACGAAGACCTGCTTAAAAAAGTGGTGGACCACCGGCTGCTGCGCGAAGTAACCGGCCTGGGTATGGCCGCCTATGAAATCAGCCATGACTTTTTAATAGAACCCATCCTGCATGCCAAACAGCAAAGGCTGAATGCCTCCAAAAGACTATCGGTTTCCAATTATTCGCAAATTGAAAAGTTTGATGCCACACTGGCCAAGCTGCAAGAAGAAATTCGAAAAAATCCCAACGAGTACAACAACTACACCCGCCTGGGCGATTACTATTATTTTCTGCAGGACTATGAAAAGGCCATAGACAACTATACAGAAGCCATTAATCAAAAAAACCATTCAAACATCAAAGGCGCCGACCTGGAATTGTACTTCAACCGGGGTGACTGTTACAACCGGCTGGGCAAGTACGAGCTTTCCACCCTTGACTTTAACAGGGTGCTGGAAATAGAAGACAAGCACCTGCTGGCCAACCACTACAACGGCTTTAACTACCAGCAGCTGGGCCAGCCCGAAGTAGCCGCCCGGTATTACACGAAAGTGCTTGAAATAAACGACACCTATGTCAATTCGCAGTTTAACCTGGGCATTGTATACCGGCAAATGCAAAAGCTGGAGGAAAGTGAGCAATGTTTTCAAAAAGTCATTACCCTGGACCCCAAAGACCACGAGGCGTATTACTACCTGGGCCTGCTATCCGCCGAAAAAGCCCGCCCGGACAGGGCCCTGGAATACTTCAATAAAGTACTGGCGCTAAAGCCGGATTATGCAGATGCTTACATTCAAAAAGCCCTGATCTATGCCGAGAAGAACGAAATGGAAAATGCGCTTCATTGTTATAGCAGCATCCTGCAATTTGATCCCCAACATGCCACCGCCCACAAAAGCCTGGGGATTATTTACCGAAGTTTTTTAAACAATATAGCAGAAGCTGAAAAACATTTTTTTGAAGCAGTAAAACTTAATAAAACCGACCATGAATCGTATTACTACCTGGGCATTATAGCCAATGACCAGAAAAGGTTTGAAGAAGCCATTGCTTATTTTGACAAAAGCATCCAGCTCAACGCTACCTATATCAACAGCTACCTGGAAAAAGCGTATGCCCTGTTACAGTTGTACCACGACGGCGAAGCCCTGGCCATTTATGAAGCCGTGCTGCAGATAGAGCCGGGAAATGCCCATGCGCTAAAAGGTATTGAAGTCATCAAAGGCCAGGCCGATTCGGAAGAGCAACTATTAAGCTCATTGGTGGATGACCCCAATGATATTTCGGCCCTGTACACCCTGGGCGTACAGGCCAACAACGACCGGCAGTACGAAAAAGCCATTGACTATTTTCAAAAGGTTTTAACCCTCAAGCCCGATCACATCAATGCGCTGATTGAACAGGCGTATGCCTACAATTACCTGCAAAACGACAATCAGGCCATTGCCTGTTATCAAACCATCCTGGACCTGCACCCCAACAACCTCCAGGCCATCCGCAGCCTGGCCAGTGTTTACTTTGCCAAAGCCGATTACAGAAAAGCAAAAGAATATTTTACCCAGGCCAGTCAGATAGAGCCCGAGAACTACAAGAACTTTTATAGCCTGGGCTTAATTGCCAGCTATGAAAAAGAGTTTACCGCGGCCCTCACTTTTTTTGAACAGGCCCTGGCCATCAGTCCTTATCAAAAAGAATCGCTAATCGGGCAGGCCTATGTGCTGGACCAGTTGGGCAGAACGGAAGAATCCATTGCCTGCTACCAGAAAATCATAGAAATTGATCCGGCCTATGCCAGTGCCTACAGCAGCCTGGGCATCCTTTACAATAAATTAGGAAAGCCGGAAGAAGCAGAAAAAAATTACCTGCTGGCGGTTCAGCTCAATAAAAATGATTACGAATCGTATTACGACCTGGGTATACTAGCCGATCGTAAAAAAGAACTGTTGCAGGCCATCCAATATTTTGAAAAAGCCATTGAAATCAATCCGGACTTTACCAAAGCCTATGACTACCTGGCCTACTACTACATGCAAACAAGGGACTACCAAAGAGCTGCTGCATTGTATCAGAAAATGCTGGAAATAGACCCTGCCTACAGCAATGCCTACTATAATATGGGAATTATAAACATCAGGCTGCAAAATGCGGAAGCGGCAATAGGCAACCTGAATAAAGCCGTTACCTTAAATCCAACGGACTATGAAGCGTATTTCCAAATGGGGAAATTGTATAAGCAAATGAATATGCCGCAGCAGGCTACCGCCAGCTTTGCCAAGGCAGCCAACCTCAACGTGGACTACAAACCGGCGATAGAACAACTGGACGCTTTGCGAAATACACCGAATAGCGCTACAGGCTCATCATTTCTTTAAACTTCACGGTTTGCCGGCGGCTCACCTCAATTTTTTCGCCCCCTTTCAGCTCCAGCAGCAGCCCGCCGTTAAAGTAAGGTTCAATTTTGTCTATCAGCCGCAGGTTTACAATATGCTTGCGGTTGGCCCGGAAAAAAGTTTTTTCATCCAGCCGCTCTTCCAGTGCATTGAGCGATTTTAAAATCAGGGGCTTGTGCGGACCAAAAAACACTTTGGCGTAGTTGCCCACGCTTTCAAACAGGCGGATGTCGCTCAGTTTTACAAACCAGCAGCGTTCACCGTCTTTTACAAACACCTGGTCGTTTTCGGTCAGCAGGCTGCGATTGACATCCACGGTCATAGTGTGATTATGGTTGCCGTTGCTTTCCAGGTTCTGCAGTTTATGCACCGCATCGGCCAGGCGCTTGGGCTCCACCGGCTTCAGCAGATAGTCCAGGGCATTTACTTCAAAGGCCTTCAGTGCATACTCATCGTAAGCAGTAGTAAAAATAACATGGGGAGCACGGTCCAGCTCAGCCAGCATGTCAAAACCGGTCTTGCCCGGCATCTGTATGTCCAAAAAAATCAGGTCGGGGTTCAGGTTTTCAATCTTTGACAGTCCTTCATCTGCATTGGCGGCTTCATCTACCACCTCAATTTCCGGAAACTCCTGCAGCAGTTTGCGCAGTTCGGCCCGTGCCAGGCGTTCGTCATCAATGATGATCGCTTTCATTAGTTATATACGTGTTGATTTAATGAAACAGGAATCAGTACTTTGGCTTCCACCAGGTTCGGCTCTAATTGCTTGATCTCGAATTTCGCTTTGTTGCCATATAGCAGGCTCAGGCGGTCCTGCGTGCTGGATAAGCCAAAACCGCCCTGGTTGGCTCCTTTGTTCAGCTGCCCGGTATTGTACACTGCCAGCCTGTGGTACCCGCCTTTCAGGTCGGATATAATCCTTACCACGCCACCCTGTACCTGCCTGCTGATGCCATGCTTGATGGCGTTTTCCACCAGGGTTTGTAACATCATGGGTGGCACCTGCTGCCCCATCGTGTCTTCATCAATGTCATATTCCACCTGCAGCCGGTCTTCAAAGCGCATATTTTCCAGGGCCAGGTAATCTTTTACGATCTTCAGCTCCTCGCTAAAAGCCACGGTTTCGCCTTTTTCGGCTTTTAAACTACTCCGTAAGATATTACTTAATTCGGTAACGGCCCGGCGGGCACGGGGAGGATTTTCG
>JAEWAC010000457.1 GCA_023391895.1 Bacteroidota bacterium
CTTAATCCAATCCATCTTTTCACTCCCCTGCCAGACCCTTCATTCAGCCTCTGCTAACCCAAACTCATTATTTTATTTCTTAATCTTTATATTGCAAGTCCTTGCCGAAAAAGCTTTGCTTATCATCATGCCTTATAAAAAACTGCTTCACTACTTAAGCTTCTTAAAGCTGCCAATAACCAAACTAAAAGCGGTACCGCTATTTGCTTTTTTGCTATTACTCTTTCCTGGCGTAATGGGTGCCCAGGTACGGCTGTCCAAACTGATTAGCGATGGCATGGTGCTGCAAAGAGATACTAAAATAAAAGTGTGGGGATGGGCCGCAGAAAAAGAAAAAGTGGTCATTCAGTTGAATGGTAAAACTTATAAAACCACGACAGGTACGAATGGCCGGTGGAGTGTCCTACTGCCCGCCATGAAAGCCGGCGGCCCCTACAGTCTGACCATAAAAGGAAGCAACACCATCACCATCAAAGACATTCTTGTTGGTGATGTGTGGCTCTGCTCCGGTCAATCCAATATGGTGCTGCCTATGGAAAGGGTGAAGGAAAAATACCGGGACGCCATAGCGGCGGCCCATTATCCGCAGATAAGGCACTTTTTTATACCCACTGTGGCCGATTTGAACCAGGTACAGGAGGACTTACCGGCGGGCCGATGGAAAGCGGCCAATCCAACAGACGTTTTGGAGTTTTCGGCTACGGCTTTCTTTTTTGCCCGGGCTATTTACGAAAAATATAAAATTCCCATAGGCCTGATCAATGCTTCGGTGGGCGGAACCCCAATTGAAGCCTGGATCAGTGAAGAAGGGTTGAAACCCTTTCCGGATCTTTTGCAAACAGCCGCCAAGTATAAGGATACCACCCTGGTGAATGCGATGAACAAAGCAGCAGCAGAAGCCAATAAAAGGTTTACGCCTACCCGGGAAACGGACCAGGGGCTCAATGGCCCAACGCCCTGGTACGACACGGCTTATCAACCTAAAGGCTGGCATCCCATTCACCTACCGGGTTATTGGGAAGACCAGGGTATAAAAGACTTAAATGGCGTGGTATGGTACCGAAAAGACATTGCGGTGCCCTCTACCATGGCAGGAGCCGCAGCCCAGCTCTTTATGGGAAGAATTGTAGATGCGGATTATATATATGTAAACGGCACTCAGGTGGGCCATACCTCCTATCAGTATCCACCGCGCCGCTACACCGTTCCCGCCGGCCTGCTCAAACCTGGAAAGAATACCATCACCATCAGGATTATCAATAACAGTGGTAAAGGCGGCTTTGTGCCCCACAAACCTTATTACCTGGCCGCTTCCGGAGATACCCTTGATTTAAAAGGCGACTGGCACTATAAAGTGGGCCAAGTGTTTGATCCGGCACCACCGGTTCCCGGCCTGTTACGGCACGATCAACCCACCGCCCTTTACAATGCCATGATAGCGCCACTAACCCAGTACAAAATAAAAGGCATGCTCTGGTACCAGGGTGAATCCAATACTGCGCAACCGCTTCTTTACCGGCAGCTATTACCCGCCCTTATCAAGGATTGGAGAGAAAAATGGCAATCCGACCAGCTGCCTTTTTTATTTGTACAGCTTCCCAACTTTATGGAAAAGCAATACCTGCCTTCCGAAAGCAACTGGGCCCTGCTGAGGGAAGCCCAACTACAAACTCTTTCCGTTGCGCGTACCGGCATGGCCGTGGCAATTGACCTGGGTGAGTGGAATGACATTCATCCCCTGAACAAAAAAGACGTTGGCGAACGGCTATCCCTGGCCGCACAAAAGGTAGCCTATGGCGATACCACAGTAGTAGCTTCCGGTCCGCTTTATGCCGACTCCAAATTGGAAGGCCATAAAATCATTCTTTCTTTCAGCAACACCGGCAGCGGATTGGTGGCTATGGATGGCGAAGACCTGCGCCAGTTTGCCATTGCCGGTGCTGATAAAAAATTTGTATGGGCCAAAGCCAGGATTGAAGGGAATACGGTGGTGGTATGGCATGAAAACGTTCAAAAGCCCATGTATGTACGGTATGCCTGGGCCGATAACCCGGACGGCGCCAATTTATACAACAAAGAAGGTCTACCGGCCTCTCCGTTCAGAACAGATGACTGAAATGTTCTTCAAAAACCCATATGGCTACAGGGCACGTATTGACCATTTTCCCATACAAGAACGGCGGGATAAATCAGGTGGTAATGCATGAAACGATAGCTCATACCCTTTACGCATCCTGACACACACCGCATTCTTAAAAGAAACATGGTGTATGTGGAGCTATAACTGAATGAATCCTTTAACAGAGCTCTTTTTTATTCAATCAAAAGGCAAACCACGCAATAAATAACCGAGCTCAGAAAGATCAGTGTATGACAATAGGTACAGAATGAAAGGGCCGCTTTATTTTTTCCATTGCACTGCTGCAAATACAATCTGGGAGTAGCCGTCTTTTTCATAAAGCACTCCTATGGTTTTTTTTGACAGTTTAACAATGTCGGAATAAGCGGTATAGTCTTTTTGACTGCCTGTACTTTTATCCACCACTATATTTTTCTTCCAGATTTTTCCTTCATCCATACTGATGCGCAGGGTAAGATTGTCGCGCTGCTGGGTATCGGCGGCATTGCAAAAAGCGATTATGCTTTTTCCTTTTTTTGTGCCGATGGTCAACAAACTTCCCTGGCAAACCGGGTCGGGCAGATTGGGATCAAAATAAACTGTGTCCCAGTTGGCGCCGCCATTGCTACTGATGGCCACGATCCGGTGCCGTTTGTCGCCACCCTGGTTACGGATGTTCATCATCAGCTTACCACCGGAAAGGGCGGTGGCCATGGCTTCATTGCCGCCGGGTACATTCACTACCTCACTCAGCTGAAAGGTTTTGCCGTGGTCGTCGGTATAAAACCCATGCGCCTGGTAATCCTTAAACCGGGCTTGCGGGTCGCCGGCCGAATGATTGGCGGCCACATAAATACGTCCCTTATACTTACCGGCAGTAAACTGCATGGCATGACCGGGTGTATTGGCATAGCTTCTCCAGTCTTGCTCAAAGTTGTAGGCAGCATTTACCTGGGGCTGCTTTGGCCGGTGCACCTGGGTGGTAATATTGGTAGGGGCCGACCAGGTGGCGCCGCCATCCTCCGAAGTCACATACCATACTTCGCGCAGTCCATGGCCTTTTCTCACCTCGCCTTCATGGTTATTGCCGGTGTTATAAAAAAGAAAAATACGGCCCTTGGGATAAGCCGGATCGGTTACGTCCACCACCGGGGCAGGATTGCCGGCCTGCAAAGTATCATAATCCACCACCGTTTGCATGGCACTCCAGCTTTTTCCTTTGTCGGTGCTACGCTTCATTACAATATTGATGTCGCCAAAGTCGCCGGCATTGTGTACCCGTCCTTCTGCAAAAGCCAGCAGCTCGCCATTGGGCAAATCAATGATGGCCGGAATACGATAAGATTTGTGCCCATCCGTTCCCGAAACAAAAACCGGTACTGCACCTGTTTGCGCCTGTGCAAAAAAATGTAGTCCCAATAAATAAGAAGCCACTAAAAAAGATCTCATTTTCATCATTAGATATAGGGTTTACGATTGTTGTTGATAGCTGAAACAGTTTCCTGTTTCAGTAGGTTCTACGTCCTTCTTTTGGCAGGTTGTACCGGTGCGTTGTGGAGATATAGATCATCCTGTCATTTGCTCCACTTAATTTAAAAAGTCCATTAGCAGATTCAAACACCAATGTCGTTGACTGGCTTCCACCCGGGGTAACCATTAAGCTATGCGCCAGCCAGGAATTATGGCTACTTTTTTACCACGTCTTTTACACAACGAAAGCCGGTATGCTGCATGCCGGTATCCGGGCTGCTTTTCATGCGCCGGGCCACCCGGTAGCCACTGCAGTAACTGTCATTGCACAAAAAACTGCCGCCTCTCAACACCTTTTTAGGCGTATAAGGATCTTGCGGATCATTGCTTTTTTGGGGGCCTGAGGGATTGACGGCCGTACTACCGGCTACTGTTTTATAATATGCGGCATCATACCAGTCGGCGCACCACTCCCACACATTGCCTGCCACATCATACAAACCATAGCCATTGGGCGCAAAAGCCTTAACCGGTGCGGAGGTTACATACCCGTCTTTTTTTTCGTTGTAAAAAGGAAATTGCCCCTCCCAGCTGTTGGATTTGGGTCGGCCCTGATGAACCGGCTCATTACCCCAAGGATAAATGGCATTTTCCAAACCGCCCCGGGCGGCAAACTCCCATTCGGCTTCGGTGGGCAGGCGCTTACCAGCCCACTGGCAATAAGCCATCGCATCCAGCCAGCTGACATGGACCACCGGAAAATTTTCGCGGCCCTCAATGCTGCTTCCCGGCCCCTCGGGATGCCTCCAGCTGGCACCCGGCATCCAACTCCACCACTGGCTGTGATCGTTCAGGTTCACCGGTCCACTGCTTTGCTGAAATACCAGCGATGCGGCTACCAGCACACTATCCGGCGGCTTGGGCGTACCCGGTGGCACTGTTTTTTTCAGCTCCTCCCATTCCGGCTTTTTTTCTGCAGTGGTTATATAGCCGGTTGCTTCTACAAACTTTGAAAACTGGGCGTTGGTCACTTCCGTTTCATCCATCCAAAAAGGATCTACCTGCACCACATGTTTGGGGTATTCATCTGGGCTGGCCTGGGAGTTGTCGCCGCCCATCTGGAAGGTGCCGCCTGCGATGTATATCATACCGCTGTTAGACGAATCGCCCTGCGGCACTACATAGGATACATCACTGGCAGTATTTGCAAAACGTGCCGGCACCGTCATACAACTATGAGCTGTGTCTCTGGTTGCATTTGCTGTCTCCCCTTTATTGTGCGCCTTGCAGGCTCCAAAAGTAAGCGGTCCGCCAATGGCCATTAATAAAACAAACTTTCGTGGTCGCATTCTTCATTTTTTTACATCAAATTTCGGATCCACGAATTCCCATTCGTGTATATGCGCATGCTGGTGCTCCTGCTTTACAATTTCGTCAAAACGCTTTACTAGTTCAGGTTGCTGAGCGGCCAGGTCTTTTGTTTCTTTTTCATCGATACCCAAATCATAAATTTCCCAGGGTGCAGCCGGGTTTTTCTTCAGGTCTCTTTTTACACCTTTCCAATTGCCCATGCGGATGGCCAGCTGCCCTCCTTTTTCCGGAAATTCAAAATAAAGGTAGTTATGCACCTGCTGTTTTTGGTCCTTTCCCAACAGGGTAGGCAGAAAGGAAACGCCGTCATGGGCAGGCGCCTTGACACCGGTCAATTCGGCTAAAGTGGCCATCAGGTCATATTGCACGGAAACATGGTCTGTAACCTTGCCGGCAGGAATAACACCCGGCCACCGCGCCAAAAAAGGCACCCTGATACCCCCTTCATATAAATCCTGCTTACGGCCCCGGAGCCCGCCGGTGCTGTTAAAAAACTGGATGTCCGCCCCGCCGGCATCAAAGGTGGCTCCGTTGTCGCTGGAAAATAG
>JAEWAC010000459.1 GCA_023391895.1 Bacteroidota bacterium
GTATGGCGTACATGCTCATTACTTCTTTGTTGCCGCAGTGGAGTATCCTGTCAGCAGCCCTGGTGTCCAATACGTTTATCATTCTCATTTTTACCTCCCTGTTCCGGTTGTACAACCTGGGGGCTGCCAATGGCAAAATTTACAATATCGGCTTGCTGGCCGGCATAACGTCGTTTATCTTTTTCCCGTCGCTGCTGTTTGTGCTGGCTATTTTAATGGGCATCATGATCCTGCGGCCGTTCCGGCTGAACGAGTTGGTGCTGCTGCTCACAGGGGCGGCCACGCCTTATTATTTCTATGCTGCTTACCTGTTCCTTACCGACCAGCTGGATGTGGATCACTTTTTTCCGGAAGTGTATATACAGGTGCCGGAGGTGCAGCGTTCGCTGTGGCTGGTGGCCAGCACCTTGCTGCTCACCATTCCTTTTTTGATTGGCGGCTATTATATCCAAAACCAGCTGCGCAAAATGCTGATCCAGGCCCGCAAAAACTGGAGTATTTTGCTGCTGTTTTTGTTGCTGGCTTTTCTGGTGCCATTTGTCAACAGTACCCAGTCGTTTCATACCTGGGTGCTTACTACGGCTCCTTTTGCTACTTTTCATGCCTGCGCCTACCTGTATCCGCCCCGCAAGTGGCTGCCGTTAGTGCTTTTTATTGCCATGCTGGTTTTCATTCTTACACAGCAATACATTACTCCCGCCTGGCATTGATCAGGCCGTCAGGGTATAGGGTGAGAGCGGTCGACAGACGACAGTCCACAGCCGGGAGAAGTGATAAGTAATAAGTAAAGGCAAAAGGTACAAAGAAGGCAAAAGTTAAAAGGAAAAATCAAAAAAGTAGGGCAGTCAGCCAGACTGGTGCAGCCCCTTATCCCGCATGAACTTAAAGAAATCTTGCTGTAGTAGGAACAGCGTAACGGTATACAGCGCCTGCAGTAGTTGACCCTAACACGCAAAAAGACCTGAACTTCTTCGAAAAATCATAGGACGCTCCATAACTTATAACTTCTCCCTTGTGCGTGGGCAAGGCCAAACGGGCGGAGCCATCGGGTTGGCCTTGAACTTTTTGCTTACTTTTTCGGGGAGAAAAAGTAAGAAGCACTGCCTATCGTAAGAAATAACTAAAGTCATATGGACTTTTTATAAGAGCCGCACTATGGGTTTTTTGAAGATTTCTCTCCTGTCCACTGTCATCTATCAACTGTCAACAATTACCATATGGACTTTTAAAGAAGGTAGAAGGAGATGCTGAATGGAGCTCAGCATGACAGAGGCGAGAGGCGTTATGTATTCTTTAAAATCTCTAAAGGCGAGCAATCAATCAGCCATATAGACCTTTGAAAGAATCAGGCCAGTAACTAAACTGAAATAAATACCAGTCCGGCAAATAAAAATAACATTCAATATATTTGATCCAATGCATATTTAAAGAAAACTGCCGCAATAGCAGCCTTATTCATTTACAACCCAAATTATTTTTTCTGCGCATGAACCGGATCTTTTTTGTATTGCTGGCCCTGGTACTGTGGAGCCAGGTTTCCATAAGCCAGCAAGCCAACCCGCCCTTCTGGAATGACATTCAGGCTTTCAAAAAGCAAGACAGCGCCCAACAACCCAGCACCGGCGCTATTTTATTCATTGGCAGTTCTTCGTTTACCAACTGGCGCGATGTACAGACCTATTTTCCGGACCGTACCATCATCAACCGTGGGTTTGGCGGTTCTTCGCTCCCCCACCTCATTCTGTATGCCGATGATCTGATTGACCCCTACCAGCCCCGGCAAATTGTTATTTACTGTGGCGAAAACGACCTGGCCGCCTCGGATACTGTTTCGGCTCAAACGGTGGTCAGCCGGTTTCAGCAATTATTTGGTATCATCCGGGCTAAGCAGCCTAAGGTGCCGGTGGTGTTTATTTCCATCAAGCCCAGTCCCAGCCGGCAGCACCTGATGCCCAAAATGGTGGAAGCCAACGAAGCCATCAAAAAGTTTTTGAAAAAACAGCGTAACACCCAATATGTAGACGTGTATCACCTCATGCTCATGCCTGGCGGGCAGCCGCGGGAAGAGCTTTTTGTAGGCGACCGGCTGCACATGAATGCCCAGGGGTATGCCATTTGGCAAAAAGCATTGCAACCCGTTTTAAAAAAGTAATACAACCTTTTCGCCTCATAACCTATCTTTCAGAAGCAAACCACATTTATGAAACGATTGATTTTAGCTGCCGTTTTTGCAACGGTACTTTTCAGCGCTGGCGCCCAAAGCAATAACACCCCCAGTTTGATACCGGTACCGGTGTCCATGCAAACTTCCAGCGGCCATTTTACGCTGCAACAAAATACCGCCATTGAACTGGCCACCAACGATGCCGATGCCAAAAGGGTAGCGGACATGCTGTCGCAAAAGCTGAAAACGCCCACTGGTTATGCCCTGTTGGTAAAACCAGTGAGCGGTGGCGACAATGCGGCCGGCAACATCCGCCTGCAACTGGTAAAAGACAATACACTGGGAAAGGAAGGGTATAAACTAACGGTTGATCCCAATGCCGTATCTATTGCGGCCAATACCGCAGCCGGGCTTTTTTACGGCACCCAAACCCTTTTGCAGATGTTGCCCAAAGAAGTAGAAGACTCTACCGTGGTCCAAAACGTAGCCTGGACCGTGCCGGCCGCTACCATTACCGATTATCCCCGCTTTGCCTGGAGGGGGCTGATGTTTGATGTCAGCCGTCACTTTTTTACCAAGCAGGAGGTAAAGGATTTTATTGACGACATGGTGAAATATAAATACAACATGTTGCACCTGCACCTGACCGACGACCAGGGCTGGCGCATTGAGATCAAAAGCCTGCCCAAGCTGACGGAAGTAGGTGCCTGGCGGCCCAAACGCGAAGGTAAATGGGGCAATACTACGCCTCCTGACCCCAGCGAACTCAAAAACTACGGCGGCTTTTACACCCAGGAAGATATCAAGGAGCTGGTAAAATACGCCCAGGACCGCTTTGTCAACATTCTGCCCGAAATAGATATACCGGGCCACAGCATGGCAGCCATTGCAGCCTACCCGGAGCTGACCTGTACACCCGGCACCTACACCGTAAATGCCAGCGAAAAGTTTATGGAGTGGCACAGCAACGGGCACTTTTCTGCCTTGAAAGATAACAACCTGTGCCCCGCCAAAGAAAATGTATATCAGTTTTTAGACAAAGTATTTACCGAGGTAGCCCAGCTATTTCCATTTGAGTACATCCATATGGGTGGCGATGAGGCCGCTAAAAACCTGTGGGAAAAAAGCCCTGCCATCAAAGGGCTGATGCAAAAGGAGAAGCTAAAGAATATGGAAGAAGTGCAAAGCTATTTTGTAAAACGGGTAGAGAAAATCATTATGTCCAAAGGAAAGAAAATGATGGGCTGGGATGAGATACTGGAAGGTGGTCTGGCGCCCAATGCCGCTGTTATGAGCTGGAGGGGTATGAAGGGTGGTATTGAAGCGGCCAAAATGGGTCACCCGGTAGTGATGTCGCCTTCCACTTTTGCCTACCTGGATTATATGCAGGGTGATGCGATTACGGAGCCGCCGGTTTACGCCTCTTTGCGCATGAATAAAGTCTATGAATTTGATCCGTTACCGCAGGGCGTAGATCCCAAACTGATCCTGGGTGGTCAGGGCAACCTGTGGACCGAGCAATTGGGTAATATGCGCGCCGTGCAGTACATGCTGTGGCCCCGTAGCTTGGCCCTGGCTGAATCTATATGGTCGCCCAAAGAAAGAAAAGACTGGAACGGTTTTGTACAGCGGGTGGAAGAACACATGGAACGCATGGACGTAGCCAATACCAAGTATGCCCGTACCATCTATGATCCTATTTTCACGCCCTCGCTGGATAACAATAAAAACCTGAAGGTGGAGCTGACCACAGAAGCACCCGGCCTGGCCATTCATTACTCTTTTGACGAAAGCAACCCCGATCAGTATTATCCCAAATACCAGGGCGTGTTGACTGTGCCTAAAGACGCCGTTCATTTAAAAGTAATGACCTACAGAAACGGAAAACCTGTGGGCCGGCAAATCAACATGCCGGTGGCAGAACTGCAAAAGCGGGCGGCGCGCAATCAGAAGATATAAAAAAAGAGCAGCACATGAACTGCTTTTGATCATGATTGATACAGCCCCTGTTCATTTACTGGGGCTCTAAAAAAGGGTGGCTTTTCAATTTTTGAAAAGCCACCCTTTTTTATAAAGTTATTCATAAGCGTTGGATAGTGAAGTGGGTTTATCTGAGTAAGTGGGCATGGGTTTTTCAACGTATGGCTAATTGCTTAGCTGTTTCATTACTATTATTATCCTCCGCACGGCCATGCCGGCCTTGAGTGGAGTGCTGCAGCCGTTCAGTACTTGCTGATGGAAATCCATAACAATATACGGTTGTAAGACCAACTTCTTCAAAAGTCCATATTCAATGTGCACAGCCTTTGCCTTCCGGTTGCAGCAGCCGCCTAAGTGCCCGTTCCTTTACCGGTTACCCGTTGATTGCCCCTTTTTATCACTTTTTAAGGCAGTTCAACCCATCTTAAAGATTCCTTGCCAGAAAATCATAAGAAATTTGCGGCGCTGCATAGGGGTAAACAGCTTATGGGTTGTTATAAAAGAAAAAGAGTATTGGCAGCAGCTGTTTTACAAGCATCCCTTTACCAGCGCTATAGCATGGACGTAACCGAAGCAGGCATTATTGAGCAACTGGCCCGGCGGGACGAAGCCGCTTTTGAACAGGTATTTAAAACCCATTTTAAAAACCTGCATGCTTATGCTTTTTCCATCTTGAAAGACGAAATGGCGGCCGAGGAAATGGTGCAGAACGTGTTTTACAAGCTGTGGTCCCGCTCCGAAAGTTTGTCCATTTCCGGATCCCTGGCAGCTTATCTGTACCGGGCGGTGAACAATGAAAGCCTCAATTACCTGAAACACCAGAAAGTAAAATCAGTGCATGGGTTACAGATTGCTTATCAACAAAGCGGGCAAACCGATTCTGCTGTCAAAAAGCTGCAATTGAAAGAACTGGAAACCAGGCTCCATGCTGCCCTCAACGATCTGCCGGAACAATGCCGCACCATTTTTCAGCTCAGCCGGTTTGAAGAACTCCGCTACCGCGAAATTGCAGACCGCCTGAATCTGTCGGTAAAAACGGTGGAAAACCAGATGGGCAAAGCCCTGAAGATCTTACGCACCAAGCTGATTGACTTTTTGCCCATGACGTTGCTCTTTATTATTCACTATTTAAAAAATAGTAATTGAATCCGGACTTCTACCATATGAACCACGATCTGCTGGTAAAATATCTGCATGGCGAAACCACTGCTGAAGAAGCGGTACAGATAAGAGCATGGCTGGCCGAAAGCCCTGAGCATCAAAAGCAATACGAGCAGCTGGTGCAGATTTGGGAGCAAAGTCGCCGGCTGGCGGCCAACAGCACGGTAGATGAAAACGCAGCCTGGCTGCGCCTGAAGCAACGGCTGCAACAGCCCGCTTTTCAAAAACCCATAGTGCGGACCATAACCCGCACGGGCTGGTGGCGGATTGCCGCGCTGGTTATGCTGGTAGCAGGTGTGGCAGTGTTAGCGTACTATGGGCAAAAGTCCCAACCTGTGCAAACCATTGCGGTGCAAACCAATAATCAAATCCATGTAGATACCTTGCCGGATGGTTCGGTCGTGACTCTGAACAAAAATTCCAGGTTAACCTATCCGGATGGTTTAAAAGGTAATACCAGAACCATTGCGCTGCAGGGTGAAGCCTTTTTCAATGTCACACCCAATAAAGACAAGCCCTTTGTAATTGAAGTAAATGATGTGGTGGTGAAAGTGGTTGGTACTTCATTTAATGTACGCAGCAGCAACGGCATCACGGAAGTCATTGTGGAAACCGGTGTGGTAGAGGTGATCCGGCAGGGCAAAAAAACAGAGCTGCACCCGCAGGAGCGCATTGCCGTACAACCCACTGATACGGCTTTGGTAAAAGCCCCGGTGCAGGACCAGTTGTACAATTACTATCGCACCAAAGAATTTATATGCGACAACACGCCTTTATGGAAGCTGGTCGACGCGTTGAACGAAGCTTATAATAGCCATATTGTTATTGCAAACAATTCCCTGCGTAACCTGCCGCTGACCACTACTTTTTATAACGAATCCCTGGATAATATTTTAAAGATCATCAGCGAGACCCTGGATATAGCGGTTGTGAAAAAAGAAGACCAAATCATTTTACAGTAATTATATAGAACCATTCCACCATGAAGATTTCAGCTATTGCCTGGAAACGGCTTTTTACATCCTTTACTTTTTGTTTGACTGTTTTGATCAGTGCTGCCCAAAGCAACCTGGATAAGGTGGTGCCCTTGCAGGTAAGCCAGCAGCGGCTCGACCAGGTATTGGAAATACTGAGCAACCGCGGCAACTTTTATTTTTCCTATAACTCCAACATTATTCAAAAAGACAGCCTGGTTACCTATAGTGCCACCAACCAATCGGTACGGCAGATACTGGATGCCTTGTTTCGCACGGGTTATGAATTTAAAGAAAGCGGCAACTACATTATTATCAGAAGGTCGCCGGTTAAGATCACTATTGTTACCAATAAAGTGATAACTGAAGACCGGCAGTATGTAGTGAGTGGTTATGTGCTGGATGACAACACAGGCCTGCAAATTCCCAATGCCAGTATTTATGAAAAACAACTGCTGGCATCGGCTCTCACCAATAAAGATGGGTATTTTAAAATAAGACTGAAAAGCAAAGTCAAATCCGCTGCGTTAACTGTGAGCAAAGAGTTTTATGAAGATACCACCGTCGTAATTGAACCGCGCTACAACCAGCAGATTACCATTACGCTGCTGCCGGAAGCGGCACCGGATGTAACCATCATCAAGCCCGATGATTATTTTGTTCCCGATTCTTTACGCGTCCGGGTGACCACACCTTCCGGTATTACCGAGTATACCTATGTAAAAGCCGATTCGGCCAAAGTGGAAAAAACCGCTTTAGGTAGGTTCCTCGTTTCTTCTGCGCAACAAATCCAAAGCCTGAACCTGAAAAAGTTTTTCACGGACCGGCCCTTCCAACTGTCACTCACACCTGGCTTGAGTACGCATGGTAAATTAAGCGGCCAGGTCATCAACAATTTTTCATTTAATGTATTCGGCGGCTATTCCGGTGGTGTTAATGGCTTTGAGTTGGGCGGCTTGTTTAACATTGATAAAAAAGATGTGCAGTATGCACAGGTGGCAGGCTTGTTCAACATCGTAGGCGGTCATGTAAAAGGCTTGCAGCTGGGTGGTTTAAGCAATACGGTGCTGGGTGCTGCCGACGGCTTTCAGGTAGGCGGCATCAACAACCTGGTCAATCGCAACTTCACCGGTATGCAGGTAGGCGGTGTGTATAACCATGTTTCGGGCAGGATGAGCGGCTTTCAGGTAGGAGGCGTGAGCAATTTTGCCAAAGAAAAAGTAAGTGGCGTGCAGGTGGCCGGTGTGGCCAACATCAGCAACCGCGATATGAGTGGTGTGCAGATCGGTGGCGTGTTCAATTATGCCAAGCGGTTAAAAGGGGTACAGATCGGACTGATCAACGTGTCGGATACTTCCGATGGCTACAGCATTGGCCTGATCAATATTGTTTTGAAAGGCTATCACAAACTATCTTTCTCCACCAATGAACTGGTGCATGTAAATGCCGCTTTTAAAACCGGTAACGCCCGCTTGTACAGCATTTTGCAGGCCGGTATGAATATAGATGATGATGACAAGATCTACACCTTTGGTTATGGCCTGGGCAGCGAGTTCAGGATCATCAACCGCGTGTCTTTTAATCCGGAGCTAAGCGCCAATTACCTATACCTCGGTTCGTGGGATTATGCCAACATTTTAAGTAAGGCGGCCCTGAACTTTCATGTAAAACTGGGTAAAAACATAGCACTGTTTGCCGGGCCTTCTTTCAATGTGTATTACACACAGCAGGATGTTGGCTTTAAAGGCTACCAGTTTCCGGTGCCGCCCAGCCATTATAAAACATTCAGTTGGATCCATAATACCAACAGCTGGATTGGCTGGAATGCCGGAATCAATTTCTTTTAAAAAATTTTTTCAAAAACCCATAGGGGTAAACCGTACTTCGGTTGTTAGTATAGAAAATAAAGTAACCATATAGGCGCAGCAGGCGTCATAACCACACAAAACAAAACGACATGAAAAATCTGAGAACTGCATTTTTAGGGATGGGATTAGCGTTTTTATTTGCTTCTTGTGAGAAGGTAGTAGGAGAAGGACCTGTAGTAACGGAAAACCGCACCAAGGGAGAGTTTTCCGGCATTGATCTGCGGGTATCCGGCAATGTATATTACACCCAGTCGCCCGAGTATAAAATTGAAGTAAGTGCCCAGCAAAATATCCTGGACGTACTGGAAACCTATGTGTCCAACAACAAACTGGTGATCAAGTATGAAAATGATGTGCGGGTGCGCCGGCACGAAGATATTACAGTGAACATCAGTGCGCCTGACCTGAACAGCCTTCGGGTGAGCGGCTCCGGCAACATCAGTACCACCGGCATGCTGAAACCCAATAGCATGGATATGGATGTGAGTGGTTCCGGCAATATCAATGTCGCTAATATAACTACCAATTACATAGAAGCGAACATCAGTGGCTCCGGGAACATTAAAGTGCAGAACGGTACGGCCGCAGAAGAAAAACTCAAGATTAGCGGCAGCGGCAACCTGGACCTGATGAATGTAGCTGCTAAAACGGCTACCACTACCACTAGCGGTTCCGGCGATACCAAAGTAAAAGTAAGCGAGCGGCTGAATGTAACCATTTCCGGCAGCGGCTCGGTTTACTATATTGGCCAGCCCGCTATCAATACCAGCATTTCCGGTTCTGGCAAGGTAAGGCAACTATAAGCCAAAAATTGCTCTATTGCCAACTCTTTCAAAAGCCCATAGCAGCCCTATGGGCTTTTGAACATTTAGTGCCTGCTGCTAATACTCAATTGATTTCAACTTAATGAAATTCTATCGTCAAGGGTGACTACCAAATCATTATACGGATAACCGTTTCGGATAAATAACCTGGTTTCATTTTATTCAATACAAAACTAATATCGGTATAATGAATTAGTATTCACCACTGACCATTCACCATTGACGATAGCGTTTTATAAAGTTGACGATGAGTTGGTATAAATAGCGCCTTTGCTATTGTTGTATCAAATAAAAAGCAACATCCAGGTTAAGAGCACAGTACACTTGAGCTTCCAATGGATGGTAAAGTTGTTCTTCATCATTGTTTTAGAAAAGTGCACCAACTATTACGCCATGTTTGTAGCCTGCAGCTTACAGCTGAGTGAGTGAAAAGTGAGTTTATTTTTGGAATGACTACAGCCCATACGGAATGGGTCCTTTGTATCGCTATCATTGTAGGGCCTGATGCGTATCATTGCTTTTCCGCAAGCTTTGTTGCAATATTGGATAAACCATTTTTTATGCGAGCCATTCAAGCACAGCTGCCTAATCCCCGGCATGTAGAAACTATGCGCATTTTTGTGGATGCCGCTCCTGAGGTGGCCTGGAATACCGCCCGGCACTTTGATATGTCCGCCATTCCCTGGGTGCGTTTTTTGTTCAGCCTGCGCACCATTACCGACCTGTTTCATGACGGGCCGCATGAACAAGAAGATAAACGCATTGGGGTAGACCAGATTGCCGAACACGGCAAAGGTTT
>JAEWAC010000030.1 GCA_023391895.1 Bacteroidota bacterium
ACCCATGACCGAAACATCATACAGCGTAAGGGTAAGCGAAGGAAAATGATTAAAGAATGAAAGTCGTGCCTTTGAAAAGTTCAGTTCAGTGGTAATGGCATTGTTGGCCCATTTTTTTATTTTATCCGCCACGAAGCCCGGGAACAAAACGGGCAGCAATAACATGAGCAGCAAAATACTGGCAATAGTGATGCCGCTTATCGTGAGGATTTTTTTCAGCACTTTCATTACTGCATGAGATTACACATTGAAAAAGAGCTGAAGCGGGGTTACTTCTGGATATGATATATAACACCCGGCTCAATATAAACAAGAGACATTACACGATTTTTGTCTCTGCAACGATAATTGCAAATACTAAATTACAACAATTAAATTATTGGCTGGTCAGGCTTGAACAAAACAACGCGTTTGACCCAAAAGAACGATTTGAGCAGACCACGTTGACATTGTTGAAAGCAATTTCTTATAAATGAACCTGTTAAGGATTTTAACAAAGAAGACTTTTAGTGGGTAAAGAACTTGAGCGGCGAAACAAAAGTTTGATGCCGGGTAGGTTTTAAGCAAAGATAAGTTAGGGGTTCTCAGTGAGATTGCAATAGTTATTTCAAAAAAGAGCTTTAAGCCCAAAGTTTTTTGACTTAACGCCTGCTTTTACCAGGATTTGTTCCCGGGGTAGACTCTGCACATAGTTTTCCGCAGCCCTTGCATGCTCCTCTATGCTGGTATACTGGTAGTTGGCTGAAACATCCCGCTTTGAGGCATTTAACCAACTGGTCTACACCATTTAGTTCAGGGCATTGTTTGGGCAGCCATACCAAAGTGGTGTTCAGCTCTCCGGCTAATCTTTAGCTCTGTTTGGCAGTGTGCAGACCTGCACGGTCCAACACCAAAAATACCGGGCAGTGGTAGTGCCGGTGGATGAACTTTAAGAAGGCCCGAAAGTTCGCCTGGTTCGTCCCTTTTCTAACCAGCACCAGTCGTTTGCGAAAATTGCCCAAGGGGTGCTAACCCTGACCCAGGCCTGGCGCTTGTCAATCCCAATGCGGCCGGCACCCGCATTGGGATTGACACGTTTCACACCGTTGCTGTACCCAAAGACAGAGACGCACAACCGGTCCACGGGTCTTTGGTATCAGGACCCGTTATTTGCAGGCAATTGCCAAGTGGCTTGCTGCATGCCGAATCAACACGGTTGCCATGGAAAGCACCGGCGTTTACTGGAAGCCCTAGTTTACGGTATTGCTCCAGCAGGGCTTTGCTGTTTTCTTGGTCGATGCCAAAAGAACCCGTAATGTCAGTGGGCTAAAAACCGATCAAACTGACGCCCAATGGCTTCAGCAATTACACCGCCAGAGGACTGCTGGCCAGTTGTTATTTGCCGGACGATGTGTAAGAATCACTTCGGACCTTAACCCGGTATCGCAAAGCGCTCATTCAGGACGCCAGCCGTTTTGTACTGCGGATGCAAAAATCCCTGGAACTGATGAACATTAAGGTTCATACCGTCATCCGGGATATCACTGGTAAAACAGGATGCAGCATTATTGAGGCCATCCTCAACGGTGAACGGAAAGCCGAAAACTGTTTGCTCTTTGTGGACACGCGCATCAAAGCCACTAAGGCCACTATCATAGCCTCTTTGGAAGGCAACTTCCGAAAAGAGCACTTATTTACACTGGAGCAGAGCTACCGGTTCTACCGGTTTTACCAACAGCAAATTGCCTGCTGTGATGCCCAAATCCAGGCATTCTTGCAAAGCTTTGAAGTCAGCCGTGACACCTCTACCGGCACCCTCGACCCGCAAGAGGAGCCCAAGGCGGTACAGAAGAAAAAGAAAAAAAACACGCCTTCCTTCGACATTCGAAAGCACTTGAAAAGCATTCATGGCGTGGACGTGGTGGCTACCTATGGCATGAGCGAAGTAGCGGCAGGGGAAGTGCTGGGGGAAACCGGAACAGACCAGAGCAAATGGCCCAATGAAAAACATTTTGTCTCTTGGCTCAACCTTTGCCCCAACAACAAAATACCAGGCGGCAAATTAATCAGCAGCACGCTGCTGAAGAAAAAGCCCAACAGCGCTTCGCAAGCCTTCCGAAGTGCGGCGAACGTAGTGCAAAGGAGCGACCATTGGCTGGGTGATTACTTCCGAAGCATGAAGGAAGGGGGGCAACAAATACGCCATAGTGGCCACCGCCAATAAGATGGACACCATTTACTACAAAATGGTCCGCTACAAGGAAGCGTTCAAGCCACTGGACTTCAAAGAATACCAGCAAAAATACAAACGTGCGAAAATCGCCTATCTTGAACGAAGAGAGTTGCCATTACAGTAAGGAGTGGCTTGAGTTATATAGAAGCCACCTGTGTTAGCGGTTCGTTGTTTTTTTTCCTGTTTTATTTCTTAAAGGTTAGTCCTTTTTCTTCTAATTCTGTTCGTAGTTTGGGTATTGAACTCTTTCCTAAACCGTGTAATTTCAGCAAATCTTTTTCGCTATACTTAGAGAGTTGTTCTATTGTAGTGATACCGTTATTTTCTAATGCCCTTCTTGCAGGTGCAGAAAGTAAAGAAAGAAATCCGTTTTTTGGATTTTTCTCTGCTTCACAAATCGGGCAAGTCGGACAATCACTGCTTTTATAGTATTTATGCCCTTTGTTACAGCTTTTTAATGTTTTTTCTTCTCCCATATTTAGTCTTTGTCCTGGATGCAGTATGAAGTTATTGTTTGCAATTCATTGTTGTCATTAAATTCATAGACATCACAAGCAGAAACAAAATTTACCCTCTTGCCATCACGAAAAAATTCCGCAGTACCGCTAACCGCTACTCGGTTGTTGTCTGCTATGATATTTATCGTTCTGAAGTTTGTGGTTACCGATTTAAAATAGCTGGCAACTTGTCCACAGTTGCCCATTACCGCTTTCTTTCCGTCAAAATAATCTTCGCCTACAACTGTCCATTGCACATTGTCTGCTAAATACGGATAGGCCATTTCAAAATTTCCGTTTGAAAATGCTTCTGCAATTTGTTTCAGTGTCATATATGTTATTTATCTGTCAGTTTCTTTTAATGATCCTGGTGTCGTTCTTTACACAATACCCGCTAAAGTGTCAGAACTTATGATGCAGGGCCTGGGAATTTCATCAGTTTGGGGGCTGCACAAATGACGATAGAAGTACAAATGTTCAATTGGTTTCGGCAGCCCTGTTTTCACAAATACTCATGTTCGCGGTTCGTTGTTTTGACTATACTCCAAATTGCCTTAAGTGATGGTCAGCATGTTTATAAGCAAAAATGCCGATTTGTTCTTGTGTCATTTTCCCAAAAAAAATCGTGAATAAAAGCTTCGTTTGAGAAATGCTCATACTCGGCTATCAAGGTCGCCCAAATTTTCTTTTGAGCTGCTACATTTCCCTCTTTCTCTTTTACGGTGAACGCTTTACCTGCTGGCATATTTCTGCCCAAGGGTTTCTCATCTTTTGTATTTTTTAAAAGAGCCATTTTGCCGAAGATTCTTCCCAAAAATTCCTGTTTGTAGGTGGAGTTATTCTTGCCTAAAACCCAGGCGTCCCAAACGCTGCAATGCATTGTCATTTGGTAAATATTCATTTGGCCCCATTGGGCCTTGCTATCGTCATGTAACAAATGGATCCTACCAACAAGCTCACTTCTGGTCGGTTTATCAAAGATTGTCTTCATGGTTCCTGATGATATTTTATTTATAGGTACAAGCTCCTTTTTCGAGAACCTACAAGCTTAATATCTTCTATGCAAGTTCGAACAGTATGATGGAAGGAGAGGGGTATTAAGTTGACAATTTCAGGGGGCAAATGCGACAGTATCTCTTTCTTGTTTGGTTTTTATATTATCGTTTGACAATGACTGCTAATGCGCCGCGTATTGGCGATGTGCGGGATTATAGCACTAAAGTTTAATAGAAGAACAGAAGTTGAACTTTGCATTACCGTCCAATCGAAGCTGTTCAGCCCGCCTATTGCCAAGCATTCATGTACATGGGATAGCTTACCGGTCTTAAAATTGGGAGGTAAGTTATGAAACAGCTTTTATGGGGTTAAACGTCCATAAAAAAACATGGGCAGTTACTATCCGGGAACACCAGCTTATACTCAAACGCTTCATGATGGAAGCCGATACCGATATTTTAATCAGCTACATCCAAAAGCTCTACCCGAAGCACCAGGTGGCGTGCTGTTATGAGGCCTGCTGCCTGGGCTTTGGTATCTATCATGCATTAACTAAAGCAGGCTGACAGGTGCTGGTGGTGAATCCCGCCGACATACCGCGAGGAAATAAGCAAACTACTACCAAGACCGACCGGGTGCACAGTGCCTACCTGGCCAAGCAATTAGCGTAGGGACATCTCAAAGGCTTTTACATTCCCTCGAACAAACAGGAACAGTTTGCGTTCTTTATTCCGCCGCCGTAACGACCTGGTGAAAAACCTGCGGCGTATCAAGTGCACATCAAGTCCATGCTCCTGCGCTATGACATTCCCATTTCCTTACCCTATGATAATATCAACTGGAGCAAGGATTTCATTCAGTGGCTACAAAAGCAGCGCTGGTGCTATTCCCCGGCCACCGAAGCGATGAAAAGCAGGCTCCGGGAGTATACCTTTCTGCATATAGAATACCTGCATATTTGTAACGAACTGAGGGCCTATGCCCACAAGCAGTACCGGAAAGAGTACTACCTGCTTCGTAGCGTGCCGGGTGTAGGTCCTTTTACCGCCATTGGACTGCTGGCGGAGGTCGGTGATTTTAGTAGGTTCCGAGGCATTGATAAACTCTTTAGCTACATTGGGCTGGTGCCCTCCACCCGCAGCACTGGGGAGAAAATCTACTCCTGTGGCATTACTTATAGAAGTAAGAATTTACTCAGAAGCTATTTGATGGAGGCCGCCTGGATTGCTGCAAAAAAGGACCCCGCCCTGATGTAGTACTACCAGGAGCGAAAAGGAGCCGGCCATCGCAAGTTAATTGTAAAGCTGGCGGCGAAGACGCTCAGCAGGATTTAGCATGTGATTAAAGCGAGTGTACCGTACCATTTGGAGAAAGTAACAGTAACAACTTAGAAAAGGAAGGAAAATATATTCTTTTTTACCTGCTAAAATCTCACCAAGGAATGCATGAAAAGAAATTCAATTATAAAAGTCGCGACTGTAAAACACCCGGGTGCAGCTGTTCCAAGAGAAGCGAGTTGATCTTCTTACAGACTACTTTTGGCAAGTCTACAGCGCTTCTTCCTTTCTTCTTTGACAATTGTTTGCAGCGGATTCATGTTCCGGCTGCTGATAGGATGCTCAATACAAAGGTAATAAGGATTGGAAAATACCCTGAGTGCAGCTGGTGTAAGGATGTTTGGTAATCAAAAGGGCCCCCTATGAAAAGGGATTCGCTGCACTGCAGTTGTACTATTTTCAAATATTTTAATTCATAACCAAGAATATTTTTTCCCTTTTTATAGGTAGTACAAGCAGGCTTCACTGCGGATTGGGGTGCCCGTATCAGTGTAAAACCAGGCAAACCCCGCCAAGTGAAATAATTGGAAAGATATTGCGGCAGTTTTTCGTTTACACCAAGTTTTCTGTGAAAAAACTCCGTCTATCAACACAAGTGGCTCACCTTTTCCTGTTTGGGAAAAAGCGATTTTGTTCCGTCTTTTGATGTTATATATGCTATCATTTCTACTTAATAATCGGGATATACTTTTGTCTGTTATCATAAATTATCCAAAGCAGCATAGCCCAGATTGCGAGTGCAATGGGAAGCCCGCTTGGTGCTACAAAGATGTGCGTGAGCAAAACCCCGACCATTACAGGAAATACCACCAATACGCCTAAAGCCCTTGTTTTTGGAAACAGGATAAGCACCCCTCCAAATACTTCTGCAAACCCGATTAAAGGCATCTGCCACGAAATTTCCATTAGTGCATTAAAATCGTTTGTTAGTTCCTGCGGCAAATCATCTGGGGTGGGCATATAATGGAAGAATTTATTTAATCCTCCGTTGATGAGTAATAGCCCGAACAATACAGACAGTATATTTAAAAATTTCTTTTTCATTTTGGATTATTGTTCAAGGTTAACAATAATTCGTCTAATTGTTGCAATCCCATTGTAAACCCTTCTTTGAAGCCCATAGCAATTATTTTCTCAAGTGTTTCAAATGTATCTACCGTAACAGTGATGTTTACAATTGTACGGTCTGGAGTTGCACTGAAGATGTTTTGCCATAACATTCTTGAGAAATCAGTATTAATATTTCCATTTTCGTCACAAAAAGCATCTAAACCTGAAAAACTTTTTTGTGTAACAATATCTTGATAATCAAACCTGCACCAATTCGTTTCATTCTCAGGGCTTATCATTGCATAATGCCATGTTCCACCTTTTTTGAAGTCTAACGACTTTGTTTTGTTTCGGTAAGGTTTCGGTGCCCACCATTGATCTAACAATTCGGGTGTTGTCCATGCTTGCCAAACCAAGTTAAGGTTAGCATCAAATTCACGTTTTATGTGAATGGTTTTGTTTTCCTTATTCACGGAAAAATAAAATAGGAGATTACTGTTCATTTTTTCTGTTTTTTAATTGTTGATAATAACGTGTCAAGTTGGTTGAAGCGGGTTTCCCAAATTTTTCGGAACTGCTCAAGCCATTTGTCAATTTCTTTCATTTTGTCAATTTCAAGCTGGTAGTAAATTTCCCTGCCCTGTTGTTCTGCTTTTATCAATTCACATTCTTGTAAAATCCGCAAATGTTTTGAAACGGCTTGTCGGGTTGTATCAAAGTGTTCGGCAATGGCATTGGGTGTCATTGCCTGCAATGCTATGAGTGCAATAATCGCCCGCCTTGTCGGGTCTGCTATGGCTTGAAAAATATCTCTTCTCATTTGTTTGTTAGTTTTATGCAACTAAACGGTTGCAAATATATGTGCAACTTTTCGGTTTCGCAATTTTTTTGAATACTATTTTTTGTCAACGGATAGTTGTTTGCGGTGTGGTCTGTCAGACGTGTTGATTATAAAAAGAAAAGTATCCGAAAGACCCACTGGAAAAGGCCTGCATATCAGGAGGTTGGTGAGTCTTGCGGTATACTTTTGGGTTGGTAGATATCACGGTACTGCCAGTGCCCCCAAGGGAAATACTTTTTTACCGACATTGAAAGGGGGGGGACCCTGCTTTACGATACCGGCACTATAACCTTGGCCGGGCGCAAACCCATGCACCCGCTGGAAGCCACCTCTCAGCAGTATGGTGACCGGTGGTTGACCCTAGACTGGGGGTTTGCAGCAATTGTCCGTTGTTTGCCAGGTGGCTGTTAGGTCATGAGCTGCCGGATCCTCGCCTAAGAGGGGGAGGGTGTCAAAATATTGTTTAGGAACATGCCAGCATCTGGTGGAGCACATAAACATTATATTTCTCCAGTGCCAAGAGGTTACTGAGCAGGTAGCCATGGCTACAGCTAAGGGTGGGTTCTTCCTCATAAACCCGGTGTTTGGTTCCAATGGTGGCCGGTACCGGCTTGCGGGTAAAGTACAGGGCATCCTTATCCGTAGCTCCACTTTTCAGGTAGAGGTAAAAGTCCCGGTGTTCCCAAGTAAAGCGGTCCAGCCGGCCCAGTTCCCCTTCCCAGAACCGGCGCAGTTCGCCATCACCCGCTGGTGGCCGGAATAAGGCGGCGTGGTAAAGCAGGTGGTAGTACTCGATTTCAGCGGTAAACCGGGGCTGGGTACACTTAAAATAATGAATTTCATCGGCCGTGTCCCGGAAGTGAAAATGACGGGCCATCGCCTTAAGTTTGGACCAGTGTTTTTCACAGGCAAAAAAGCACCGTTCAATTTCCTGGGTAGGTAACAGCTGCTGCTTTTGGCAGTGGCGGATCTCGAGCAATAGGGATTGGTAAAGTTCCTCACAGATTTGGTGCATAAAGAAAAGGGTTTAGGTCAACCACCAGCTCACCCGGTGATGGGCCGGTGCTGAACGCAAAAGAATAGGTGGCGGCCGGTGGCTATGCCGATGGTTGAAAAATTAGGGAGTAGTGGACACTACTCCCGCAGTGGGGTATCCTATACCCGCACGGATTCTTAAAAGGTAAAATGATCTCATAAAAAGCAGGGTCAGTAGACACCAACCCTGTTGCACTTGAAGGGGATCACTTCAGCCAAAACACCACCCTGCAAGCAATCGTTAGTCTGTTTGGCCCGGGTTTGTGCTCTTCAGGGGCCATGGCCACCCGCTCAAGGGCATCACGGGGCAAGTACGGTTAAAAAACAAGGGTAAGTAGACACAAACCCTTGGGTGTGCAGGTCACGCACATGAGAAAAAAGATCTTGTGTATCCCTGGTATCACAATGGCCCGGCGGGCTTTCGGTTTTGAGCCCTACGTCCATTGTACCCCTGGTGGTTCCCGCTGGTATACTATAAACGCTGCCGAAGGAAAAACAACCAAACAGGAGACTCACTTTTTTTTTATGGCAGGAAGCTTTTACCAGCATCCTTGCTGTGTGGCTGTTAATCACTTCCCATGAATGTTATATTGCTTAAATCAACAAAAGCCCATATGTGTGGTACAAAAGCTTGTGATACTTTTGAGCTTTAGTTGCATTGCACTGCGGTCATCGTTCGGTAAGCCTTTGGGAAGAGACTTTGATCAGCAAGGGGAAAATAAAAGCAGTAAATAAGAAAGAGGATTTCAAAGGTAGTACTGCCTTTACTTTTCCTTCCTTCTTCAACCGCTGATCCATTCTTCACCAAAAGCCCACTCATACACAAACGCAACTATCACGCACAAGGCTGAAGGCATCGCTTGCCTTTTTTAAGGCTTCTTGCAAAAAGCAGCATTTCCGTCAATCCTTAATAAACAGCTATTCGCGTTTTTATTCCAGCAAATCAAAGTTTCCATAATCTTGACCTGTTTGGATATTATTATCCTAAGTAATATTACTTGCCTGATATTAAGGAGAACAATAATGACTTAATATGGCAGGCGTCTGTCCTATGTTATTTAAACCTTTTTTTCGTTCTTGCAGCCACAAGTAGTATTAATAAAAAATTTAAAGTTTACGCCAAAAGTTGCAGGAAGGAGAGATGAAAAATAACATTCAGAAGCTGCAGCAGTTGGGAAGCAGTTTGCTTCATGTACTGGAAAACATTTCTGATGGATTTTATATTGTGAACCGAAATTGGGAAATCATCTTTGCTTCCCATAAAGCAGAAGCCCTGGTTAACCTTAGTAAAGAGGACATAGGAAAAGTATTGTGGGAACGCTTTCCCGATGCCATCAATTCCCGTTTTTACCAGGAATGCCATCGGGCCTTTGCTGAAAATACAGCGGTGTCTTTTGAAGCATTTTCCCCCCGGGTCCATATATGGTGCCAGATCAATGCCTACCCTCTTGACAACCATTTGTACGTTTACATCAAGGATATTACCGAGCACATACAACAGGAAAAAAGGCTGCAGTTTATTGCGAATGCAACTTCTGAAGTCATCTGGGAGATGGCCCTGCCTGCAGGAAGATTTACCATTAACCGAGCGCGTTTTCAACAATTATTCGGCCATAGCCTGGGTGCTGACCAGTCGCATCCTATTTCCGTATGGAGCGATAAAGTGCATCCCGAAGACCGGCAAAGAGCCCTGGACAACCTGTCCAAAGCGTTAGCCCAGGGTCAGGATTTTTATACCAATGAATACCGTTTTCTAAAAGCGGATGGCAGTTGGGCATATGTTAAAAACCGGGCCTATGTGGTGAAAGATGAATTTAACAGGCCGGTCAGCCTGATCGGTGCCATGGAGGATATCTCCCGGGAGCGATTGGCGGAACAGGCGCTTCAGGAAAGTGAGCGTAGCTACAGGCAGCTGTTTCAGAATTCTCCTTTTCCTGCCTTGGTGTATGATGCTAGCACCCTTCGATTTCTGGATGTCAATCATGCCGCTGTGGAGCATTATGGCTATAGCAGGGTGGAGTTTTTGACCATGACCCTTTTTGACATACGTCCCCGAAGTGAATACCCGCAAATGCTGGAGGCGTTCGCTAAAGTAAGGGTCAACACCCGAAGTGATGTGGGCACTTTTACCCATTTAAAGAAGAATGGCGAACTGTTGACAGTGGAAGTT
>JAEWAC010000084.1 GCA_023391895.1 Bacteroidota bacterium
ACCCAGGGCTGGCAGGGCCAGGTAAGGCGCTACGCCACTGGTTACAAAGTCACCGTACAGCCACCAGGCCAGTACATGCTGAGGGTGTTTTTGGAAAAGGGGCAAAAAGAAGCGGTATTCCGTTAACAGCAAGGTGCTGTTTTGTGTACTTCCCAAACCCTTTAAGTTAAAGCGGTAGTTGACATTGGCATAATGGCCTTCATAAGCGTTGACCTGGTTGTCGCGGCTGTCAAATACAAAGTTGACGCTGAACCCTGACGTTTTGTACTCTTTAGGGTTAAAGCCCATTTCACGGCTGTATAGATAGTGGTGAGCATGGGACGTATCGCCCAACTGCGCCCTTTCATCATCAATGTTGTAGTAATAATCAAATTTGAATCCCAGCCCCGCAAAAAAATGGGAAAACAATTGCCAGGAGCCCACCTCATGTAACCGGATATGGTTAAACCGCAGGGGTTGACCCAGGCTGTCAATTTTGACCGGCGGCCCATTTATATCCGACTCCGGAGGCCTATACCGGGCGGTGCCTAAGCCATAAGTGGTCTCGCCGTTGATCAAAAACCGCCAGTCTCCATTCAAAAGCAGCTGATCTTTAATTAAAAAGATGTTGCTCTTGATATTCAGGTTTACCAGCTTCTTGGTTGAATAAGAGGCGCTGCTGCTGATGAGCGATAAATACTCGCTTGTTTTTTGGGGCTTATAGGTAAAGGTAAGGCCACCGCCAATCATAAAGCCAGCTGTCGGGTTGTTGGAAATGTAAGGGAGGATCAGCAGGTAGTTGTTCTTTTCAGGCTTGGGTGGCCTTGACTTACGTTTTGCCATCCAATCTTTAATATCCTGTTGCTCAAATGGCTTTTCCTTAGGCAGGCTATCTTTCTGGCAGTAGGTAAAGTTAGATCCTGTAAAAATGCATAAGAGTACAAATAGTATTTTATACATTCATTTTTATTTAAATCATCAACACTACTCTATGGGTTTTTAAATGTTTTTCCTGCCTCTCCCGTTTCTTTGTTTTAAGATACGTTGTCCGCTACCTGGCAGCATTAAAACAAACCTGACTACCTGCCAATTGAATTTTCAGCTTCTGGTATTGATATGAGGTTTAAAAGAAAGAGTTTGATATAGGGATTTGAATGTTTTCTTATACAGGCGGTTTATTATAACTGGCCGGCTTTGACATCTTTCCTGTGCTTTTTCAAAAACTTATCCTTTTCCAGCTGGCCTAGCAAAGTATTGATATAGGTTTTACAGAAATCATTTAGCGAAGCCGGATTGAACACTTTTGACTGCACGGCGCACACAATTTCTTCCGAGGCAGCATCGTACAAGTTACTTTGGATAAAATAATTTTTATCGTGTGAATAATACGAAGGCGTTGAAACGGTGGGATGCCAGTAGCTGTAATAGCCAAAATAATTGCCGGTGTATGCATAATTGGGTCCAATAGCATAAGCGGTGCCGCCGGGTGTATATTGCACGCCTTCCTCTTTTTTAAATAAAGAAGCTATAAATACAGCATCACAGTTGTTGGCTCTAACGCTTCCTACCACTTCTTCCTTGGTGGGCGCCTTGGGGTCTTTCAGCACCGGTTCCAGCACGTCTATACTTTTGATGGCTTTGAATCCTCTTTGCCGGGCTGCCTCCGCCAGGTCATTTTCCAGCTTTGCCCTTACTTCCACATCAGCGGTCAACGCTACAATAAATAAATTACTATAGGCTTTGTCCTGCATTTTTTCTTTATTTACCCATACATCTTCAATTTCTTTGGAAGATGCACAAGCGGCAAAAGTTGCCATAACAATTATCCATATCCACCGCAAATTTCTGCTCATGCTGCTGATTTAAGTGTTCATTAATCTGATCCAGGTTTTGTCTTGCCAGGCTTCTATAGTCTCTTTATCATCTGTATGGTACACCCTTTCAACTTTTGATCTCATAATTCAGGTTTATTTCTTTAGGAATCCTTCTTTCATCATTTGTTCAGAAACCACGTCTGCAATGATATTGACGGTTTTATGGATATTGCTTGGGTTTACTGTTTTAGTGGTACCCGTCCATAATAACTTATCAGTTCGCACATCATAAACGGTGGTTTCAATAAAGTAATTTTTATCGGTGGTATAATAGCCGGGGGTGCTGTAAAATCCGGCACTGTAACCATAGTACATACCGTAACCGCCATAATAACCGGCAGTGGTACCGGGCACATAGGATGTTTCTTTTTCAATATCCGCCAGGCGCATCAACAAAACATGCGTATACTGGCCCTCTTTCAAAATGCTATCCAGCTTTGCTTCACTGGCATCTTTCACCAAATCCGATGTCAGTACCGTATAAGAAGGAACCGCTTTTGCTTTAATACGTTTTACCAGTTCATCCTCAATCACCCGGCGGGAGGTTTCATCTTTGACCAGCGCAATCACCAGCGCCTTGTTTTCAGGAGCTGCCGTAATGCTGGCACCCGGCTCCTTCCATGTTTTTACAATTTCGGTTGATGGACCGCAGGAAGTAAACCATAGGATAATGACCAACAGGAAGAAATACAATTCTTTCATAACAGGTGTATTTAAAGTTGCACAGAGAAATTATTTTTTAAAATTGAGTGCGATGGCTCCTCCTAAACCAAATTGCAGCAGCGATACGTAACTGTATCCTGTACCAATGACTGCACCTCCTGTTCCCAAATAAAACCCGCCACCATATCCACCAACAATTGACTGCAGGTAAGCATGTAGTTTTATGGAAACCATGGAAGGCGTTTTGATCTTAACACCCAGCCTGAAGTCATAAGCAAACTTGGTAATACTACCGCCTTCTTTGGCATCGGCTATACCCACTCCCATGCTGAAAGCACCATAAGGTTCAGCCTTGGCCTGGGACGTTCCCCAATAGTAGTTACCCCCAAGCAAGATGTAATTAATGGAGGCCTTATCTTCATTCGGGTTGGTTTGTTCGCCATCCAGACCATACTTATACAGCGGCACTTTGGTGTCCATACGCAGATACCTCAGCTCAATTGCTGCGCTTCTATCAAAATAATACTCCAGACCGGCCCCATACTGAAAGGCATCGTTTACATAAGCATAGGTATCGTACAGGTCTACCTTGTCACGGAAAGTATAACCTCCATAAAGGTTCAGTTCCAGCGGAGATGACTGCGCTTGCGCAAAAGTTGCAACAACGGAAAGAAGGAAAAGTATAAATGTCTTTTTCATAACCACGTTTTGGGGTTGTCGCCATATAAAATCCAATGGGTGGGATTGTGATAGGGTTTTGAAATAGTACCTTTGATTTTCGCTGACCGGTGTGCACTTTATACCGTTCTAAAATAAGGATGGTTCATGCAGAAAAAAGCTGATATTTTACAAATTAACTAAGTGCAAGTTTTGCTATTTTTTCAGCCTGTGCAAATAATACAATACAGGGATTGCCAAAATTTATAAATTTTGGCAGTCTTAATACGTTTAAAACATAAGAAGCAAGAAGTAAAAAGGGTCATGCTCATTTTCGCAAAAGCAAATCAGAAAACTTCATTTAAACTTTTGGTGACTCCTCTCATTTCTTCCTCCCTAACAATGGGAATTTAAAGAATTTTCAGGTTTATAAAATATTCATAAGGAGCATTGATTTTCTATAGTTTTTTGCAGGAGAACAATGAGGTTTTTAAAATAACCATAGTGTTGCTGGGCTTTCCTGATGCGTGATGAGCAGTATTCAACAAGCATCAGGTATTTAAAAGAATAGTTATGGATTCGAGGTGGGCCCAATCTATCTTGTTTCAAATTTAAAAGGAGTTGTATAAAAACGTAACACCGGTACCCTTTCGGGAAAACCGGTGTACGTGCACACACGAAATGAAAGTCGATCATATTGGTTATGGATTTTTGAACTGTTTCAGCAATAGCTGCCAGCTTAATTACTCCCCTTCTTATTTTCTGCCATCTGCCATATTTTATTCATGTCAGGGTTCAGGATAATTTCTGTACGCCTGTTTTTCGACCTGCCTTCCGCGGTTGCATTATCGGCAACTGGTGCATATAACCCTTGTCCTGCCGCTACCATCCGTTTAGGGTCCACATTATACTCATCCCTCAGTACCCGCACTACTCCATCGGCTCTTTCCGTACTTAAATCCAGGTTGTCTTTATGACCACCTTTGAAAGGGACATTATCGGTATGGCCAACAACAATCACCATAAGATTGGGGTATTGGTTCAAGGCTGACGCCAGTGCTGCCAATGCAGATTTGCCCTGAGCGGCGAGTACAGAGCTACCGCTTTTGTATAATAGTTTATCCTGCAAGTTGACATATATACGGCCGTCTTTACTATATACTTCCACGCCCTGGCCGGCAAAATCTCCAACTGCAGAATCTAACAACCGTTCTACCTCTTTCAATTTTGCAAATTCATCCTCCAGAATTGTTTGAAAACTTTCATACTCTTTCTGAATAGCCTCGCAATCTGTTTTATAATTGCTGTATTCGGACATGACCGACTTGTTACTGTTCGTCAGATCATTGACCGTCTTTTGCAGATCATCGACAGTCTTTTGAAGTGAAGTGTTCTCGGTAGTTAATTTGTCAATTTCATTATTAGCGCTCTTGAATTTTTTGCTGGATACACAAGAGCTTAAAATGACACTGCTCAGAAATAGGATCGTCAAGAATGGTGTTTTTAACATGATATATGATTTTAAAATGGTGTTTTTAAAAAGTCATTTTATGACAGGAAGGAAAATTTTCAACATTACGCTTCTGACTACGTCTTCAGAAGTGGGATTTAAGCTTTCAATTCAGGCTTATGGCAATATATTTTTGAGAACTGTGTACAATATTTATAATCAAAGGATAATAACCTTAAAATTTGTTCACAAGTTTTATTCTTTTTTTCATCCGCCCAATTAAACTCAGGCCTGAATTGCCAATCTTTATAAATTTTTGCAACCTTTATCGTAACCAAATACAACAACTATTGACTTTATACAAAAAGTATGGATTTCTGCATCCTTGTCAGGTACTCATCAGTGTAATATGGAATTTTTAAGCTGAACATATCAGCCAGTAGCAGACAAATAATTAGTTCACTACATTATTTATGGAATTTATAGCCTATCGAAAAGGTAATGCCATAGTCGTTTTTTGATGTGGCACCTTCAGGCGGTCTGTTATCAAACTTGTCGTAAAAGTTGATGCCTGCAATAAAGTCTTTAAAAACCTCAATGCTGGTACTT
>JAEWAC010000086.1 GCA_023391895.1 Bacteroidota bacterium
GCTACGAACTGGTAGATGCTTACCTGAACCGCAATTACAGCATGAGCTATATGTTCTCCTATGGCCCCTTTTTTCATACTGGTGTAAAAGCCGATTTTACGCTGGGCCGCAGCGGCTTCATGATAGGTATTGCTAATCCTACGGATTTAAAATCCGCCAGCTTTTCCAGAAAGCACCTGATAGCCCAGTACAGCATTGTCACAACCGACGAAAAACTAAAGGTTTATGCCAACTACCAGGGCGGAAAACCGGCCGATGACACCAAGCTACAGCAGTTTGACCTGGTGGTCAGCCGCACTTTTTCGGACAAGTTTGGCATTGGCTATAACGGCACCATAGCCAGTACCCAGGAAAGGGTAGATGGTAAGTTTGGCGAAAGCCACGCCTGGTGGGGATCGGCCTTATACCTTAATTATGACCCCACACCCAAGTTTGGATTCACACTCCGTGGCGAATACTTTGACGATGAAAAGGCCGTCAGCGCCGGCGCCTTTGGAGCCAAAATCTTTGAAACCACCCTATCGGCCAACATCAAGATCCAAAACCTGACCCTCATACCCGAACTGCGGCTGGACAATGCCAGTAAGCCCATCTTTACCAAGCACCACAACGAACCAACCGACCTTTCCGCCACGGCACTATTAGCCGCCGTTTATCACTTTTAGCTAACCATCAGTCAGTTTATAACAGAGGTGCCTTTTCAGGCACCTCTGTTTTTATGCCGAGTTTCTGCCGGCATTGATGATCCCAAACGAACAACGAATGACCAGCTTTTCAAACACCTGCCGGATCTCCTCGGAGGCATGGGCTTCTTCAAACTGGCGGATGCGGGCAATGGCGTATTGCTGTATGGTAGTAAGGGGCAGCACAATGCGCTCCCGCATTTGAATAGACAACTGCTCTACCGGGTAATCGGACATCAGCTCTTTTTTGCCGGACAGTTGCAACAGGTAGCGCTGCGTCAGCTCAAATTCTTCAAAGATCATATGCCAGATTTCACCGTACTTGGGATGGTTGGATAAAAAAGCCGTCAGCGGGAAAAAGCTTTTCTTCATGGCCATTTCGCAGTTGTCGATAAGGGTTTTAAAAAAGAGCGAATGCTGGTACAGCACTTTCAGTTCCTCCAGTTTCCCCTTCCGGTCCATCGCCTGCAAGGCCGTACCCACGCCGTAATATCCCGGCACGTTTTGCTTCAGCTGGCTCCAGGCACCAACAAAAGGTATGGCCCGCAAATCCTTCAGGGCCAATTTTGAGGTTCGACCCCGTTTGGCCGGCCGGCTGCCAATATTGGTTTCGCTGTAAAAATTCAGCGGGCTTACCTGCACCAGGTAATCCATAAAATAAGGATGGTTTTTTAAATCCTTATAAGACTTAAAACTTTCATCGGCCAGCTCCTGCACCAGTGCATCTTCTTCCACCGAAAAGGTCTGACCTTTATCGGCAAATAACATATTGGAAAGACCTGCGTTCAGCAGCTGCTCCATATTGTACTGGGCTGCATCCACGGCGCCAAAGTTGGAGCTCACCGTTTGTCCCTGTATGGTCAATTGAATTTCTTTGTTGGAAATATTGCTGCCCATGGAAGCATAAAACTTGTGCGTTTTACCGCCGCCCCTGGCCGGAGGTCCGCCCCTGCCATCAAAAAACACCACATCCACACCGTACTGCAGCGACACCTGGGTCAGCGCCTCTTTGGCTTTGTAAATACTCCAGTTGGCCATCAGGTAACCGCCGTCTTTGGTACCATCGGAAAAGCCCACCATGATGGTTTGCTTTTTATGCCGCCGCTGCAGGTGCTGATAATAAGTCTCATTGGAATATAGGGTTTTCATGATTTCAGGTGCCCGCTGCAGGTCGTCGATGGTTTCAAACAGGGGTACAATATCGATGTTGAGGTTTTCCTTTTTCCAGCCATTGAGCAAAAACAGCCCGTATACTTCCAGCACATTCAGGGCGCTGTTGCACTGGCTGATGATGTAGCGGTTGCAGCCACTCTCACCGTTAAACTGCTGGATGGTTTTTACCGCCTGAATGGATTCAAACGTGTCTCTAAAAATCCCATCCTCCCAGTCGGCAGCATTTATCGGTGTTGTTATTCCGGTTAACACATCGGTCTTTTCTTTTTCCGACAGCTGTGCATAGTTGGGCGGCAAAGCCCCGCCTTTTTGGGCCACCGCCTCCAGTACCGTATTGTGCACCGAGCTTTCCTGCCGGATGTCCAGCGAAGCAAAGTACAATCCAAACACCTGCACTTTACTAATGAGGTTGTCTACCAGAGATAAAAACAAACCATTGTGCTGGTGAATAATAATTTCGCGGATGCTGATGAGCGAGGCCAGGATCTCCTCCTGGGTCAGATTGGTTTTTTGACCGGGAATAAAAATATTGTTGTACAAATGCGCTTCCAGCTCGGTCAGTATGGTATCCACACCTTTAAACGTAAGCCTGCGCCGCAAACGCCTTACATCCAGGTAATAACACTTGATAATGCTGGACCGCAGGGCATCCGCCACTTTGAGGGTGATATCGGCAGTGACATTCGGATTGCCATCGCGGTCACCACCGGGCCAAAAGCCCATTTTAATGACCGAATGCCCGTTTTGTATGGCCTGCTGCTGCATGTCGCGCAGCCGGGAAACTATGCGGCCGGCGGCATTGTAAAAAACATTTTCCAGATACCAGATCAGGCTTACCGCCTCGTCGTAGGGCGTCGGCTTTTGTTTTTTAAAGAAAGGCGTTTTACCCAACTGCTGCAGGTACACATTGATCAGGCTGGCGTTGTTTTCTGTCAGTGCTTTGGACAGGTCGTTGATGATGGCCAGCACCGGACCTGGATAAAACTGCGTGGGATGCGCCGTTAACACCAGTTGTACCGAAAAGTCCTTCAGCTTTTGGTGTAGCTCCGACAGCTTGCCATTATCCAGCACTTCCGACTCCAGGTGCTTGAGCGTACCCACGCCATTGACGTCGGTTACTTTTTTGAAAGCGGCATCTTCCAGCGCATCAAACAGCACCACCTGGCGCTCTACGTATTGTATAAAACGAAACAACAAATCCGCTTTTTCCCGGTCATCCACCAGGGATACAAACCGTTGAAAAAAATCTTCGATGATCTGCAGCGGGCTTTGCTTTTTCTTATAACCTTCTTCGCACTGGTTTAGTAACAGCGCCAGCAGGATGCCCGTTTTTTCAATCCGGTGAAAAGGTAGCGACGTAAACAAGCTGTTGTATAACTGAAACTTGATGCCGACTTGATCTTTAAATTGCTGCAACCCATGTGTTGATTGATGATCCATGAAAGATTGTTTTAACCAGGAAATAAAAAATGTACAGCAAGACCTATCGTTGCCTGAAAATACTTTAATCTGATGATTTTACCGCCAACAATTCTAGGCTTTACAAATAAAGCCCAAAACAAACGCGGGTTACGCTGCCGCATTAAAGGTTATTTTGAAGACACAACAAAATTCATCAGCAACAGTCGGCATACATTTATACCGTATGCACCATTGATAGAAAGCGGCTTTAAGCGAATGCTAAGCAGTGAAATGTGATCTCTTTTAAAAACCCATATGGGCAAAAAACTGCTGACCAGCCAGGAGTCACAACCCTTTATTTTCGCGGGTAAAAAAATAGTTCCACCTTATTGGAAAAACCTTTTTCACTGAGCGTAAAAAAGCCTTTGCCGGAATGGGAAAAGTTAACCGCCTCGCCCTGCGGCTCCAGTTGGTAAGGTAAAGCGGTATGGCTTTTTGAAAGAGCTTGCGGCAGGGACTCGCCGTCACTGCGGGTATAGTATTGCAACCCAGTATAGGTTTTTACAATGATCTCGCTACCGTCGGCAGACAGGGCCGCACTCACCACGCCGGCGTAAGGGAGTGCACCTCCATATTCCGCCATATTGATGGTTGATGTGCTGTAGGGAAAACTGATTTTATAGATCCGGGAAGGATTGTCCCTTTTGGTAATGATAAAAATGTCTTTAGTGTCGGGATCTACCAGGAAAGCTTCGGCATCGCGGGCAC
>JAEWAC010000149.1 GCA_023391895.1 Bacteroidota bacterium
CCGCATCATGCACGAAATGGGGGCTATTCCCACCTCGCCGGAACACGGGCCTGAAAACATGTGGGGGCTGGCAGCGCCGGGACGTATCATCCACGAAGTGGGTACCACCAGAATGGGCAATGACAAACAAAAATCCGTGCTGAACAAATGGTGCCAGGCGCATGATTGTAAAAACCTCTTTGTAGTAGATGGCGGACCCACGGTGCAACAGTCGGATAAGAATGCCACCTGGACCATCCTGGCGCTATCCATGCGGACGGCAGAATACATTCTGGAACAAAAAAGAAAACAAAATATCTAACCCACCTCAAATTCTTTTTATGAACAGGCGTGAATCACTAAAAGCCATTGGCATCAGCACCCTTTCAGCGGGCTTGTTGCTGGAGGCCTGTAAAACCAAGGCAACGGAAGAAGGTAAAGCGGCCGCACTTGATAAGGAAGCCGATGCGGACCGTCAGCCCATAGAAGTAGAACGGGACCGTCAGTTGAATGCTGCCACTTTTTTTACCCCGCATGAAATGGCGACCATAACCGTACTGGGCGACATCATTATTCCCAAAGATGACCGCTCCGGTAGTGCCTCTGATGCGGGTGTGCCCGACTTTATTGAGTTTATTGTAAAAGACCGGCCAGAGCACCAGGTGCCGATGAGAGGCGGTTTACGCTGGCTGGATATGCAATGCCTGAAGCGCTATGAAAAACTGTTTATAGATTGCAGCCAGCAACAACAAACCGAGATGGCAGAGGCCATTGCGTACCCGGCCAAAGCCCAACCTGAAATGAAACCAGGGGTTGCTTTTTTCAATCGGATGCGCGACCTGACGGCCACCGGTTTCTTTTCCAGCAAGATGGGCATAGAAGACCTTGGTTATTTAGGTAATCGCCCCAATAAGTGGGAAGGGGTGCCGGATGATATTATCAGACAATATGGTTTGGAAAACGTAAGGTTTCAGTAATGATAAGTTCTGGCCGACAATGATTCCTGCATCGAAATCCCGTTCGGATACTATAACGTTGGCCTGATTTATTGCTATTGAGTGATGGCGCGGCACACTTTGCTTATACACCTTTATGATTAAGCGAACACAGGTTCCAGGTGATGTAAGATGGGGCCGTAAATCAGTCGGGCTTCGGCAAGAAGTACGAACACGCATCAAAGGGGTTTGATGATCTGTGCCCATCCTCTTAAAATTATCATACATGAAACTGCTGCTTTTGATTGGGATCTGCCTTCTGAACAGCTTGATGCCGGAGCGTATGAACTTATTGGCTCCTTTTGATAAAACTCCCTTGCTGGTGCGGAAATGTCAAGACTTCTCCCTCACAGGAAAAGGAGATCATCCCGAATGGGCCAAGGCAGCCTGGCACATGTTGCATCAACTGGACTCCGGAGGACAGCACTATGAAAGCAAGTTCAAAATCCTATATTCAGACAAAGGCATTTATGTGCTTTTTAACGGCGCTGACCAAAAGATAACAACGCCATACGACCAGGACTTTGACGACCTGTTCAAAGGTGATGTGTTTGAAGTTTTTTTTCATCCCCATCCGGAATGGCCGCTTTATTTTGAGTATGAGGTGAACCAGTTAAATAAAGAGTTGGTATTACTCATCCCCAACTTCAATGGAGCTTCTTACGGTTGGTTGCCCTGGCATTACAATGCTAAAAGAAGGGTGGATAAAAAGGTTCATATAGCCGGTGGAACAGCAGCACCTGGGAGCGTCATTACCGCGTGGAGTGCCGAACTGTTTTTTCCCTACGAACTGCTCCATTCCGTTTCGGGCACAATTCCACAAAGTGGCACAGTCTGGAATGCTAATTTTTACCGGCTGGATTACGACAGCGGTAATATGATCAAGTGGGCCTGGAGTCCGGTAGAAAAATCTTTTCATGAATATAAAAAGTTCGGGTCGATACGGTTTGAGTAATGGCTCAAGGACTTACCTGGGCAAGCTGAAACTTTTATTCACTCATTCCATGAACCTTGAAAAAACATCAGGAACAACAGCAGTAACTTGTTCAAATTTTCAGTATCTTAAGTACGTGCAATGAATGGAGCGTTGCTGGTTGGATATGCCTGAAACCAGTATTTTACCGGGCAAAAGCCCTTTGAAAAACCGCGAAGCCAAAGTGGTATTTTGAAATTGGTTAGTGCGGTACTCCTGTCTGTATCCTGTCTTTAAACTTCCTTGTTTTCAAACCTTTCAAAATAAATGCATATGAAAACTCAGCGCAGAAGTGTGCTTAAAAAGCTGCTTGCTTCTTTGGCAGGCGTTGCAGGGCTTGGGTTAGCGGCTAAAGCAGCAAGCCCGCTCACCGATGAAAAGCGTGTATCCAGTGTCGTATATGACCAGGAAGTTCCTTTGTTTTCAGGTTCTGTTACCCATGGTGGACTGGTATATATAGCGGGTAAGGGCGCTCACTTTGAGGGCGACATCAAAGCCCATACCGATCATGTGCTGAAAGAACTGGAAAAAGAGTTGAAAAAGGCAGGATCCTCTATGGAAAAAGTGCTTAAGGTCAATGTGTACCTGAACGATATCCAGGATTACCAGGGCATGAATGAAGTGTACCGCGGACGTTTTGGAAAAAATCCTCCGGTACGTACCACGGTTGCTGTTGCCAAAGGCGGCGTGCCCGGTAACTCGCTGGTAGAAATGGATTGCATTGCACGCTTATAGCTGGCATTATAAGCAGGGATTTGATAGGGCCTTTTAAAAGAGTTAGTTGTGCGGAATGTTGCCTGAACTGAAAGGTACAGACTGCCGTTTTGCAGCACCCGCTTCCGATGGATAGGTTTATGTTTCAGGCAGGAAGGATCAATCATTAAAAAGTCATCAGCGCCTCTTGGATGCGGTGATCGTTGCTGCTATGGCGTATAAAGTTTTGCTTTTTGTTTGAGGGTTTATAAAATGATTCGGCTTAACCATCATTACGTTTTATAAAGTCACACCCATGCGACGCTACGCTAAACTTTTATGGTCTTCTGTAAAGAAAAGGGTGGAGCCTAAATACGCCCTGCTTGGTAATCGGCTCAAATGTCATGGATTTTTGTGGCCCAGCATCCGTTTGATAGTGCTTTGGACGCTCGTGATTATAGTCTTTACCCAATGCAGTATCAAAGAGGGGTTGCCAGAGGGTGATGCGGATAATGGAGGCCTGTCGCTGCCGGAGGGTTTTGAGGCCGTGGTCGTGGCGGACAGCGTGGGGAGGGCAAGACACCTGGCGGTAAATTCCAATGGCGATATTTATGTGAAGTTAAGAATTACGGACTCGGCAGGAGGCGCCGTGGCACTGCGGGATAAAGACAACGACGGGAAAGCAGATGTGATCCAAAAGTTTGGCGATTATACCGACGAAGGAAGCTATGGAACTGCTATGCGCATCTACAAGGGTTACCTGTATTTCAGTACGGCAGGTGTGGTTTACAGGAACAAGCTGACTCCCGGAAAACTCATTCCGGAGGGTAAATCAGAAGCGATCGTTATTGATGATTATAAAAATGATCCTCATGGTCATGAGCACATAGCCAAACCCATCACTTTTGATCAGGAGGGACACCTTTACATTCCTTTTGGTTCTCCCGGTGATGCCTGCCAGGAATTGAAAAGAGTACCGGGTTCTCCGGGCATCAATCCCTGTCCCGAGCTTACCGAACATGGCGGCATCTGGCAGTTTGATGCGGATAAGCCGGGACAAACCATCCTGGATGGAAAATTATATGCCACCGGCCTCAGAAGCATTGTGGCCATGAACTGGAATAGGGATGTCAACGCTTTATATGCCCTTCAGCATGGCCGGGACAATTTGGTAGGCACCTGGCCCGGTAAATACACCGCCTATCAAAGTGCCATCCTGCCCGCAGAAGAGTTTTTCAGGATCAAAGAGGGCACCAATGCCGGCTGGCCTTACTATTACTATGACCAGATACAACAAAAAAAAATGCTCAACCCGGAATATGGAGGCGATGGAAAAATAAGAGGGAAAGGCGATACGTACGAGCAACCCTTGATTGGCTTCCCGGGACACTGGGCCCCCAATGACCTGCTTTTCTATACCGGCAATCAGTTTCCGGAGCGTTATAAAAATGGTGCGTTTATCGCTTTTCATGGTTCCACCATTCGGGCGCCTTATCCGCAGGCGGGCTATTTTGTTGCCTTTGTACCCTTTAAAGATGGCGCTCCATCCGGTGAATGGGAAGTGTTTGCCGACGGCTTTGCAGGAGTGGATACGATTGTCAACACCAGCGATGCCGTAGCCCGGCCGATGGGCATTGCCATGGGGCCGGATGGCTCCCTGTATATAACCGAGAGTGTAAAAGGAAAGATTTGGCGGATTATGTACAAAGGGAAAAAGCCTGCGTTTGGCCCGGCGCAACTGGCCAAAATGGAAAAACATAAACAGCTTCCCCACATTAAAACACCCGATGAAATAAGAGACAACCTGGAAACGGGTAAGGCTGTAGCCGGTGGGAATATTTATACTACTTATTGTGCGGCCTGTCATCAGGGTAATGGCAAAGGCGATGGCACCCGCTTTCCGCCCTTGGCGGGATCGGAGTGGGTAACCGGCGATAAAAGAAAACTGATCCAGGTAGTGCTGAATGGATTGAACGAACCCATCACTGTCAGTGGTGTTGCTTATAACGGTATAATGCCGGCACATGGGTTTTTAAAAGATGAAGAGATCGCTGCTGTATTAAGCTTTATACGGTTACAGTTTAATAACCAACCTGATTCCGTAACGGTAGCAGAAGTCAGGAGCATAAGAACCGGATCGAAAACGGACAACATCCTGTTTACAAAGAACTAAGCATGGGTGCTATGGGATTTTAAAGAAAGTAACCATAGGGATAGAAAGTAGGTTGATCGCTGTAATTGTGCTATGGGGTTTTAAAGAAATCAGCGCAGCGGTTGCAGGTGCCTGTACTTTATGTAGTCCCGCTTTACCAAAAGTGGAGTGATGATAATGGAGGCATGCTGTACGTAGCCTATGAGTGTGTGTTTCGTTTGGGTTAATGCATAAAAATGATTTCATGAAACGTAGAAACCTCATTAAGGGCTTAACACTTTTGCCGTTGGGCAGCCTGCTTCCTGCCGGTGGTGTTGGGGCGGCTCCAGCCACTGAAAACCCTATGAATTTATCTCAATGGCTGGAGGCTTCCCAAACGGCTGCGGCAACAGGTGGGTTGGATAACAGTCCGAACATCTTCCGGTCCATCGGGGTGGAGCCCATCATCAACTGCCGCGGTACGTTTACCATAATTGGCGGGTCCATTGAACGGCCTGAGGTACGTACCGCCATGGAGGCGGCCTCCAAAGACTTTATTCAATATGATGAACTGGCAGATGGCATTGGAAAACGATTAGCCGAAATCACCGGCGCCGAGTGGGGCATGGTATCGGCAGGTTGTGCCGCAGGCATGAAGCACGTTACAGCAGCCTGTGTCACAGGGGGTAATCCTGAAAAATTAATCCGCATTCCTGACCTCACGGGCTTTGAGAAAACCGAAGTCGTAATACCCCGGTCCTCCCGCAACGTTTATGACCATGCCATTCGCAACATCGGCGTAAAAATCATTGAAGTGGCTACACCTGAGGAACTGCGGAATGCTTTAAGTGCAAGAACGGCCATGATCTACCTGATGGCGTTGGATGACGATACACCTGACCAGCCCTTTGCTTTGGAAGCAGTGGCCCGCATGGCAAAGCCCAAAAACAATCCCATCCTGGTGGATGCAGCCGCCGAGGTATTAACTATACCGAATGTACACCTGCAGCGGGGTGCTGACATTGTAGCTTATAGCGGGGGCAAGGCGCTGTGCGGCCCTCAATGTGCCGGCTTGCTGTTGGGTAGAAAAGATATTTTAATGTCGGCCTGGCAGGCCAGTTCCCCGCATCATGGTCCGGGCCGTGACAACAAGGTAGGACGGGAAGAAATGATGGGCATGCTGGCCGCCGTTGAAGCCTGGACCAAACGAAACCACAAGGCGGAATGGAAAACCTGGCTCTCCTGGCTGGACTCTATTTCCAAACGGGTAACCAAAGTGGATGGCGTGACCACTTCTGTATCGGAGCCCACGGCCTTGTCCAACAAATCACCTGTGCTCACCATCAGCTGGGATCCGGGTCAACTGCACATTACAGGAGAAGAAGTGGCCGAAGAAGTTGGCAGAAACAAACCAAGGATTGCCATAGGTTGGGGCAGTAAGCCGGGTGCCACTTCCATTAACATTACTACGGGCCAGATGCAACCCGGCAATGAAAAAGTAGTAGCGGAGCGACTGTACGGTATTTTGTCTCAAAAGCGCAGTCCACGGTCTGCTACCATGGCCCTACCTGCCGAAAACCTCAGTGGCCGCTGGGCGGTAGATATTGAGTTTTTCAGCAGTAAAAGCCAGCATACTTTATTTCTGGAGCAGGAGGGCAACTGGATACAGGGCTCGCACAAAGGCGATTTTTCGGTGCGGGAAATAAGGGGCTCCATGGAAGGCAGTACGGTCAAGCTGCAAAGTGTTGACCGGCGGCCGGGAGATCAGATCTCGTTCATTTTCTCGGGTACGCTTTCGGGTGGTACGCTGGCCGGTACGATTCATATGGGTGAATACCGGACTGCACAATTTACCGCCAGCCGGAAAGACTACCCCAAAAAAAATGATCCCATCAAGGTTCCCGGCGGTCCACCACTGGCAACTTAGGGTTGGCCGCTGTTTTAAGTATTTGATAATGTATTGGAGCAACTATCATTCAACCATTAATTCATAAAACCTCCGGACCCATTATTCAATCAAACCATTGAAATAGCTATATGAAAAAACAGGCAAGTACTATGATGCTCTATTTGTTTTTAATGATTGCTGTTGTTGTGCAGGCACAGGTAAAAACAGGCAATGTGGAGAGCCGCCTGCAGGCGTTAGGTATCAAATTAATAACCCCTTCCGCACCTACTGCCAATTATGTAAAAGCAGTGCGCATCGGCAACCTTGTTTTTCTTTCCGGACACGGGCCGGATAAGCCGGATGGCAGACAGGTGACGGGCAAACTGGGCAAGGATCTGACCGTTGAGCAGGGGCAGGAGGCGGCCCGCCTGGTGGGTGTTTCTTTACTGTCTTCCCTGAAAGCGGAAATTGGGGATTTGAACAAAGTAAAACGGGTGGTAAAAGTGCTGGGGATGGTCAATGCCGATCCTTCCTTTGAAAAACACTCACAGGTAATGAATGGGTTTTCAGACCTGATGGTGCAGGTATTTGGCGAAAATGGAAAACATGCCCGTTCTTCTGTGGGTATGAGCTCTTTGCCTTCCAACATACCGGTTGAAATTGAAATGATTGTTGAAGTGGAAGAATAAAAGGTGTGTAAAAGTGCAGCCGATACCCTGTGCAATCC
>JAEWAC010000319.1 GCA_023391895.1 Bacteroidota bacterium
ACTCTAAAATACTATGCTGGCCATTGGGCTTTTCAAAAGCCATGGCTTCCGGCACTTCTGCTAAGATTTGGGTAACGCTTCTGCCAAACCAGGGCTCGCCTTCCCAGGCGTCCTTCATTTGTTCGGCAATCTGTAAAATTTCGGTATTCATATGCAGGGTTTTGTATAGGCACAAAGAAACTAAATTGCCGCTGCCTAACCGGATAAAAAGCTTCAGGGCAGGATAAACGCTCCAAAAGTTCAAAACCCCATATAAAGCTATATGGGGTTTTGAAAGAGTTATGATAATAAAGATTATTTGCTCAGGTACAGGCTTCTTTCTTTGTACAACTGGCGGAAGTACGGGTCGCGCAGGTCTTTGATAAAGCGGATGGCCTCACCTGTACTTTTCATTTCTGGCCCCAGCTCTTTATTCACATTCGGGAACTTGTTGAAAGAAAATACCGGTTCTTTAATGGCAAATCCCTTCAGCTTTTTCTCGAACTTGAAATCTTTTAGCTTGGCCTCGCCCAGCATTACCTTGGTGGCGATATTCAGGTAAGGAATATCGTAGGCCTTGGCAATAAACGGCGTGGTACGGGAAGCCCTTGGGTTGGCTTCAATCACGTACACCTTACCGTCTTTAATGGCAAACTGGATGTTGATGAGGCCGCGGATGTTTAAGGCACGGGCAATCTTTTCGGCATAAAACTCCATGGTGGTTACTTCCATCGGGCTCAGGTTAAAGGCCGGCAGCACGGCATTGGAGTCGCCGCTGTGAATACCCGCCGGTTCAATATGCTCCATCACGCCCATTACGTGAAAGTCTTCCCCGTCAAAAATACCATCGATCTCGGCCTCCTGGCAGCGGTCCAGGAAGTGGTCAATCAATATTTTATTGCCGGGAATGTGCTTCAGCAGGGAAATGACCGCTTTTTCCACTTCTTCGTCGTTGATCACGATCCGCATGCGTTGACCGCCCAGTACGTAAGAAGGACGCACCAGCACCGGGTAACCTACACGGTTGGCCACCTCAATGGCTTCGTCTACGGTATAAGCGGTGCCATAGTCGGGATATGGGATGTTGAGGTCTTTCAGCATGTCGCTAAAGCGGCCGCGGTCTTCGGCTATGTCCATGTTGTCGAAAGACGTGCCCATGATCCGGATGCCTTTTTCATGCAGGCGCTCGGCCAGCTTCAGGGCCGTTTGTCCGCCCAGCTGTACCACCACACCTTCGGGTTTTTCATGCTCGACAATTTCCCACAGGTGCTCCCAGTAAACCGGCTCAAAGTACAGTTTATCGGCAATGTCAAAATCAGTAGAAACGGTTTCGGGATTACAGTTCACCATAATGGCTTCGTAACCGGCTTCCTTAATGGCCAGCAGACCGTGCACGCAGCAGTAGTCAAACTCAATGCCCTGGCCAATGCGGTTGGGGCCGCTGCCCAGCACAATGATCTTCTTTTTATCGCTTACCTTGCTTTCACTGTCATGACCGGCTTCAAAAGTGCTGTAGAAGTAAGGCGTTTTGGCTTCAAACTCGGCGCTACAGGTATCTACCATTTTAAACACACGGGTAATACCCATGGCCTTGCGCTTTTCGTACACCTCGTCTTCGGTGCTGTCGCCTTTGGTGATGCGGGAGATCTGCTCGTCGCTAAAGCCGTGCACCTTGGCCTCGCGCAGCAAGGCTTCGGGCAGGTCTTCCATAAAATAGTTGCCCAGTTCTTTTTCGATGTTGCAGATCTTTTGGATCTCGTATAAAAACCAGCGGTCAATGCCGGTGCTTTTGGCAATGGTATTCACACTTACGCCCAGCATCAGCGCATCTTTGATACGGAAAATGCGGTCCCACTTCGGGGTTTTGATGTATTCCTGCAGTTCTTCGGCGTGCATCTGGCTTTTGCCATAATAGCCCAGGCCTACGGCATTGTTTTCCAGGCTCTGACAGGCTTTTTGAATGGCTTCGGTAAAACTTCTTCCAATGGCCATCACCTCGCCTACGCTTTTCATTTGCAGGCCCAGGGTGTCGTTGGCGCCTTTGAATTTATCAAAGTTCCAGCGGGGTATTTTTACAATTACATAATCCAGCGCCGGCTCAAAGTAGGCCGACGTGGTTTGCACGATGGGGTTTTGCAATTCATCCAGCGTAAAGCCCAGGGCCAGCTTGGCAGCAATTTTGGCAATGGGATAACCGGTGGCTTTGGAGGCCAGGGCTGAAGAGCGGCTTACGCGGGGGTTGATCTCAATGGCAATGATTTCTTCGGTGGCGGGGTTGAGCGAAAACTGCACATTACAGCCGCCGGCAAAGTTGCCCAGGTCGCGCATCATCATAATGGCGGTATTGCGCATCAGCTGAAAAGCCGTATCGCTCAGCGTCATGGCCGGAGCCACGGTAATGGAGTCGCCGGTATGCACGCCCATAGGGTCAAAGTTTTCTACCGTACAGATGATCACCACGTTGTCGTTGGCATCACGCAGCAGCTCCAGCTCAAACTCTTTCCAGCCCAGTACGGCTTTTTCTACCAGCACCTCGTGAATGGGTGAGGCTTCCAGGCCGCGGGTCAGGGCTTCATCCAGGTCTTCTTTGCTGTGCACAAAGCCGCCACCGGTACCACCCAAGGTAAAAGAAGGACGGATCACCAGCGGAAAGCCAATTTCCTGTGCAAACTCTTTACCTTCTAAAAAGGAGTTGGCGGTACGGGCCGGCGCCACGGGTACGCCCAGCTGGATCATCCACTGGCGGAACTTTTCGCGGTCTTCAGCTTTGTCAATAGCCTTGATGTCCACGCCAATGAGCCGTACGTTATATTTTTCCCAGATGCCCAGGTCCTCGGCTTCTTTGGCCAGGTTCAGGGCCGTTTGTCCGCCCATGGTGGGTAGCACAGCGTCAATCTCGTTTTCTTCCAGTATCTGTTCAATACTTTCTACTGTCAATGGCAACAGGTACACCCGGTCGGCCATCATAGGGTCGGTCATAATGGTGGCGGGATTGCTGTTGATCAAAACCACCTTTACACCTTCTTCGCGCAGGCTGCGGGCGGCCTGTGTACCGGAATAGTCAAATTCTGCTGCCTGCCCGATAACAATAGGACCCGAACCGATAATAAGTACTGATTTGATAGAGAGATCTTTTGGCATCTACATTAATAAGTTTATGAGTTTACCAGTTCACTTGTTCACTTGTTTAAGGGTCGACGAGCAGGTGTTTTGATCCACTCGTGAACTGGTAAACTTGTGAACTTGTGAACTTCAAAAAAGGGCATAAAAAAACCGGGTTTCTGCCCGGGGTGCAAAAGTACATGAAAGCAACATTTTTACAGGCAACAATTTTATTTATTATCAAAGCTTTTAAGTTTTGAACCCACTGGCACCTGCCGGCAAAGACTATCCAATGGTTATAGGAACCAAAAGGGCCGCCTTTGGCAGCCCTTCGTCACTTTTTCATCAACCCATGCCGGGTGATTGCGTATGCATCTGTCCGGAACGGTTTTCATCCCGCCTGGCAAACATGTCTTTCACATTTTGCGGAATGTTTTCGTCATAAAATCTTTTTCCTTTTTCCTTCCAGTTGTTTACCAGGTTTCGCTTTTCATCTTCACTCATTTTAGAGTATTTGTAGTATCCCCATGCAGCTAGTCCTGCTAATAACAGGGGTAATGCACCACCTCTTCTGGCCATGGCTATAAAATTTAATTGTTTATAAAATAAGGTTAACAGCTTGAAAGCTCATTAATAGATAATAAAATATCATACCGCATTTGTCCTTCGTTTTTTACCCCCTGGTGGGGCATCCAGAAATAAGGACCGGGGCGGGAAAAACTACCGCCTGGCCTAAGCTCAGCCGCTAAGGCTGCTGCACAACTTCTTTAAAATCCCATGGATAGTGGACAGTTGATGGATGACAGTTGACAGATAATCGTTGGTGGTTGATCGTTGGTCGTTGACCGGTGTGAACTTCTTTAAAAACCCGGCCCCTCCCTCTGGTCCCTGCCCGGCAGAGCGGGTGGCATGAGAAAAGTAAAAAGTAAAATGAAACAAGAGAAGGGCATGGGCTTTTGAAGGTTTTACCTCACCCCTGGCCCCTCTCCTGAAGGAGAAGGGGACCCGGCAGTGGTTCTCACTTCAGCTATAGAATTGACGTATAGGCTTTTGAATCATTCCGGGCTAAGCAGTACAAACTATCCACTCTTTTAAAAACCCATATCGGATAAAGGACCGTTGGCAGGAAAGTCTTTCAAAATCCCATATGCAACACCCAACCGCTCAACCATTCAACGAATCAACGCTTTCAAAACCCCATATGCTTCTTTATTTGCGTAATCCTTTCTCAAATCTGTGAAATCCTTATCAAATCAGCGAAATCTGTGATCCTCAAAACCATAGCGGCTCCTCTTAAAACTATGCAAATACTGGCTCGGGGCGGGGCGGGGCGACCGTGGAATAAAGATTGTTACACTAATTTGCAGACCCTGGTAACCCTAAGAAATAATACGGAATGAGAATAGGCTTTTTGTTTTTTGCTTTACTTTTTGCACTGGCAGCTACCGCACAATCCAACTTTTACCCGCAGCAATACTTTAGAAACCCGCTGAACATTAAAATGGAACTGGTGGCCAACTTTGGCGAGTTGCGTACCAATCACTGGCACATGGGGCTCGACATCCGCACCCAGCAGCGGGAGAACCTGCCGGTACATGCCGCCGCCGATGGTTATATTGCCGCCGTGGCCATTGATGCCATGGGTTTTGGCAGGGCTATTTACATCAACCATCCCAACGGGCTTACCACCTTGTATGCGCATTTAAACAACTTTGAGCCTAAACTAAACCAGTGGGTCAAACAGCAGCAATATGAAACCCAAAGCTGGGCTATTAAACTACAGGTGCCGCCGGACCTGTTCCCGGTCAAAAAGGGTGATTTTATTGCCTACAGCGGCAACACCGGCGGTTCGCAGGGACCGCACGTGCATTTTGAAATCCGGGACACGGAAACCGGTAAATGCCTGAACCCGTTGTTGTTTGGTTTTCCTATACCCGATGCCGTTCCGCCAATACTGCAGCGCCTGGCCCTGTACGACCGCCACAAAAATGTGTACGCCCAGTCGCCACAACTGATCGGCATCAAAAAGGTAGGCAGCCAGTATACCTTAGCCGCCCCCGGCCCTCTGAAAACCAATTCCAGCACAATTTCTTTTGCCCTGGGCATGCTGGACCGTTTTAGCAATGTACCCAACACGGTGGGGGTTTACAAGGCCCGGCTGCTGATGGATGGCGTTTTGCAGTCGCAGTTTGTGCTGGACAGTATTGATTATAACGAAACCCGTTATTTAAATGCCCATATCGACTATCGCTATAAATCAGCCGGCGGCTCGTACCTGCAGCACCTGAGCCGGATGCCGGGCGACAGAACCGGCATTTACACGACCAACGCCAACAATGGCGTGATAGAACTGCCGGATTCGGCCCTGCACGATATTGTTATTGAAGCAACCGATGCGGCCGGCAATACCTCGCGCCTGGAGTTTAAAGTGCAGTATACGCCTAGCCTAAACAAAAGCAACTACACGCCGGCAGAACGCCAGTTGCTGCCCGGTTATGTCAATGTGTTTGAAGAAGACGGCTTTGAACTTTTTACCAGCGAATATTCGGTTTACGATACCGTCGATATCCGCTTTTCGCAAACCGCCTCTGCTGCAGCCGGTGCGGCCTCTCCGGTTTATAACTTTTTAAATGCCCATATACCTACCCACGATTCGGTAACGGTGCGCATCCGGGTGTCAGACGTAGCCCCCGAAGACCGGGACCGCCTCATTATCAGGGGCATCGCCGGCAGTCGCACGGTGGTGGAAAAAGCGCAGTGGAAGGATGGCTGGGCCACGGCCAGGTTCCGCCAGTTTGGTACTTTCCAGGCTTTTGTAGACAAAACCCCGCCTACGGTCAACGCCCCCGGGGCCGGTGCGGTGATTGACCTGAGCCGGGCCACGCGGCTGGTGTTTTCGCCCCAGGACGATTTTAAAAAGATTAAAAGCGTGACCGCAGAAGTAGACGGCCAGTGGCTGCTGCTGAGCAACGACAAAGGCTACTCCTACATCTACCAGTTTGACCAGTACTTTACCCCCGGTCCGCACGAATTAAAAGTAACCGTAGAAGACATGGCCGGCAATGTAACGACAAAGGTTTGGCAGGTGAGGAGGTGAGGGAGAGAGCAGTCCACAGTCGACAGACGACAGTCCACAGAAGAAGTGATAAGTGGTAAGTTGTAAGTAATAAGTAAAGAAGGCTGAAAGCGGAAGGCAAAAGTTAAATGGCACAAGCAAAAAGTAGAGCAGCCAGACTGGTGCAGCGCCTTATCACGCTTTAGCTTCAGACTCTTATTGCTGTAGGAAAAGGATAGCGGGATACCGCGCCTGCAGTAGTTGACCTCAGCACACAAAAAGTTCAAACTTCTTCGAAAAATCATAGGACGCTCCATAACTTATTACTTACCACTTATAACTTCTCCCTTGTGCGTGGGCCAGCCAAAGGGGCGGAGCCTTCGGGTTGGCCTTGAACTTTTTGCTCCCCTTTTTCGGGGAGAAAAAGTAAGAAGCGCTAACTACAGGAATTCTGTAAATTGTCATAAAAAATCATAAAAGAAGCTGCTATAAGGGATTCAAGAAGTTCAAAGGAGATGCTGAAACAAGTTCAGCATGACAAAGGGGGGAGACGTTAGAACTTTTTCAAAACCCCATATGCAAGAAATCAAACCGTAACAGGGAGTTTTGATAAAGTTTGCCATAGGGGCTTTTAAAGAAGTTTTCTTCCGTCAACGGTTAACTGCCAACCATCAACTGCCAGCTTCCCATATGGACTTTTAAAAAGTTGCACAAAGAAGAACATACCAAGGGAATGAAAAAACCAAAGCAGAATAGCCGCCGGCATCATCCCTCTTTCCATTTACCTTTGCCTTTTTGTTATGGCAACACCTTTAAAGGCCGGGCAACCTGCCCCCAACTTCACCGGCACCGATCAAAACGGCAAAAAAGTTTCATTACAAGACTTCAAGGGCAAAAAAGTAGTGCTTTATTTTTATCCCGAAGACGATACCCCCACCTGCACCGTACAGGCCTGCAACCTGCGCGACAACTATGGCGATTTGAAAAAAGCCGGCTTTGAAGTCATTGGCGTCAGCCCCGACAATGCCGGCAGCCACCAGAAGTTTCAGAATAAATTCAGCTTGCCCTTTACCCTGTTAGCCGACCCGGAACATACCATTATCAACCAGTACGGCGTATGGGGCGAAAAAAACCTCTACGGCCGCAAATACATGGGCCTGCACCGCACCACATTTGTGATTGATGAAAACGGCATCCTTCAAAAAATCTTCCTGCGCCCCAAAAACAAGGCGCACGCCGAAGAAATTCTCAAATAATCAAAAAACCCATTCCACTTCGCCGATGGCAAAAATTTCTTCGGCGGCGTGGCGGGTAATGAGCTGGCCGGCCGCGCTTACGCCCTCGATCCGGGCCTCAAAAACGCGGCTGTCTTTTTTTAGCCGTACCACCTCTCCCCTTTTATACAAATGCCGGTGATAAGCGGGTGGAATGATTTCTTTATGCTGCCGCAACTGCTGAAAAGAATGGTCAATGCAGGTACACAATTCTTTCGCCAGGGCTACGGTATCAAAGGTGCGGCCGGTGATCTGCTTTAAAGAAACCGCTTTGTTCAGGCCGCCAAAAGAAGTCTGGTTCAGGTTAATGCCCATACCCACCACAGCATACTTCCAGTGCGGGCCCTGCACCACGTTTTCAATCAATATACCGCCTGCCTTTCTGTCACGCCAGTACAGGTCGTTCGGCCATTTAATGCGGGTTTCTTCTCCGGCGTATTTATTGAAGAACCGGTAAGCGGCCAGCGCCATGGCCATGCTAAAGGTAAAAGCCTGCGACAGCGGCAGCTCTTCGGTAGCCAGTACGACTGACAGAATCAGGTTCTGGCCCTGCTGGGCCAGCCACTGCTTTTGGCGCTGTCCTTTGCCCTGTGTTTGCTCGTGCGCAAATACAGCGGTACCGTGTTGTGCCATCCCTTCATGCACCAGGGCCATGGCATAGTTGTTGGTGCTGTCTACAGAAGTAAGTTCTATAAAAGGTTCGCCCACGGGGTTCAAAACGGGTATCAATTTGTTTGTAAATTTGAACAAAACTATAACTCTGTTTTTTTGCCATGCCTAAAAGAACTGCTTAACATTGTTAAATCATTAAACAGGATATTATTTGGAACAATTAGAAGCTTTAGCCCAAAGAAAAAAAAGCATTACCCGGCTCAACCGCAATTCAAAAATCTTCAAAGCCATTATACGGGCCATTCAGGATAAAAAAGGCGAAAACATCGTATCACTGGACCTCCGCAAAATAGAAGAGGCTGTTGCTGACTTTTTCGTTATTTGCGAAGCCAGTAATGCACCGCAAATCCGTGCCATAGCCGATGCGGTAGAGCACGAAGTAAAAGACGCCTGCGGCGAATACCCCTACCACCATGAAGGCAAAGACAAGCTGCAATGGGTACTGATTGACTATGTAAACATTGTCGTACACATTATGATGCCGGAGAACCGGAAATTTTATAAGCTGGAAGAAATGTGGAGCGATGCTTCGCTGGAAGAACACAACGATTAGGCGTTGTGTTTGTTAATTATATCTGTTAATTCTATCCCGGTTTCAGCTTATATCCGGTAAAAAAGCGCTTATTTTAGCAAAAGTCATTTATACAGAGCAAAATGTCACAAGATCCATATAATCAAGAAAACAAATCAAGGCTGCCAAAATTCACCAACCGATCTAACGGCAATGGTGGCGATGACAACAACCAGCGTAAGGGTCCGCGTTTCAGTATTTACTGGGTGTATGCCATCATTTTTGCCATTATCATAGGCTTCCAGTTCTTTGGCCCCTTCTCCGCTCAATCGCCCAAGACCACCCCTTTTGAGTTCAAAAAAATGGTAGCCGCCGGCGATGTTGAAAAATATACCATCATTACCAACCGCAACCTGGCGCGGGTGTATTTGAAAAAAGAAAGCATTCAAAAATATCCTGAGGTGGCAAAAGCCCAGGGCAACCAGGTAAACGAGGCGGGCCCGCACCTGTATTTTAAAATCACCGGCGAAGATTTTCAGCGGGAAATGCGGGAGTTTTATGCGGCCAACCCTACCGTTAAGCAGGTGCCGTATGAAGTGGACAGCGAACGCGACTGGTTCAGCCCGATCTTAAGCACCTTATTACCCATCCTTATTTTTATAGCCCTCTGGGTACTGCTGATGCGCAAAATGGGCGGCGGCGCTGGTGCCGGCGGCGGCCCTGGCGGCATCTTTAACATTGGCAAGTCCAAAGCTACCTTGTTTGACAAAGGCACCCGGGTCAACATCACCTTTGCCGATGTAGCCGGTCTGGACGAAGCCAAAGTAGAGGTAATGGAGATTGTAGATTTCCTGCGCAATCCTAAAAAATATACGTCGCTGGGTGGTAAAATACCTAAAGGCGCCCTGCTGGTAGGCCCTCCGGGTACGGGTAAAACCCTGCTGGCCAAGGCCATGGCGGGCGAAGCCCAGGTACCGTTCTTTAGCTTAAGTGGTTCTGATTTTGTGGAAATGTTTGTGGGTGTGGGTGCCAGCCGGGTACGGGACCTGTTTAAGCAAGCCCGCGAAAAAGCTCCTTGCGTGATCTTTATTGATGAAATTGACGCCATTGGCCGTGCCCGTGGTAAGAACATGATGATGAGCAACGACGAGCGGGAAAGCACCCTGAACCAGTTACTGGTGGAAATGGACGGCTTTGGTACCGATACCGGCATTATTGTGCTGGCGGCTACCAACCGCCCCGACGTGCTGGATACCGCGCTGCTGCGTCCCGGTCGTTTTGACAGGCAGATCACTATTGACAAGCCCGACGTAAAAGGCCGCGAAGCCATTTTTAAAGTACACCTGAAGCCCATTAAGGTTTCCGAAAAAGTAGACATCCATAAGCTGGCCGAGCAAACCCCAGGCTTTGCCGGTGCCGATATTGCCAACGTGTGTAACGAAGCCGCTCTGATTGCCGCCCGTAAAGGCAAACAGGCAGTAGATATGAGCGACTTTCAGGATGCCGTTGACCGGGTGATTGGTGGTCTGGAAAAAAAGAACAAGATCATCTCTCCGGAAGAAAAACGCATTATTGCCTACCACGAAGCAGGCCACGCCATTTGCGGCTGGTTCCTGGAGCATGCCTACCCGCTGCTGAAGGTAACCATTGTACCCCGCGGTACGGCGGCGTTGGGTTATGCTCAGTATACGCCTAAAGAGCAGTATTTATACAATACCGACCAGCTGAAAGACCAGATCTGTATGACACTGGGTGGCCGTGCCTCCGAAGATATTTTCTTTGGCAAAATTTCTACCGGTGCACAAAACGACCTGCAGCAGATTACCCGTATTGCTTATGCCATGGTAACCGTATATGGTATGAACAGCAAAGTGGGTAACATAAGCTTTTACGATCCGCAACAGGACAACTCCTTCACCAAACCTTATTCCGACGAAACAGCCAAGCTGATTGACGAGGAGGTAAGAAGCCTGATTGACGAAGCCTACGACCGTACCAAGCAGTTACTGACTGAAAAAAGAGGTGAGGTTGAAAAGCTGGCCGAGGCCTTGCTGGAAAAAGAAGTGCTGTTCCAGAGCGATGTGGAAGCCCTCATCGGTCCCCGTCCGTACGAGGAAAAGAAACCGCTGGGCGTAGATGATGCCGCACACCACGACGGCGGTATCTCCGAAGGCGTTCCACCTTATGATCCTAATGTTACTAATCAAGCACCCTCAGTATCATGAGTGTATCTTCTTCTAAAAACAACATACTAAAAAAAATACGATTGGCGTTGACACACTCAACGCCAATTCCTTTTCCGAAAAGCGAAGGCAACAGCTCTCCTTTCCAGCCCCTGCAGCAGGACATAGTAGTGGAGTTTGCCGAGCAGTTTACCCAGTTGCAGGGCAAGTTTGACTTTTGTGTAGACCAGGCCGAACTGTTGCAGCATTTTGAAACCCTGTGTTACCAGAATGGCTGGAGCAAGATCTATTGCATTGACGAAAAGCTGCGCCAGCTATTGCCACTCAGTAAGTGGCACCACGATATTGCTACCTGCGACATCGCCATTACACCCTGCGAAGCCCTGGTGGCCCGTACCGGCAGCCTGGTACTGAGTGCCCACACCAGCGGCCGGGTAACCAGCGTATATGCACCGGTGCACGTTTGCATTGCCTACACTTCGCAACTGGTATACGATATCAAAGATGCGCTGCAGCTGTTAAAGGAAAAGTATAAAGGCAACCTGCCCTCCTTTATTTCGCTGGCGACCGGCCCCAGCCGTACGGCCGATATTGAAAAAACGCTGGTGGTAGGCGTACACGGCCCCAAGGAAGTTTATGTGTTTTTAGTGGATCAATAGCGTATTGATTTATTTATTTTTATCACCATGACCGAATTGACTTTTCTGGTTGAGGAATCCATGGAAGGAGGGTTTACAGCAAAAGCCCTAGGAGAAAGCATCTATACGGAAGCTGAAAACTTAGATAAGTTAAAGAATAATATACGCGAAGCCGTAACCTGTCATTTTGAAGAAAGTCTGTTGCCTAAAGTGATTCGGCTTCATATTGTAAAAGACGAGCTGATTACTTTATGAAGTTGCCAAGAGATTTGTCTGCAGAGGCTTTGATAAAAGCCTTGGCTATCTATGGCTATTCCATTGACCGGCAGAAGGGGAGCCATATACGTTTAACAACTTTAACCAACGGCCAGCACCACATTACCATCCCCAATCATGATCCTTTAAAGATGGGAACATTATCGGCCATTATTAACGATATTGCACAGCATCTTAATAAAACCAAGGAGGAAATCGTTTCTGACCTTTTCTCTAAATAGAAGCATTCATTACATGCAAATTGTGCCCGGCAAAAACATATACTTTCTTTCCGACTTTCACTTAGGGGCTCCCAATGCGGAAGCCAGCCGCCAGCGCGAAAAAAAGATCGTACAGTTCCTGGAAGAAATCAAAGCGCAAACGGCTGCCCTGTTTATTGTAGGCGACCTGTTTGACTTTTGGTACGAGTACAAAAAAGTAGTGCCCCGCGGCTATGTGCGCCTGCTGGGCAAACTGGCTGAATTTACCGATGCCGGCATCCCGGTTCATTTTTTTGTGGGCAACCACGACATGTGGATGAACAACTATTTTCAGCAGGAACTAAACATACCGGTTTACTTTGAGCCGCAGGAATTTCAGTTCAACGGCAAAACCTTTTATATTGGTCATGGCGATGGCCTGGGCCCCGGCGACCATGGCTACAAGGCGCTGAAAAAAGTGTTTCGAAACCCCATATGCCAGTGGCTGTTTGGCCTGCTGCCCCCGCAGATCGGTATCGGTACGGCCGACTACTTCAGCAAAAAAAGCAGGGCCAAAACCGGCAGCACCGAAGAAACGTTCAAGGGAGAAGATAACGAATGGCTGATCACGTATTGCAAAGAAATAATGCAGCAAAAAAAAGTGGATTATTTCATCTTCGGGCATAGACACCTGCCCATTGATTTTCGTCTTACAGGCGGCAGCCGTTATATCAACCTGGGTGACTGGATTACTTTTTTTACTTATGCGGTGTTTGACGGAACTGAAACTTCTTTAAAATCCTATACCGGGCAGGAACATAAAATCGTAAAAAACTGGTGAAGCTTTTTTTGAAAATATCCGCCGCCATGTGGCTGGCGCTTGGGCTCAACTGGGCAGCGGCGCAGCAGGACACGTCTTTTCAGCTGATCAAAACCATTCAAAGCCCTATATCTACCCTGGCCATTGACAACCTTGATAACATTTACATTGTTACCGCCACCGACCAGTTGAGAAAATACAATGCCGCCGGCGATTCAGCAGGTACCTACAACGACGTGCGCCGCTACGGCAAGCTGCACGCCATTGACGTAAGCAACCCGTTAAAGTTGTTGCTGTTTTACAAAGACTTTTCCACCGTGGTTATATTGGACCGCCTGCTGACGGTAAAGGGCTCCATCGACCTGCGGCGGCGCCGTATTTTGCAGGCCAGCGCCGTAGGCACCAGTTATGACAACCAGATATGGGTTTTTGACGAATATGAAAGCAAGCTGAAAAAGATTGACGAAGAAGGCAACCTGCTGCTGGAAACCCCCGACCTGCGCACCCTTTTTCCCAACCCTATTCGGCCGCAACAGATCATTGACCAGAACAAAACCGTTTACCTGTACGATGCTGACAATGGTGTGTTTCTTTTCGACCACTTTGGCACCTTTCGAAAAAAGCTGCCCATCACCCAATGGAAAGCCATCACGGTTACAGACCAATACATTTACGGCATGGCCGATAACCAAACGCTTGGCTTTTACAACCCGGCCACCCTGCTTTCGGCCCAAAAAGCCTTGCCGCAACTAAAGGGCAACTACCATTACCAAATAGCCAACAACAAGTTGTTTGCCTGGACCCGCGACTCCCTGCACATTTACCATTACCGGTTTGGGTTGACGGCGGAGAGATGATGGTTGACAGTTGACAGATGACAGTACAGCAGTTCTTCAAAAACCCATACTTGCTGGAGTTGACGGTTGACAGTGGATGGTTGACAGCACAGAAGTCTTTCAAATATCCATATGCTTTTCAGGTAAATGAAAGCTGTAGTTGTGCATGTTAAGAAGCACTTCTTTAAAATCTCATATTACCAAAGGCGGCCTTAAGGATGCAGGAGATCCCGGGTTAAACCCCGAATGACAGTTTAGCAGAATAGGCAGCATAAAAAAACCGCTGGTCCTTCCAGCGGTTGTATAAAAGTAACTTTTCTAAAACTCCATGTTGGCCTCTCCCTCTGATCCCTCTCCGGTGTAGGAGGCCAAACAGCTATTTTCAATCCAGCACCAGAATTGACGTATGAGCTTTTGAACGTTTTTCCGGCTTTTGCTTCACTAATCAAACTTCTTCAAAACCCCATATGCCTGTTGCTCATCTGCGATATCCTTTCTTCAAATCCGTGCAATCTGCGATCCAACTCGTGAACAAGTAAACTGGTGAACCCGAGAACTTTAAACCTTAAACTTCTCTCCTCACTTCTTCGCCGCTCCGCTGATGATTTCGCCCAGTTCATTATCAAACATGCCGTACATACCCCACTCCACCACACGGCCGATTTCTTTGCCGTTTTTCAATACAATAAATGTGGGTACCAGGGTTACGTTAAAGGCTTCGGACAGGTGCTGAATGGTTTTTTTGCCGTGGTCCACACCCAGCAGTGTAATGCGGTCCTGCGGCAAACCGGCAGCCTCGGTCAGTGCATAAAACTTGGGTAAAATATATTTGGTATCGTCGCACCAGGTACCGCCAAACGCCAATATGTGTATAGAGTCTTTATTGGCTTTCAGTGCATCTACGGCTTGTGCCCAGGGCGTATAACCTTGTATGTTTTTGGCAAACCAGGCAAAAGAAGAATCACTCACAAGTTGGGTTTTGGTAATAAAACCTTTTAAAACCTTATTGCCGCTGGCATCGGTCGTTGCTTCGGCTGTTTGTGCAAAGGATACCTGAGCGATCAGTAAAATAACGAGGAAAGAAATCAGTTTCTGCATACTCCAAAAAAGTGTAGGTCAAATTTAGTTGTATAGTCTACAAAAAGAGTAGTGTAAAATGTTAAAGGTTGCAGAGAGCAATTAAGAATTAATAATTAAGAATAAAGAATGTGTTAGGTGGTAGTTGCTGCATTTTCATTTACGCATTTTTAAAGCATGAAAGTTTCTTTGCATTTCCTCATTCTTAATTTTTCATCCATAATTCTTACTTCCTACAAATGTGCTTTTACTTCCTGCAAAAAAACCTTGATGCGTTGCAGCGACTGGATCAGGGCGTATTTTTCCTCGGCCTGCTGGCTTCTTTTTAAATAGTCTTTGGCGCCTTCCAGTGTAAACTTGCGGCGGCGCAACAGGTCGTAGATCAGCTGCAGGTTTTTGATGTCGGTGGGTTTAAAAAAGCGGTCACCTTTGCGGTTTTTGCGCGGCTCAATGATGTCAAACTCGTTTTCCCAGTAGCGGATCAGCGAGGTATTGACGCCAAACATCTGTGCCACTTCGCCAATTGAATAATAATGTTTCTTGAATAAAATTTCGTCGGGCGGCACGGCTACGTTGTCCTGCTCCGCCTCAATTTCTTTAATAGACTTGCGGCCCCGGGTACTTTTGGGTTTAGCGGCAGGCTGTGCCAGGGGACGACCGGACAGAAACTCCTTAGGTGCCTCCTCGCCTCCAAATTCAAACGTTATCTGGTCAATATGCTTCGCCATGCTTAGCCGGCAAAAATAAGACGTAACAGCGGGAGAAAGTCTAAAGTTTATCGCAGATTACACGGATTTGAGAAAGGATTTCGCAGATTCGTATACGGGTATGGGTTTTTAAAGAAGTTGAAAATGGTTCAAAACCCCATAGTTCACTACAAAAGCGAAATGATATTCTTTGCCCTCTGGTCCCTCTCCTGAAGGAGAGGGACCAGAGGGTGAGGTAAAACGTTCAAAAATCCATGCTCAACCCTCCGCATATCAACTATTCAACCCATCAACCATTCAACACTCTTTCTAAAACCCATGCGCTTCAAGAATCTGTGTTATCCTTTTAAAAATCGACGAAATCTGTGATCAACTTTAAACCGTAAACTTCAGACGCCCCCACCTAAGTTCCCCCTTCAGAGGGACAGGGGGCTTAGTCAAAGCTCTGGTTGGAGGCCTGTGCCCGCTTCAGCAACTCATCAAACTGCTGGGGGCTGAGGTCGTTGTAGAAAAAATAAACAGGGTCCAGCTTCTGGCCATTTTTATGCACCTCGTAGTGGCAGTGCGGGCCGGTAGACTTACCCGTGGAGCCCACATAACCAATGATTTCGCCCCGCTTTACCCTTTGGCCCACCTTGGACTTGATGCGGACCATGTGGCCGTACAGGGTTTGGTAGCCATAGCCGTGATTGATGACCACATGATTACCGTACCCCACTGCGCTATAAGAGGCTGTTTTAATCACCCCATCTGCGGTGGCATAAATGGGAGTACCCTGCGGAGCCGTAAAATCAAGCCCGGCATGCATTTTAACCGTCTTGTAAATAGGATCGATGCGCAGGCCAAAACCCGAGGCAATGCGGTTCAGGTCTTTATTGGCCACGGGCTGGATAGCCGGTGTGGCGGCCAGCAGTTTTTCTTTATTGTTAATAAGGCTGGCCAGTTCGGCGTAGGATCGTTTCTGTGTTTCAAGGCGGTTGCTTAAGGTATCTAAAGCAGAGTAGAGGACAAATACCAGTTGATCATCCTCAATGCCTTCCACCCGGGCTATTTCTTTTTGCCGCTCCAGCGCCTGCGCCCGGGCACTGTCCGGTATGGGCGAGGCTTCAAAAATACTTCGGTACACATCGTTATCCCGTTTTTCCAGTTCGGCCATTTGCTGCTGCAGGCTGCGCACCCTGCCGTTCAGTTGCTGGTAACGGTCTTTCAGGCGCTCGTTTTCCGCCATCAGCAGCTTTTCGCCGGGCGAGCCCACAAACTGAAAGGCAACATAAGAAATGAAGACTGAGGTAACCAGGGCCGCGGCTATAAAACCAAAAATCCGCAACAGCTTTACCCGAAGCGGAACTTCCAGTTTTTCATAGCGGAGTGTATGGGTGTTATAGTAATACTTTATTTTCTTCATGACGGCGGTTGTACCGTAAAAGACGAGCCGTAAGCATCCGTTAAGACCGTCTTACGTTTCCCCTTTCACGTCTCACGTAATCATTACCTTTGCGCATCCCGGCTAAGGGAGGTTGGCAAATATACTTGCATAAGAACCAAAAATCAACCTAATTATTGTAAGCAGGGGCCTTGTTTTAACAGCCTGGGTTCCTGCAAAAGATATAATATTTATATGACGTCGAAAGAAATACGCAGCCAGTTTCTGGAGTTTTTCCGCTCTAAACAGCACCAGATTGTGCCTTCGGCCCCTATTGTGGTCAAAAACGATCCCACGCTGATGTTTACCAATGCCGGTATGAACCAGTTTAAGGATTATTTCTTGGGCAACAAGCCGGCGCCCTACCCCCGCATAGCCGATACCCAAAAGTGCCTGCGGGTGAGCGGCAAGCACAACGACCTGGAAGAAGTGGGCGTGGATACCTACCACCATACCATGTTTGAAATGCTGGGCAACTGGAGCTTTGGCGATTATTTTAAAAAAGAAGCCATTGAATGGAGCTGGGAACTGCTGACCAAAGTGCTTCAAATACCCATAGACCGCCTGTACGTCACCATATTTGAAGGCGACGAAAAAGAAGGCCTGCCCAAAGACGAGGAAGCGTATAACGAATGGAGAAAATGGATCAGCGAAGACCGCATTTTGCTGGGCAATAAAAAAGACAATTTTTGGGAAATGGGCGATACCGGTCCGTGTGGCCCCTGTACCGAGATACACGTAGACACCCGGCCGGATGCAGAACGCCAGCAGGTAGACGGTAGAACCCTGGTGAACGCCGACGACCCGCAGGTGATCGAGATCTGGAACAACGTATTTATCCAGTTCAACCGCCTGAAAGACGGCAGCCTGCAACCCCTGCCCGCCAAACACGTTGATACCGGTATGGGCTTTGAAAGACTGGTACGCGTACTGCAGCAAAAAAGCAGCAACTACGATACCGATGTGTTTACCGGCACCATTGCCAAAATTGAGCAGATTACCGGGCAGCCATACAAGGCTACGGCCGATGCCAAAAGCGATATTGCCTTCCGCGTACTGGCCGATCATATAAGAGCCATTTCCTTTACCATAGCCGATGGCCAGCTGCCTTCCAATACCGGGGCGGGTTATGTTATCCGCCGCATTTTGCGCCGGGCCGTCCGCTATTATTATTCTTATTTAAACTATCAGCAGCCCCTGTTGTACCAGCTGGTGCCGGTGATTGCCGCCCAGTTTGCCGATGTGTTTTCCGAACTGCAGCAGCAGGAAGCCTTTGTGGCCAAGGTCATCCGGGAGGAAGAAGAAGCATTTTTGCGTACGCTGGAAAAAGGTTTAAAGCGTATTGAAGACATCATCAGTGCGTCCGGTAAAGCCATTTCCGGTAAAGATGCTTTTGAACTGTACGATACCTATGGTTTTCCCTTTGACCTGACCCGCCTGATCGCCTCGGAAAGGGCCCTGACGGTGGATGAAGCCGAGTTCAATACCGAAATGCAAAAGCAAAAAGAACGCAGCCGGGCCGCTACTGCCACCGATGCCGGCGACTGGGTGATCATCAACGATGAAAACGAAGTGCGTTTTGTGGGCTATGACTCTTTGGAAACCCAGGCCCGGGTACTGCGCTACCGCAAGGTAAAAGCCAAGGGTAAAGAAGCCTACCAGATTGTGCTGGACCAGACGCCTTTTTATGCCGAAAGCGGCGGCCAGGTGGGCGACACGGGTGAATTAATAATTAATAATGAAAAATTAAGAATTAACGATACCAAGAAAGAGAACGACCTGATCATTCACTTTGCGGAAAAGCTGCCGAATAATTTAGAAGGAGAAGTTATAGCCAGGGTGGATGCAGAAAAAAGAAGGAAAACGGCCCTGCACCACAGTGCCACGCATTTGCTGCATGCAGCCCTGCGTAAGGTGCTAGGCACTCATGTCGCCCAGAAAGGTTCTTTGGTCAATGCCGATTACCTGCGGTTCGACTTTTCGCACTTTAGTAAAATGACTGCTGAAGAAATAGCACAGGTGGAGGCCCTGGTGAATGAAAAGATCAGGCAGAACATTCCCGTAGTGATCCGGCAAATGTCCCGGGAAGAAGCGCTGCAGTCCGGCGCCATGGCCTTGTTTGGCGAAAAATACGGCGACGTGGTGCGGGTGGTGACCATGGATCCCTCCTATTCCATAGAACTGTGCGGCGGCACCCACGTAGGTGCTACCGGCGAACTGGGACTGTTCAAGATCACTTCCGAAGGAGCCGTGGCCGCCGGTGTGCGCCGGGTAGAAGCCGTTTGCGGATGGGCCGCCGAACAATATATAAACGACCAGTTGCAGCAGTTACAGCAAATAAAAGAAGCGCTGAAAAATCCCAAAGACCTTCAAAAAGCCATACAAAGCTTACAGG
>JAEWAC010000333.1 GCA_023391895.1 Bacteroidota bacterium
TACCACCTATAACCACGATACGCTGCTGCACGATAAGGCACTGCAAAAAAGAATGGACCGGCTGACGGCCGCCGAAAATCTTTCCGTCAGTGCATCCGACAAAGCTTTTATTAAAACCGAACTGACCCTGACCGAGCACTTTATTCAATATATCCTCAACAACTTTGAAGACGGCTATGTAAAGCGCAAAGAGATGGAGCGTTTTATACCCGCCAAAAAACAGGATGCCCTCTATCTTGCCGACTCCTTGTTGAATAAAAAACACAAGGACAACAAGTACTTTGAAGACGTCAACCAGGCCTATAAGCTTTTAAAAGACCAGTTGGGCAATTACTACGACATTGCCAAAAAGGGAGGCTGGCCCGCTATCAATGCGGCTAAAAAAAGCTATAAAAAAGGGGTGACAGCTCCTGAAATTGTAACCATGAAACAACGGCTGCAAATAACCGGTGACATGCCGGCCGGCGATACCAGCCAGGTGTTTAACGACTCGCTGGAGCTGGGTGTCAAAAGCTTTCAGCAGCGCCATGGTTATACACCTGATGGTGTGGTTACGGCAGCCCTGATCAAAGACATGAACATATCCGTAGAAAAAAGAATACAGCAGTTGCTCATTAATATGGACCGCATGCGCTGGATGCCCAACCGGCCCTCCGGCAACCTCATTCTGGTCAACATTCCTGAGTTTGTGTTGCACGTAATGGATGGTGACAAAAAAGTATTTGACATGCCGGTAGTAGTGGGTAAGGAAGGACACAATACCGTGATGTTTACCGGTGACCTGAACCAGGTGGTATTCAGCCCGTACTGGAACGTGCCGCAAAGTATTGTGGAAAAAGAAATTTTGCCCGCCATGGCCAAAAACCCAGACTATCTGGCCAGCCAGAATATGGAGATCACCGGCGAAGAAGACGGCTTGCCCGTGATACGGCAACTGCCGGGTCCCAAAAACTCATTGGGCAAAGTCAAGTTTTTGTTTCCCAACAGCTTTAATATTTACTTCCACGATACGCCGGCCAAAAGCTTGTTTGAAAAAGATAAAAGAGCCTACAGCCACGGCTGCATACGATTGTCCGACCCGGAAAAAATGGCGGAGTACCTGCTGCGCCACAATCCTGAGTGGACACCGGAAAAGATCCGGGAAGCCATGAACAGCGGCAAGGAAAAATATGTAAAGCTCAAAGACCCCGTACCGGTATTTATCTCTTATTACACCGCATGGGTAGATGAAAGCGGCCGGCTGAACTTTAGGGAAGATATCTATAAACATGACGAAGACCTGAGCCGCAAGATGTTTACCGGTATGGTATAATACCACCTTGCTGCCGGCCATTTACTTATATCATATAAAAGCAGGAAAGAAAGTATTAATTTTCTTCCTGCTTTTATATTTACAGGCCGTTAGCGGCGCCAAAATGTTATCAAAAACCATGAACCGTTTCTTTACCTTATCCTATGTAATGTTGTTTGTTTTGTGGATGGCCACTTTTACTTCCTGCCAGCAAAAAAGGACATCGAGCATACCGGTTGTTGTACGCGACACCACCATTACCCCGGTCAATGCCTATTCCGACATTTTTTTCGACAGCCTGAAGCTGGAAAATATCATTGCACAAGAATCCTTTCCCGATACTTTTTCCCAGCGCTTGCGCAACTTTTACAACAGCCGCAACTACCAGTATGCCTGGTTTACCGATACCGGCTTTACCGAGCAAACACCCGCTTTCTGGAACCTGCAAAGCAATTACATTGCCTATAGCGGCGACAGCAGTTTATACAACCCCTACCTGCAACGCCTGTTCGACAGTGCACAGGTACGGCCTGATTTTGCAAAGCGGAACGACAGTACCCGCCTGATGGCAGAAATTCAACTGACCGCCCAATTTGTGGAGTACGCCAGCCGCGCCTATCAAGGCAACACCCAACTGAACGAAAATGACCTGGGTTGGTTTATTCCACGCAAGCGGGTGAATACGCTGGCCCTGCTGGATTCGCTCATTAAAAACAAAGGCCAAAACGTCACTGCTTACGAACCCGTCAACCGGCAGTACCACTTGCTGAAAGAACATTTGCTGCGGCACTATGCGCTGCAACAACAAGGCGGCTGGCCGCCCATTGCAGCCGATCGTAAAAAATATGCGGTGGGCGATACGGCTCTTGCCATTACCGCCATTAAAAAAAGGCTGCACACCACCGGCGATTTTACACTCACTGACACCAGCCACCGCTTTACCGATTCGCTGCAAGGGGCAGTAAAAAAATTTCAAAAACGCTATGGCTTAAAAGAAGATGGCGTCATTGGCGGTACGACCTTAAAATTTTTGAACGAGCCCATCACCACCCGCATACAACAACTGCTGGTCAATATGGAGCGAATGCGCTGGGTACCCGCCGAACCCCGAGGCGATTTTATTTTGGTCAACATTCCGCAGTTTCGCCTGACGGTATATGAAGAAGGTAAACCGGCTTTCGGGATGAACATTGTGGTGGGCACCGACCAGCACCGCACCGTTGTTTTTACCGGCAATATGCAATACGTGGTTTTCAGCCCTTACTGGAACGTGCCGCCCGGCATCTTAAAAAACGAGATCCTGCCGGCCATCAGCCGCAACCCGGCCTACCTGGCGCAGCACAACATGGAGTGGAACGGCGGCAGCGTACGGCAAAAGCCCGGCCCCGGCAATGCGCTGGGAAAAGTAAAGTTTATGTTTCCCAACAGCTACAATATTTACCTGCACGATACGCCTTCCAAAAACCTTTTTCATGAAAGCAAACGTTCGTTCAGCCATGGCTGCATCCGCGTCGCCGAACCCGAAAGGCTGGCCAACTGGGTGCTGCGCAACCGGCCGGAGTGGACGCCCGAAAAAATAAAGGAAGCCATGAATGGCAGCAGCGAAAAATACGTAACGCTTAAAAACCCCATACCTGTCTACATCGGCTATTTTACGGCCTGGGTCAATGAGCAGGGCGAGCTGAATTTCAGGGAAGATATTTACGGGCACGACAAGCGGCTGGCCGCACACTTATTCACCCGCTGAGCGGCGGCAATTGCCGCTTTGCCTTTACATTTGCGCCATGAAACTGGTGGAAGTAACTTCTCCTGAACTGGCCAAAGCTTTTTTAAAAGTCAATGTGGTCATCAATAAAGGCAACCCTAACTACATACAGCCATTGGACAAAGACATCAATGATGTTTTTGATACGAAAAAAAACAAATCCTTCCGGTTTGGTACGGTTACCCGGTGGATATTGACCAACGAGGAAGGCGAACTGCTGGGGCGCATTGCTGCGTTTACCAACAGAAAATACCGCAACAAAGGCGATGAAGGCCCGGTGGGTGGCATTGGTTTTTTTGACTGCATCAACAACCAGCAGGCGGCCGACCTGCTCTTTGACGTAGCCCGGCACTGGCTGCTGCAACGGGGCATGGAAGCCATGGACGGACCGATCAACTTTGGCGAACGCGACCGCTGGTGGGGCCTGGTGGTGGAAGGTTTCCAGGAACCTTTATATGGCATGAACTACAACCCGCCTTACTACCAATCGCTTTTTGAAACCTATGGCTTTCAGCCGTTCTTTCAACAGATCTGCCTGGGCATGGATCCTAAAAAACCGCTCAGCACCAAGATCTGGGACCGGCATAGCATTTATGAAAAAGACCCTGCTTTTTCTTCTTCTCATATTTATAAAGACCAGCTGGAAAAATTTGCCGGCGACTTTGCAACCGTATACAATAAAGCCTGGGCCGGGCATGGGGGTTTGAAAGAAATGCGGAAAGAACAGGTGGTGGCCATGTTTAAAAAAATGAAACCCGTGATGGATGAAAAAATCGTTTGGTTTGCCTATCACCATCAGGAGCCGATTGCTATATTCGTGAACCTGCCCGACCTGAACCAGTGGTTTAAATACCTGAATGGCAAATTTGACCTGCTGCACAAGCTGAAGTTTTTATGGATCAAAAAAACAAAGCCATGCAAAAAGTTTTCGGGGCTGGTATTTGGCGTAGTGCCGGAGTTTCAGGGCAAAGGCATTGATGCCTACATGATTGCAGAAGCCGCCAAAGTAGTACAGTCGCCGGTGGTCCCTTATACCGAATATGAAATGCAGTGGATTGGCGACTTCAACCCTAAAATGCTGAACGTGGCCGAAGGCCTGGGCGATGTGTACCGTAGCCGCCAGCTTACCACCTACCGCTACCTGTTTGACCGTACCAAAGAATTTAAACGCCACCCGATCCTGGTATAGCATGGGGTTTTGAAAAACTTTGTTTAAAAGCTATAAAATCAAAAAAGGCCGGTTTTTGAAACCGGCCTTTTTAAATAGATCAACAGGCATGGGGCAACAAGTGCTTTCTGCCCTGGCTATTCTTTTACGATGTAACCAAACAGCCCGTCTGCTTCATCATCTGGCCCAGCCGCAAAATACAGGCGGTTGGGATCAATAGAAGTAGCGGTGGACGGTGCAAAAGTGATCTCCCACAGCCCTTCAATTTGCAGTGGTTTTTCATTCATACGCAATTGTCCCAAAAACTTGCCATCATGGGAATACGCATTAATGTAGCCATCACCAAAGTTGCCGACCAATACGCCACCATCGGATTCGTCTTCAAAAAAGCCGGCCGGTGCTTCTTCCACGCCCCAGGGGGCATTCAGCAGACCTCTGGAGGCAAAACGCTTTAACAAATTGCCATTGGTATCAAAAATGTTGACATACCCATTACCAACGCCGGCTTCTTCTTCACCATTGGCGGCAACTTTGGCATACGTTACATATATTTTGTCGCCAATGCTGCGGACGTTGAATGGGGCATAACCTGCAGGGAGGTAAGGATCCAAAAACCTTTGGTCGTTCACTACCTTAAAAGTGCGGTCCCAAACGTCAATTTTACCAGTCCTGAAGTTAGCGGCGAGCAGGTACTGGTTGCTTCCTCGGGAAGCGATGGTCACACCGGTATAGGCGGATGTAGCCGAATTATTGGCAATGACCAAAGCCGTATCACCAGCCGCCCCGTTCCAGCCGGACACCACACCATCGACCCCCACAAAAATAAAGCGTGCTGCCTGCCCGTTGGACAAGATAAAGTCGGTATTGCTGCCGTTAAAAACGATGCCGGTAGGATGACCACCAGAATTACCGCCCGGTGAGGGAATGAATACTGCCGGCCGTACCTCAGCACCTTCAGCATTGTATACGGCACTTACACCACCGCCCTCCGAATTGACCCAGGCCACACCGCCGGGACTGAACGCAATGCCCCATGCGTTGATGAGCATTGAATCAATGCGGGTCGCATTATACTCATCGTTATTGGCCACCAGGTTGACCGGCCGGTAATCACCTGGCAATACGACTTTTTCATTCTTGTGCTTGTCTATTACATCGTGCACCTTTTGGCAGCCCGGCGCCGCCAGTAAAAACATCAGTCCCACAATAAAATTTCCGACTACCGTAGGCCGAAAGACCTGAAGCATAACTCTTTTCATAATTAGCAAGGTTTATGGTGAAAAAATAGAAGACCGCTTGGGCTTTTAAACCTTTTCTGAGGCCTTCACAGAGCCGGTGGGTTTTTAGCATTCACAAAGGAGCAGCGTTGGATTAGCAGGGGTGCGCAGTTCAGGCCCATCCTTCCGGCTGTACTGGCATAAGGGAAAATAAAAGACGGTTGCTTGATCAGCCCAGGCTTCCGCAAACACCACCTGGGCAAAACGTCGTACGGTTGAGTAACTGTTTGTTTGCATCCTCTTAGGATACCTGAAGTAAAGCATAGGTAGGTAAAAGCTAATGAAAGGGCATCTTCGCAAGTGTACGAATCTGTCAACCACCTTTCACAGCGCATCCGGGCCTCACATTACAACATTTAAATATACGAAAGAACAGCGGCGGCGTTGCCTGTGTGGATAAATTTTTTAGCCGCCGATTGTACGCCCTTTTGGGTAGGCAACCAGATGGTAATTATTTCATAAACTGCCGGTTATCACCCGACCGTTTGTGGGAACCGGGCCGCTTGAAGTTGTTGAAATACTTACATTTGTCCCTAACTCCCCGGAGTGAAATCAGACTTGTTACATGGATAAATTTATTGTTTCAGCCCGTAAATACCGACCCCAGACCTTTGATACCGTTGTGGGGCAGCAGCATATTACCACTACCCTTAAAAATGCTATCCGCAGCAACCACCTGGCGCATGCCTTTTTGTTTTGCGGTCCCAGGGGGGTAGGTAAAACCACCTGTGCCCGCATCCTGGCCAAGACCATCAACTGCGAGGCCATTACCCCCGAAGGCGAAGCCTGTAACCAGTGCCACTCCTGTAAGTCGTTCAACGAAGGGATCTCCATGAACATCCACGAGCTGGATGCGGCCTCCAACAACTCGGTGGACGACATCCGCGCCCTGGTAGAGCAGGTACGCTTTGCCCCCCAGGCCGGTAAATACAAAGTGTATATAATAGATGAGGTACACATGCTCTCCTCCTCTGCCTTTAATGCGTTTTTAAAAACCCTGGAGGAGCCGCCCCCCTACGCCATTTTTATTTTAGCCACTACGGAAAAACATAAAATCCTGCCCACCATCCTCAGCCGGTGCCAGATCTTTGATTTCAAACGCATTACCCTGCAGGATACGGTAGACCACCTGCAGAATATTGCGCAAAAAGAAAGCATCCAAACAGACGAGGCGGCCCTGCAGCTCATTGCGCAAAAAAGCGAAGGTTGTATGCGGGATGCCCTGAGCATACTGGATAAAATTGTGTCGTTTACCAATAGCACGGTTACCTACAACAACACCCTGGAGCACCTGAACATCCTGGATGCCGATTATTACTTTAAGCTCATGGATTGCATGCTGAACCAGGACCTGGCCGGCGCCATGCTGCTGTACGACGACATCAACAAAAAAGGCTTTGAAGGCGAAATGGTGCTGAACGGCTTTGCCGAGTTCATCCGCAACCTGCTGGTCAGCAAAGACGAGCGGGTGGCCGGCCTGCTGGAAGTGGTGGACACTTTTAAAAAACGCTATATCGAAACGGCGCAAAAAACCGAAACCGGTTACCTGATCAGCGCCCTCAACATTTTAAGCGAAGCCGAGATCAATTACAAAGCGGCCCGCAACAAGCGCCTGCACGTAGAGCTGGCCCTGATCAAGCTGTGCTACCTGCAGCAGGCCCTGCAGCTAACGGCCAATGGTGTGGCACTTGATAAAAAAAAAGTAGTTGAAACCGCACGGCCTATTGCTTTTAGAAACATCACCCCCATTGTAGCCAGTGCGGTGGAGGCGGCGCCTTCCGTAAAAGCGGCCCAGCCCAAAATGGCAGATGAGCCCAAACTGATCATTGAAACACCGGTTCAAAAACCCATACCGGTGGCAAAGGAAGAAAAACCGGCCTACACGGCACCGGCAACAGCGCCCACTGCTACAGCCCCGGCAACCCAAACCCCGGCAGCACCTGCCCCCGGCAGAACCCGGCTTTCTTCTTTAGAAGCTCTGCGCCAGAAAATACAGCAGGAAGCCATTGGTACTACTGTGGTAATGGACCAGCCGCTGGAACAGGAAAAACTGGAAACCGCCTGGAAAGCCTTTATTCAGCAATTAAGAGACGCTAAAAACCCGGCGGTACAAAGCTTTGAGCTGGCGCAACTGATCATTAAAGACGCCAGCAGCTTTGAGGCCACGGCCACCAACAACCTGCAGCAAAAGTTTCTGGAGCTGGAACGCAACAAAGCCTGCGAATTTCTGCAAAAAGAACTTTGTAACAAACAGCTTCAATTCTCCATACTGCTGATAGAAGCCCCGCAGGAAGAGATCGTGTACGAACGGCCGCTTTCCTCCAAGGAGCAGTACCAGAAGATCATTGAGCAATTTCCACTGGTCAAAGAGCTGCGGGAAAGACTCCGCATGGACCTGGACTTTTAAAGTAGTTGAATGGTTGATTGGGTGAAGTGTTGATTGGTTGAGAGGTTTATGGTTGTATATGGGATTTTAAAGAAGTTGGATCGCAGATTTTAAATGGATTTCACAGATATTGAGCAGTATGGGCTTTTAAAAGACTTTCGAACAACGATCAACACCCAACGCCCAACACTCCGACATGGGGTTTTGAAGAAGTTCGCTGCTGTCAACTGTCATCTATCATCTGTCAACCTAACCGTTGTTTCATGGCTCATTCACCCGCTTTCTTCAAAAGGTTTTTGAAGCATTTGCTTTAGATAGTTACCTATTTTACATTTTACCTTAATTTCGGGCAAAATTTTACATTGAATGGCTGAAGTGATTTTGATGCCTCGCCTTAGCGATACCATGACCGAAGGAGTAATTGCTGCCTGGCATAAAAAAGTTGGTGACCCGGTAAAAAAAGGTGACTTGCTGGCCGAAATTGAAACGGACAAAGCCACCATGGAACTGGAAAGCTACAAGGACGGAACCTTATTACACATTGGCGCCGACAAAGGCGGCAAGCTACAGGTAAATGATCTGCTGGCGATTATTGGCCAGCAGGGAGAAGATATATCCCAGCATCTTACCGGCCAGGCACCCGCCGGCGCCGGTCAGCCTGATACCCAAAAGGCAGATGTAACCAAAGAACAACAGCCCACGGCCAAAGCCGAGGGCGACGTACCGCCGGCCGCTGCACCCCAGGGTGGCGGTATGGACATCAGCAAAATGGAAGAAGTGGTGCTGATGCCCCGCCTGAGTGACACCATGACCGAGGGCGTGATAGCCGCCTGGCACAAAAAGGTAGGCGACCCGGTGAAAAAAGGCGACCTGTTGGCCGATATAGAAACCGACAAAGCCACGATGGAGCTGGAAAGCTACAAAGACGGCAAGCTGCTGTACCAGGGCGCCGAACCCGGTCAAAAAATTGCCGTGAACGACCTGCTGTGCATTATCGGCGACGAAAGCAAGGTAGACGTACAAGCAATTGTAGCGGCTTCAAAAGGTGGTGCACAACCGCAAGCAGCTCCTGCCCAGGCACCGCAAGGCGCACAACCGCAACAGGCCCAGCCACAACAACAAGCTACGGCAGCCGCAACGTCCGCTCCTGCTTCTTCTGCCACCGACGGTCGTGTAAAAGCGGCTCCGCTGGCCAAAAAGTTAGCAGCCGAAAAAGGCATTGACCTGAGCCAGGTTCAGGGCAGCGGCGACAACGGCCGTATTGTAAAAAGCGATGTTGACAATTTTGTTCCAGCCCAAAAAGCTGCTCAGGCCCAACCGCAGCCGGCAACCGCCGCCCAACCGGTTATTTCGGGTCAGGAAGGCTATACCGACATCAACGTATCGCAAATGCGGAAGGCCATTGCCCGCCGCCTGGGTGAGAGCAAGTTCAGCGCCCCGCACTTTTACCTGACCATGGAAATTACCATGGATAAAGCGATGGAAGCCCGTGCCCAGATGAACGAAGTAAGCGATGTAAAAATTTCCTTTAACGATATGGTGGTGAAAGCCGCCGCCATGGCCCTGCGCAAGCACCCCGCCGTGAACTCCTCCTGGATGGGCGATTTTGTACGCCAGTACCAGCATATAAATGTAGGTGTGGCCGTGGCCATTGAAGATGGCTTGATTGTACCGGTAGTGCGTTTTACCGACCAGAAAACCCTGAGTCAGATTGCGGCCGAAACCAAAGAACTGGCCGGCAAGGCTAAGGCCAAAAAATTGCAGCCGAATGAGTTTAGCGGCAACACCTTTACCATCTCCAACCTGGGCATGATGGACATTGATGAATTTACCGCCATCATCAACCCGCCGGATAGTGCGATTATGGCAGTAGGCAGAATCAAGGAAATAGTAGTCCGTAAAGGCGATGGCTTTGGCGTAAGCAACGTAATGAAGGTAACCCTGAGCTGCGACCACCGCAGTGTGGACGGCGCTGTGGGAGCCTCCTTCCTGCAAACGTTTAAAAAATACCTGGAGAACCCGGTGACCATGCTGGTATAACCGGTATGGGTTTTTGAAAGAGTTGGTTCACATTGGTTTTACCACGCCAATTAAATAAATTTTAAAAAGTCCTGTAGAATCTGCAGGACTTTTCTTTTACGGGCAGTTGCACAGCTTGGCAGTTGCTTTACTTCTTGGCATCGCCGGTAAGGTGGGAGAAGTGTTGCATCTTATGGTAACCCATCTTGCATTAAACATTTACCAGGTGAACTGCGATTATAAGAAAACGCAAGTATAACTTATTGACTCGCTTTGGATAATGTATTAACGAGATAGGGTTGTATGTGCAGAAATGATGCGTATATTTATTGTTAGGCCGATACTTTACTCCTAAATACAGGCAGTACGGCGACATCGGCCAACCCAAAAGTATACCGCAAGGCCCCACGAACAATCCTTTAGTGAGGCCTTTTTCAGAGGGCCTTTCGGATACTTTTCTTTTTGTTAGGCGTAATTATGAAAACAGTCTGCATTCTTTTAATTTCATTTTTATTTTTCGGCTGTACTGGCATTGAACGCTTGAACAATAAGATATATGAAATCCAAAAACAGTCTATTCTCGAATCCCCTTACAAAAGTGCAATTGGTACTACAGTTTATGTTGAAGCACAAAAAGATTTTAGATTAAACAAATTACCTAAACTGCTTAGAAATAAAA
>JAEWAC010000341.1 GCA_023391895.1 Bacteroidota bacterium
ACCATTTTAACAACCATACCTTTCAAAACCACGAACAGGTAGATGAGCAATTGGCTGCAGCCTTACTGGAACTACACAAACACAAACAAACCGTAAAGTCACTTACAGGCTTTCACTGGATTATTTCGCAAAATTGAAAACAACTTGGTATAAGATAGCTCATCCATCTGTGAAATCCTTTTATCAATCTGTGTAATCCGCGATCCAACTTCTTTAAAATCCCATAGGGTGTGAGATGCCGAAACAAGTTCGGCATGACAGGGAAGAGGTATTTCAATTGCAATCTGCTGGTTACTGGAAACAGAAAGTGATCGAACTGTTTCAAAACCCCATATGCCACAGCAAACCTCTTAACCATTCAACCACTCAACTAATCAACCACTCAATTTTTCAACTCCTGCTTTAGTCCTTGTTGTCTTTTCCTAGTCAGGTATCGCCTGACCGGTATATCATAGAACCTCATGACCAAATAAGCAAAAACGACCAGTAAAATGATGCCTGGAATGATGATATAAGGCAGGACACTTATCTGCGGGTTTTTAGTGGTATAATAATTTCCAAATATCCACATGACGGCATAATGCGTCATATAAAGCGGGTAGGAGATGTTGCCGGAAAACTGACACACCTTTTTCCATTGCGGCGACAGGCTAGAGCCGGCACCCAGGGAAACCAACAGTGGGAAGAAGAAGAGTACTACCAGTGCCTCCGTCAGCCAGTTCCATTCTGACCAGGGCATGATAAAGGCCAAAAATAACAGGCAGGCCAGGCCTATAAACCCAATCTTGTTTTTAATGATCCAGTTCGAACGGTAAAGCAAGAGGCCCGCTAAAAAAGAGTAAGCCACACGGGCACCACCGTCAAAAAAGTTATCTTTTGACCATCCGCCCAGCAGGTTTCCTGCCCGGTAACTAACAATGCAAATGCCTATAGCCGCCAGGATCGTCAATAGGGCCAGGGAGCGACGGCCCACCTTATAAAGCACCAAAGCATAAAAAATATTGGCTACATATTCCCAAAACAGTGACCAGGCAGGCGCATTAAAGCCAAAGAGGTTAAAAGCACGCTCTTCCATCAGGGGAAGCGGAACCAGCAATAGCGAGCCTACAAAAAGCAAAAGAAGCTTACCGGCATCATAGGCTATGGGTGATGCAAAAGGATCCAAAAGAAAGGCCAATAACCCCAGTACAGAACCCAAAATCACTAAAGGATGCAACCTGATCAGCCTGGCCTTGAAAAACGCTCCTATCCCCATTTTCCCCATGCGGTCGTCATAAGCGTAACCAATAACAAAGCCCGACAAACAAAAGAAAAAGTCCACGGCTAAAAAACCATGACTGATGAAGTTTTTACTAAAGTCGGTAAAAACCCATTCCATAAAGTGGAAAATGACAACAGCCAGCGCTGCAACACCCCTTAATCCATCCAGAATCTCAAAATGCTGTTTCGTTTTCAAAAGTTCGGGGCCTGGTTTTACTTCGTTCATCAAATTTGAATAATGTTGAAATGCCAATCAACGAGCCGCTAACAAAGGGCGCTCAGCCATGGCGACAGAAGTGCTAAATTTAAGTAACAAATCGTTACCAGGCTTGGTGGCAGGAATTGGGCTGATGGAATGCTCAAGCCGCCACTGCAGAAAGCTTTTTCGTCAGGCTGCGCAAAAAGGTACTTTTAATCTTTGGCAATTATGTGCTATGCTAAAAAACAGCGTACCAAATGAGTATAGACCAAATTCTTGATAACATATATCCGCTTCCTCATACTTCAAAACAGACACTCAAGGAGTGTATTACAGAAAAAAAATATCGCAAAGAACATCTTTTGCTGCGGGCCAACAAAGTTGAAACAACACTCTATTTTATCAAAAAAGGAATTGTGCGGGCTTATGCCAATACAGCCGACAATGAAATCACTTTTTGGTTTGGAAAAGAAGGCGACACTGTTATCTCCATGAAAAGTTATGTGGCTAACCAGAAAGGATATGAAGACATTGAACTGTTAGAAGACTGCGAACTATACGAACTAAAAACGAAAAGCTTACACCGACTCTTCCACGAAGACATACACATTGCCAACTGGGGCCGAAGGTTTGCCGAACAGGAACTTATCAAAACAGAAGAACGGCTTATCTCCCGGCAATTCAGAACCGCTACAGAACGCTACAAAGAACTCCTGAAGGATCATCCCGACCTGATCCAGCGGGTACAATTGGGGCACATTGCTTCTTATTTGGGCATCACCCAGGTTAGTCTCAGCAGGATAAGAGCTGAAATAAGATAGAGCCCTATTTTTTATCATTTGTAAAATTTCACCTCCATTCCAGTTCTGACCTTTGCAAAAAATAAAAAGTATGAATTGGATTGTTTTGATTATAGCGGGCTTGTTTGAAGTAGCCTTTGCTTTCTGTTTAGGAAAAGCAAAAGAAACCACCGGAACCGAAATGTATTTATGGTATACAGCCTTTCTGATTGCCCTGAGCATCAGTATGGGGCTTTTAATTAAGGCCACTCAAACTTTACCCATTGGGACAGCGTACGCCGTCTGGACAGGAATTGGAGCCGTTGGAAGCGTTCTGGTGGGCATTCTAGTATTTAAAGAACCTGCCACGTTTTTACGCTTACTTTTCCTTACCACTTTGGTAGGCTCTATTATCGGACTAAAAGCAGTTTCACACTAAAACAATATGGCAAAAAGAATGGTAAGCGAAACAACCCTAATCTTAGTCGAAGTATGGCAGAGGCTATAAAGAACCTATTCCAGGCCTTAAAAGCTAAAATATACAAAGGACTACCCACCCCTGTCTTCCCGGCCTTAAATCGGCATCTCCTGCGCCTACAGCATCTTTTTTCTTGGTGCTCCTTTGTGGCCCCTCCCTCTGATCCCTCCCCGGTGGAGAGGGAGGCCGGGCAACAGCTACTTTTCAGCTATAGAATCGACATATAGGCTTTTGAACGTTTTTCAGCTTTTGCTTCAAATAATCAAACTTCTTGAAAGGCTGTAACTTCTGAGATCCCTCCTTTGTCGGGATGACAGGCAAGAGGCAAAAGAAAAACAGTCCTTCGGAAAACGCAACAACAAAAAGGAGGCAACTGCATTAAAAACCCATATCAACCCATTCAACCAATCAACTTATCAACTTATCAACTTATCAACTTCTTCAAAATCCCATAGTCTCTCCCCATCTGCGAAATCCTTTCTCAAATCCGTGCAATCTGCGATCAACTTTAAACTTCTTCAAAACCCCATATGCTTTTTACGAATCTGCGAAATCCTGTATTCAAATCCGCGAAATCTGTGATCCGACTCGTGAACAAGTGAACTGGTGAACTCGTGAACCTTAAACCTTAGACTTTAAACTCCTTCCCGTATCCGTATTTACAAACCCGCCTGGGCACTAATTTCCAGCATGCGGTCCAGCGATCGCTTGGCCGCCACCCGCAGTTCTTCGTCCATCAAAACTTCCGGCTGCTCGTATTCCATGCACAGGTATACCTTTTCCAGCGTATTGCGCTTCATGTGCGGGCAGTCGTTGCAGGCACAGCTGTTATCGGGCGGTGCGGGTATCAGGGTCTTGTTTGGTGCCTGCTTTTGCATCTGGTGCAGGATGCCGGCTTCCGTGGCCACAATAAACTCCTGGTGCTCGGTATTTTTCACATACGCCAGCAGTTGCGTGGTCGATCCTATAAAATCGGATATTTTCAAAACAGGTTCTTCACACTCGGGGTGCGAAATGAGTTTAGCGTGGGGATGACGCACCTTCAGCCGCGTAATTTTTTCCAGGCTGAAGATTTCGTGCACCATACAGGCGCCGTCCCACAGCAGCATATTACGGCCTGTGGTACGGTTGATCCAGCCGCCCAGGTTTTTATCCGGTGCAAAAATGATCTTCTGGTCTTTAGGAAAACTTTCCACTATGGCCTTGGCATTACTGCTGGTACAGATCACATCCGTTAAGGCCTTGATGCCGGCACTGCAGTTGATATAAGAAATCACCACATGATCGGGGTGCTGCTCCCGGAACTTTTTAAACAGGGGTGGCGGACAGCTTTCGCTCAGAGAGCAGCCAGCCTTCAGGTCCGGTATCACCACTTTCTTGGTAGGGTTCAGGATCTTGGCGGTTTCGGCCATAAAATGCACGCCGGCAAAAACAATCATGTCGGCATCGGTCTTGGCGGCCTGCTGGGCCAGTCCCAGGCTGTCGCCAATATAATCGGCTATGTCCTGGATATCGGGCTCCTGGTACAGGTGCGCCAAGATAATGGCATTTTTTTCTTTTTTCAAACGTTCTATTTCAGCAAAAAGATCCAGCGTGGGGTCAATGTCCACATCCAGAAAACCTTTTTCTTCTACGTCGTTTTTTGCGGCTATCAACATTTCCTGTTCCATGTAATAATATATAATATCATTAATTTTTTAAAAAGAGTCTATTATTATTAGGGCTGTGCATAAGTGGATAACAGCTTTTCAAAAAATGAAACGCTGCAATAACTGTGCAGTTATTCACATTGCCGGGCCGGTTTTACACAGTAAAGGTAAGGCGGCGACGGGCATTTGTGGATATATGCACACCGGTGTGGATTTCGGCACCTGAACAATTGATTTTTGCATAACGATTTTTTAGTGTGTGAATTAGCATGGAATAACTTCTGGAAATTCCACATCCGGTGGCTGGCGATTGAACCGCGTCTAAATTGTCCGCTAACAATTCACGGTGGCATCCTCAGTTATCAAAGGGTTATCCACATTTTCCACCGGCTATCCACAGTTTTTGAGCCGGAAGGGTAAACACCCTGCCCTACAGCCCCGGCAGGCTGTGGTTACGCTCATAAAATATATAAAAAAGCTGTGGTGTAAAGGGTAAAGAATTTCTTAAAACCCTTGTAAGTACGGTATTCCGGGGGTTTTCCACAATTTGTTCATACCACTAATTCCACTATTTTTGCCTCCTTGTTTTTCTAAAAAAACTATCTTTCCACCTATGTCAGTAATCCAGAACATCAGGGACAAGTATGCTCGTGTAGCAGTTATAGCCATTGGATTGGCTCTTTTAGGCTTTATCATGATGGATGCCTTTACCGGCCGCAGCAGTTTATTTGGCGGTCACTCCACCACCCTGGGTAGTGTAAACGGTAAAAAAATTGATTATGTCCAGTTTTCCAACAAGGTCAAAATGCAGGAAGAAATGGCGCAGCGGCAAGGTTACGAACTCAACGATGCCACCCGCCAGCAAATTATGGAAAGTGTGTGGAGCAGCGAGGTAAACCGGGTGCTGCTGGAAGACGAAATTGAGGAACTGGGTTTGACCGTGGGCAGAAAAGAAGTGAACGACATGCTGTTTGGCCATAATCCCCCGGCCGACCTCAGACAAGGTTTTACCGATCCTAAAACCGGTGTATACAACGCCTTGCAGGCCCAGCAGTATTTTAACGAGTTAAAGAAAAGCGGTACACCGGAGCAAAGGGCCCAGATGAACCAGTTCCTGGAGAGCCTGGAATACCAGCGCGTGGTAGAAAAATACACCTCTTTATTATCGCATAGCGTGTATTATGCCAAGTGGTTTTTAGAAAAACAAAATGCCGACAACAGCCTCATCGCTAACGTATCTTATATAGGCGTGCCGTATACTTCTATTTCCGACAGTGCCGTAAAAATCACCGATAAGGAAATCCAGGCCTATATCAACGATCATAAAAAGGACTTTGAGCAAAAAGAAGCCAGCCGGGCTATCTCCTATGTTACTTTTAGTGCTGCTCCTACCTCGGCCGACAGCGCTGCCGTGCTGGACCAGGTACAAAGCCTGAAGCCCCAGTTTGAAACCGCTGAAGACGCAGCCGCCTTTATTGCACAGCAGGGCAGCACCATTGATTTTTATGATGTGTACCTGGCCAAGTCCAAAATCCAGGTGCCCAACAAAGATTCTATCCTGGCCCTGCCGCAAGGTGCCGTGTACGGACCTTACCTGGAAGGCCACACCTATGTACTGGCTAAAATGCTGGGTTCCCGCCTCCTGCCCGACTCTGTAAAAGCCCGTCATATATTAATAGGTACCGTGGATCCGCAAACCGGCCAGCCCTTAACACCCGACAGTGTGGCCAAGGTAAAAGCCGACAGCATTGCCGCAGCCATTCGTGGCGGTGCCAACTTTGATACACTGGAAACCCGCTACAGCACCGACCAGGCTGCCCACCAGCAAAAAGGCGTAATGACCTTTTCTTCTGCCGACATCCAGGGACAAGGCTTTGCCAAAGAGTTTGGCGACTTTATCCTTTTAGAAGGCAAGCCCGGCGATAAAAAAGTGGTAAAAACCCAGTTTGGCTATCACTACATCGAAATCATGGAGCACAAAGGTGTAGAGCCGCACTATAAGATAGCTTATTTTGCCAAGCCGATTGTGGCCAGCAACGAAACCGACGCCAACGCCAACAACCAGGCCAGCCTGTTTGCGGGAAACAGCCGCAACCTGAAAGCGTTTAACGAAAACTACGAAAAAGACCTGAAGGCCAAAGGCGTACCCAAGCTGATTGCTACCGACATCCGTCCTACCGATTATTCGGTGAACGGCCTGGGCTCTTCCCGCGAGTTTGTAAAAGCAGTATACGAAGCCGACAAAGGCGACGTATTACAACCCTACCGTGTGGGTGATGCTTACGTGGTAGCCACCGTAACCGAGGTATCCGATGCCGGCGAGGTAAGCGTGGCCAAAGCCAGGAGCGTGGTAGAACCCGTACTGCGCAACCAGAAAAAAGCAGAACAGATCAAGCAGAAATTAGGCAAGATCACCACCCTGGAAGCCGCTTCTACCGCTATGGGCCAGCCGGTACAAAATGTAGACAGCCTGCGCTTTAATGGTGAAAGAAACCCTGCTTTAGGCTATGAGCTGAGAGTATTGGGTGCTGCGTTCAACCCGGCCAACAAAGGCAAAGTAGTACCGGAAGCCCTGGAAGGCCAGGCAGGTGTGTATGTGCTGCGTGTGGATAACGTAGGTACAACACCGGTAATGGCCGGCGATATTGACCAGCAACGCCAAATGCTGCAGATGCAGGCCCGCCAGGGTATGCAGTACCGTCCGCCTACCGAAGTGCTGAAGGAAACTGCCGACATCAAAGACAATCGCGCCAAGTTTTTCTAAATCCGCATAACTTTTATAAAAAGCCATCCTTTGGGGTGGCTTTTTTGTTTATGGTATCCTTTACACTTAAGAGATTAAATTTGTAGTATGAGTGACGTATTAGTAAATAAAGTGGCGGCCAGCGGCATTATTACGCTGGATCTGGAAAAATACCTGCCAGCCGCAGTGGTGGTGACCTTTGATTTAAAAGACCACTTGTTCATGGGGCTGATACTAAAAGAAAAAGACTTTCGCGAAGCCTTGAAAAACCTGAACTGGGAGGTATACCAGGATCAATATGTAGCCCTTACCTGCAGCGTGGATGCCATTATTCCTTTGTGGGCTTATATGCTGGTGACGGCCTACCTGCAGCCCTACGCCAAAGAAGTATATACCGGCACTGCGGCAGAAATGCAAAAACACCTTTTTTTGCAGAACCTGGCCGCTATCAATATGGACGAACTGACTGACCAGCGGGTGGTGGTAAAAGGCTGCGGCGATAAAGCCATTGAGGCCTATGCCTATACCGAAATTACCAAACGCCTGCGGCCGGTGGCCAAAAGCATTATGTATGGCGAGCCCTGTAGTACGGTACCGATTTATAAAAAAAGTAAACCATAAGGATGCGTAAATTATTGGGTTTTGTAACCGCCATGGTGGTATTCGCCGCCTGTAACAATGAAAGTCAGACCAACAACGAAGAACCGAAAGATAGTATCGTCTACCAGGAAGAACCGATTCAAAACCAGGTGGTGTTGATACAGCAGTCCTTCCCCGACCTGTTTGCCTATATCGACCAGCAGGACTCTTCTTTTACCGCTGACCGTTTTTCGCTTTATGGCGAAAACAAGATCGACTCCCTGCCAGCCATTCGTCTGGAAAATAACCAGCTGCAGCCGTTTAGGGACATGCTGGTGTACAGCCCCGACAGCTCCCTGGCGGTAGACCTTTTTTCGTACAACTATGTAATTACCAATCGAAATGGTAAACGCCGTATGGAAGAAGCGGGTCCTGATACGGAAATAGGTTTGGTAGACTTGAAAAACAAAACCCGCAAGCGTATCTTTTTTTCCGGTCCTGGCACTACGGTTTACGACGCCCGGTGGGTCAACAACAAAGAGTTGCTGCTGGCCGGTTCGGAAGCGGTGGACAACAACCAGGTGAAGCCCATGGTATGGCAGGTCAACCTGGTCGATTCTTCCATGCAGGTATATACCTACAACAGCGAAGTAAAGGCGAACATGAAGGGGTATGTAGCCAGCAAAATGAACAACAAACCCCCAGTGCTGCAACACCAGTAATCAAAACCAACCCCGCCGCTTGAACAGGACGAGCATAACGACCGGTATCAGCAGCATAAAAGCTACCGCGGTATAAAAGCCCCACTCGTTGTGGGCCGTGGGTATTACATCAAAGTTCATCCCGAAGATGCCGCCGATAACGGTGGCAGGTGCCAGCAGGCAGGTTACAATGGCCATCACCTTCATCACCTCGTTCATGCGCAGGTTGACGTTGTTGATGTAGAGGTCCTGCATGCTCACCATAATATCCCGGTAGTTTTCGCTCAGGTCGTGCGCCTGTATAATGTGGTCGTGCACATCTTTAAAATACTTGGTGGTGCGTTCTTCCAGCAGATCGCTTTCGCTGCGTACAATGGAACCGATCAGGTCTCTTACCGGAGCAATATTGCGTTTCAGCACAATCAACTCTTTGCGGAACTGGTTGATGCGGGCCAGTGATCGGGTATTGCTTCTGCGGATCACTTCTTCTTCTACCCCCTCAATACATTCTCCCAGCTTTTCCATCACCAGGAAGTAGTTATCCACAATAAGGTCCAGCATGGTATAACACAGGTAATCGGCGCCCCGCTGCCGCAGCTTGCTGTTGGCCAGGCGCAGCTTTTCGCGAATGGGGTTAAATACGTCGCGGGTAGGATCTTCCTGAAAAGTAATGACAAAGTTTTTGCCGAGCACAATACTGATCTGTTCGTGTTCAACAGTTGCTTTTTTTTCGTTGTAGTACAACATGTTGAGCAGACAGTACAAAATGTCGTCTACTTCATCCATCTTGGGTCGCTGGTTCAGGCTTAAAATGTCTTCCGTAATCAGCGGGTGAATGCCGTAACGCTGGCTGATGGCTTCTACATCGGCTTTGCGCAAGCCATCGATATTGATCCAGGTAGTACGGTCGCTGTTATGAAAAAGAAAGCTGTCGGTTATAGACGGCAACACATGTTCGTGCAGTTCCTGGCTGTTGTAATCGTATACGGTGATAAAAACTTTAGGTGCATCTTTTCGGATGACCTCCGTAACCGGATTAACCGTAAGAATTTCCTTGGTGCGTTGGGTGCCAAACAACACATTAGGAACCAGGTAACGTAAATATTTTTCAGGACGCATCCGCAAGGCCACAATTTTTTAAGAAAGGTAAAGCATTCTGTGTGAAGCAGTAGATAAAAAGGCGGCCTTTAAAGACCGCCCTGGTGTTGTAGAATATTATTGTGTGGAAGCCTGTGGCGGCCTGTCGCTGTTCCAGATGTCGCGGTATATTTTCAACTGGCCGTTTTCCTGTCGCCACACTACCAGGTATTTGCCATTATCCACAATCTGGTTGCCGTCACTCACCTCGTAGGTGCCGGTCTCAATGATATCATCAGGGCCACCAAACACCTCAGTCGATTTTAGTGTAATGGTTTTAACTCCCATACCGGGCAAAGCAGCAAAAAAGGCACCTGCCTGCTCACGCTGGTTAATCATTTCGCCATGGGGCGGGTATGCTTTTGCCTGCGTGTGATACAAACTGGTGATCATTTCGGCATTTCCTTTTTCAACAGCCTGGCCAAATCGTTCGTTGTTGGTGGCTATTTCGGCTTGTGCGGCCCGCACGTCAAAAGCGGTAATGGATGAAGTCTCAGCAACACTGTTGAATAGCTTTTTCATATGCAATTGTTTTATTATAAGTTAAGCAATTGCCTCCAGAAATAAAAGCTATCGGATAAGTGATACTCAACTGCCGGTATTACAGGCTATTGCAAGGAGTTGTAATATACCAGCAGAGCTTCCATCTGCTCATCAAGCGGCAGCGAAGGGCTTATTTTTTCTTTTATGAATTGTTGCAGGGCTGCTTTTTGATTGGCCAGTACCTGCGGCACTTCTTTTAACTGCCGCACCTGGAACAAGGTGTTATTGTAAAGAATAAAGTAGTTGGATTTTGTTTTAATAATCTGTTCGGTGGTGGCCGATCCGTACGGTTTTTGCTCAATCAGGGTTTTAGAAAAATATTTGTACAAAGATGCCTTGCCGGTGTACAGCCAAAGGTACCAGCCTTTTTTGGCCGAGGCGTGCACCAGGTCGTTGTTCATAAAACGGTACAACACATCGGCGGCCTCATCGTACAGCACTACTTCGCGTATGGGTACGTTGGCAATCATTTCCCGGTCACGGGCATCTTTGTAGTGCAGGGTATTGTCCAGCAGGTTTACCCTGGCCGAAATGTTTTTATAAGTACTGCCATTCTGCAGCACAATGCTGCCTTTCAGCCACTCTTCTTTAAAATAAGGCGAACCTTCTTTCAGCCCCACAAACTTGGCCATCTGCACCGGCTCGCCGCCTACACTAAAAAAAGCATTGGCAACATGTTCGTTTTGGTTGACATCAATTACTTGCTGGGCATGGCTGTTATAAAAAATAGCCGTCAAAAACAGCACAGAAAAAATAGGCTTCATAATATGTATTTGGCTATACAAAATACAACAGGCAATGCAGGGATAAAAGCGCCGGTGCTGTTTATTTTCTAAAAATTATATGGGGTTTTGAATCACAGATTTCGCGGATTTGAAAAAAGGATTTCACAGATTCGTAAAAACATATGGGGTTTTAAAGAACTTGACCGGGCTCTTACTTTATCATTCTGTTTGCTACGCCATAATACCTTCCACCTGTCATGCCGAACTTCTTTCGACATCTCCAGCTATAAGGAATTTTCAAGAACTAAACCAACATTAAGCACTCATAAGGGTATATAGGGTTTTGAAAGACTTGCTGACCGTCAACGATCAACCACCAACGGTTTAACTTTCCAATATCGGGTTTTGGAGGAGTTTGTTTGGGATGATTTTTGAACCACGGAGACACAGGGACACAGAAGAGCACAGAATAAGGAGGCTGGAGGTGCGGGAGATCCCGGCTCAAGGCCGGGATGACAGGGGTGAGTGTTCTTGTTTATTTGAAAAGCTTTTGGAGTAGAGTACTTCTTTAAAACCCCATATGGACTTTTGAAGCAGTTGGAGAAATTGTGTGCTTCGCTGAAAAATATTCAAAAGCCCATACGTCATTACAAAAGAAAAAATGTTATCAACAGCCCGGCCTCCCTCTCCAACCGGGGAGGGACCGAGGGAGGGGCCAAACCTTCAAAAGTTTCACGCTCCTCTTTTTTTCATTTTACCTTTTTCATTTTTCATGCCTTCCGCCCACCGGGGAGGCCGCCGGGTTTGAAAAGCTTACAGCAGGGCGATGGCTTTTTCCAGGTCTTCCGGTGCATCAATTTCCACGCTTACATAATCGGTGAGTACCATACGCAGCGGAATGCCGTTTTCCAGGTAGCGCAGTTGCTCCAGCTTTTCAATATGTTCCAGGGTAGATACAGGCCATTGGGTAAACTGCATCAAAGCCTGTTTGCGAAACGCATACACGCCGATATGCTTGTAGTAGGTAACAGGGGTGTTTGGGTTGCGGGGGTGAGGAATCACGCTGCGGCTGAACAGCAGCGAATTGTTGGCCTTATCCACACACACCTTTACTGTATTGGGGTTTTGAATGAGTTGTTCGTCGGTTATCACCTGCATCAGCGAAGCCACTTGTACGGATGGCTCTTCAAACTGCTGCAGCAGCTTTTCCAGCGGTTCCCGTTTTACAAAAGGCGTATCGCCCTGCACGTTTACAATAATGTCCACCTCCATACCGGCCGCGGCTTCTGCAATGCGGTCGGTACCGCTTTCGTGTTCACCCCTGCTCATCACCACATCCCCGCCAATGGATTTGATTTCCTCGTAAATCAGGTCATTATCGGTCACTACGGTAACAGCATCAAACAGGCCGGTATTCAGGGTGTTGGTATATACGGTAGCAATCAGGGTTTTGTCGCCCAGCTTTTGCATCAGCTTGGCTGGAAAACGGGTAGCGGCATACCGGGCGGGTATCATTGCAATTTTTTTTGCCATGAGTTGAGGGATTAACAGGATTAGTGGAGCAAGATTACTGGATTATCATCAAATAAAAGCGCAAGGGGAATGAACAAAGCCAGCGGTGTTGATAAAATAAAGCTTAAGCATCTTATATTGTGCTGCTCCTTGCCTCCTTTTCCTCCAGGTTTTGAAAGGGCTTTTTCATCAGCAGCATAAAGTTTTCGTCTTCTTCGTTGGGATAATACCGGTCCAGCCCGTACCGGATGTTTTTGGCGTCCAGCTTTAAAAAAGTACCGAACAGGCGGTCCCAGATGGCCAGCACCGCACCGTAGTTGCTATCGGTATAAGGCTGCTGCCAGTGATGGTGCACCTTGTGCATGTTGGGCGATACCACCACCAAACTAATGACTTTATCCAGCCAGGGCGGCAGGCTGATGTTAGCATGCGTAAACTGGGTGGCCAGTATCAGCAGGGTCTGATAAATCATAACGGCATACATGGGTGCCCCGGCTACAATTACGCCCATTAAAAAGAAAACACCCCGCAACACACTTTCTACCGGGTGGTGGCGCAGCCCGGTGGTTACATCTACATTATTGTCGGAATGGTGCACAATATGAAAGCGCCATAAAACAGGGGTTTTGTGCTGCACCAGGTGCACCAGCCAGCCGGCAAAAAAATCAAGCACTAAAAACGTAATAAAAATGGTGCCCAATGTACCGGCGTTCAGCCATTGGGTGAGGCCCCATCCGTTGACCCGGCTGAGGTCGGACAGCAGCACAATAAGCACGGCAAAGCCGGTATGAATGGCCAGGTGCATAAGGGTGAAGGAAAAATTGATGCCGGCATGCCGCCATTTGTTTTTTTTATACTGCAGCGCCACCAGGGGAATGGCTCCTTCTATCACCCACAGCAGTAACATGCCGCCTACCAGGAACAGCATACGCTCCAGCGGTCGCTGCTCCAGCGTGGAGAAATAGTCAATGATGGCGGACCACATGGTATAAATTTAATTAATTTGAAAATGTGGTAATTTGAAAATTTGAAAATGGGTTAGAACGAAAAGTACAAATAGATAGTAAATCATATTGAAAATCAATTCCTTTTACATTACGTGAATTAATTATTAATATGCTGTCTTTTACTCCATTTTCAAATTATCTCTCCAAATTATCTCTCCGGTAGTTCTTTAAAGTCGTACCCGCAGGCGGTGCATTTGTACACCTTTTTTACTTCTACCGACTGCCCGTTGAGCAGCATGTAAGCCAGTGCGGCCAGCTTGCACCGGTGCTTTTTGGTAACGGAAATAGTGGTTAAGGCATGGGCTTTACAAACCGGGCAGGATATGCTTTGGAGGTATTGTTGTTCCGCCTCGTCCATCAAGTCCCAGGCCCGCTCCACATGGGCATGGTGTACCATCAGCTTCATACCGCCAATAGCAGGGCTTAAAAGGGGATCAATGGTAATGACGTGCTCATCCTTCAGGTGACAATTAATGTTGCTGTGCTGAAGCATGTTGAGCACAATATTGGCCTCTATGTAATTATCGAAAGATCGTAGTTGTACGTACTCCATAAGTTTCAATAATTGACACGGTTAGGCAAAGGTCTGATTTGTCAGCCAAAAAAATGCCGGGCTGGGCCCGGCAGTGTTAAATTTAAAAATCAAAGCTTTTTACGTCGAAAGCGTATGTAGGATAAAAGCACCAGAAGGGCAATCACACCGATGCCCGGCTGCAGCTGCAAAGGAGTTGCTGTAAAGTTGTTGCTATAAACAACATAAAACAGCAATATCGCCACCAGAAAGAAAATTATTGCAAACAACTTGTTGGTCATAATGGACTTACTGGTTCAGCATCAGCGGCATTACCAGCATCAGCAGGTCTTCGCCTTCTTCCAGCTCGGTTGGTTTTAAGATGCCTGCTTTGGTTGGTGTGGACAGTTCAATCCGCACTTCGCTGCTGTCGGCGGCGTTCAGCATTTCTATCAAAAAGCGGGCGTTAAAGGCAATGGTTAGGTCCTCACCATCGTACTGGCACTTCATACGCTCGTTACCTTCAAACGAAAAATCCACGTCCTGGGCAGTCAGCTGCAGCTCGCTGCCGCTGATGTTGAGGGCCACCTGGTTGGTGCTTTTGTTACTGAACACGCTTACCCGGCGCAGGGCGCTCTGGAACAGGCTTTTATCCAGCACCAGCTTGTAGGGGTTATCAGCCGGTATCACCACGCGGTAGTCAGGGAAGCGGGCATCAATCAGGCGACAGCTCATCTGGGTGGTGCCGTGCTTTACAAACAGGTGGTTGCTGTTATAGCTTACGGTAATCTCATCTTCGTTATCCGGTAGGGCTGACTTCAGCAGGTTCAGCGGCTTGCGGGGCACAATAAACGAGTCCTGGCGGGGGCAGCTTACATCAGTTCGTTTGTAGCGCACCAGGCGGTGGGCATCGGTAGCCACAAACTGGATAAAGGCCTTGTCCAGTTCAAAGAACACACCCGTCATGGCCGGGCGCAGGTCATCGTTACTGACGGCAAATAAGGTTTTGTTGATGGCGGTTACCAAAGCTGCGGACGGCATGGTAAAGGAAGTGGTATCGTCGGCTGCCGGCTCTTTGGGAAAATTGTCCGGGTTTTCCCCCATCACCTTGTACTTACC
>JAEWAC010000342.1 GCA_023391895.1 Bacteroidota bacterium
ATACTCGTTCCACAGCACTTTATCTACGTGTGGCGGAATCACCGACACAACCTTTTGAAAATACTGCGTGTTGTTTTTATGCAGGATAAAATAATTGCTGAAGGTTAAGGGTGCCAGGTGAATAAACAGTTTGCCCCGCCCTGCCTGCAACTGAATAAAGTTGCTGTTGCCATACTGGTCGTTGCCCAGCTTCAGTGTTTTGGCGGAGTCCAGCGCATTAAAATAGCTGTCGAACTTTTTGCCGGGATACATATAGTTGCGGGCGGCCGTAAAAGGCGGGTTGTTCAAGGCTATGTTCAGGCTGTCGTCCGTATGCACATAAAAATATCGCTCCGAGCTGGAAACGCCCATGTACCGGGCTGCTTCGTAGGAAAGGCTGTTGGCGATGATAAATACATAATTGCCTTTTTGCACAAAATCAGCCAGCCTTTTCAGCTCGTACTCTTCCGGCTCAAAAGATTTGGCCACCAGAAAAACCGCCTGGTTGGTATCGGCCGCCGAAATCTGGTCCCAGTTGCAGGGCTCTCTTTTATCGGTGCTGATGATGGCATGGGGAAATAAAGAAGCCAGCAGGTGGTGGGCCACGAAAGTGCCATAGGGAATCTTATCTTTTTGGCGCAGCGTAATGCGTTCATCCAGCTTCCGGTCTCTTTTGAAGGGAGCGGTTGCAGCCAGCGTTATCAGCACCAGGAGGGCAAGGCCGCCGATAAGATATGGTAAAAACTTTTTCAAGCTGGCAGGCGCTGGTTAAAGTGAGCAAATTCGTTATGGATCACTTCATAAGCCGGTGCGGTAACCGCAAATTGTCCGTACCAGGTGAACTCAAAATTGCGGGTGAGCCGGAAAAAGTCTTTGTAGTAAGCGGTGTTGTACAATTGCATTAGGTATTCGCTGTTGGTGCGGTCCTGTTTGTACTGTATCACCCCTTTATCGGCCATGCGGGTCAGTAATTGTAAATACAGCAACCGCACCGCCAGCCGGTAGTTGCTGCTGCGGATGGCTTTTTCAATTTCCGTTTCGTACTGTATGGCAAAAATATCATCGGGCAGGGCTTCTTCGTGAACCGGCCTGATGGAAGCTGACTTACCGCGAAACAGCTGCACATCCAGTGAAATCAGGTACCACACCAGCACGGCCACAAAAGCACCGGCCATCAAAATCCACAACACATTCCTGAGCCATTCCTGCTGCAAGAAGCGCAGCCAGGACGAAGAGGCGGGTTGTTTTACTTCCGCTTTTTTAAACTCCCAGTTAGTATACCAGAAGGCGTCGTCTGCTTTCAGCATATTGATCACACTATCCGGGACGCTCCGCTCCTGCACCGGCTGCAAGAGGGTTTTGTCGATCACGTCAAAATAGGTAACCGAATCTTCTTCACTATCCATATCCGGCTGTGCCTGCATAGATAAACCGGCCAGCAACAGCAGCAGGAAAAAGGCAAACCGAAAGAACAGGATATGGTGGGGGTTGATCTTCATGGATGCTTACGATTGGGACTTTTGGATCTTTTGCTGCAGGCGTATAGGATAAATAATAAAATACCAGATCACAAAGGCGGCGGACAGCAACAGCAACGTTAAACTCATGGGTAAGGGCATGCGGTAGTGGCGGGTAACAAAGCCTTCAAAAAAAGCCGCTATGGCAAAGACCGGCATCAGCCCTACCACAATCTTCACACCGTCTTTGGCGCCCTGCCGCAACGAGTCGAGCCGCCTATTAGTGCCGGGAAAAAGGAAGCTTTTGCCCAATACAATACCCGCCGCACAGGCAATGATAATAGCGGTCAGCTCCAAAAACCCATGCAGCAAAACGGTTAGCACCGCCTGGCCGCCCAGCCCCTTGGCGTAAAACATGTATTCAAAAGCCCCCAGCCGCACCGACTCCCTCACCAGGGCCACCACCGTGAGCACGCCAAAAAGAAGGCCGCGTACAAAATAAACCAGCGACACCATAATGTTGTTGATCATAAAGCCAACCCACATTAAAAACGAACTACCTGATTCGTACACACCAAAAGGATTGCCGTTTTCAATGTTCTGCTCCGTCATGTCCACGTAGTCATCGCCCAGCATCTGGCGCACAAAGGTTTCGTCCTGCATGGAGGAAAAAAAGCCAACCGTAAAAAACAAGGCAAAAATGACAAAGGAAAAAAGGATGACTTTGTGGTGGCGCCGGATGGTCAACGGCAGGCTGTGGGTCCAGAAGGTGACCAGCCGGTTGGAATCTTCTTTGCGGTTCTGATAGATACCCAGGTAAATACGCGAAGCTAGCGCATTGATATAATGCGTGACCTGACTGGAAGGATAATAGGTTTTAGCATAGGCCAGGTCGTCCACCAGCTGAATAAATTCCTTGGCTACTTCATCGGCATCGGTGGTTTTTCCCTGCTGCACTTTTTCCCAGCGGTCTTTATTTTTCTTTATAAACAGGCCTTCACGCACAAAATGGTGGTTTACAATTGTAAAATAGTATTTTAACTTTAATTGAAAAGGGAAAAGTTTTTCAAAATCCCATGTTATTGTGCTTAAATTCATACCATGTCTGTTATCCGCATCGCCACCAACTTTAACATTGACCTGGAGTTTACCCTGGCGCCTTTTCATAAACGGCTAATTGCGTGGGCCCTGGACCTCATTCTGCAGGTATTTTACCTGATCATTGCCATGCGGTTTTTAAAATGGCTGATGCAGCGCATGGACCCTACCCGCGATAACGACTACAATTTATGGGCGATTGTCCTACTGTTGCTGCTGCCTTTTTTACTATATCATGTGGTGTGCGAAATCACCATGAAGGGTCAAAGCATTGGCAAAAAACTGATGGGCTTGCGGGTGGTGAATGAAAACGGCGGGCGACCCAGCATCAGCCAGTTGATTATCCGCTGGCTCATCCGTACGTCGGACTATATGCTGCTGATGATTATTTTGTACGCTCCTTATGCCATGATGTTTGGGACCAAGTTTTTTTATGCCATTGGCGCTTCGCTGATGCTGCTGGCTACCGATGTAATTTTAGTCAACGCCGGTAAAAAGTCGCAGCGCCTGGGCGATGTGCTGGCGCATACCTTGCTGATTTCCACCAAGCAGCAGGGCGATATAGAAGACACGGTGTTTTTGCAGGTGGATGAAAAATACAAGCCCCAGTTTCCGCAGGTAATGCAGCTCTCCGACCGGGACATCAATTCGCTGAAAGGCATACTGGATGCAGCCAGGAAAAGACACGATTATGAACTGGCGGAAAAAGCCAGCTTTAAGATCCAGTCGCACCTGAATATTCAGACTTCTCTCTCCGCATTTGATTTTCTGGAGGTTTTGCTGAAGGACTATAATTACCTGGCGGCGAGGGCTTGAGTCTTTAGTTTAAAGTTTAAGGTTCACAAGTTCGCGGGTTCACGAGTTCACAAGTTGGATTTCAGAGTGCGTAGATTTGATAAGGATTCCACAGATGAATGAAAGCATATAGGTTTTTAAAAGACTTGCTGTTCACGAACAACGATCAATGGTCAACCAGCAACGATCATCGATCCACTTTCCGATATGGGGTTTTGAACAATTGGGGCCCCTCCCTCGGTTCCTCCCCGGTGGAGAGGGAGGCCGGGCTTTTGTTTTCAATTCAGCTACAGAATTGACGTATGGGCTTTTGAACATTTTTCAGCAAAGCATATGAAGCCATCAACTTCTTCAAAAGCCCATATAGCGGCAGGAAATGCCGAAACAAGTCCGGCGTGACAAGTGAGAGGCGTTATGGAATAACCATCCACCTGAAGCTGCATTCCCATTTCTTAAAAAACCATAGGCAACACTAAACAACCAAACAATTCAACGCATCAACTATTCAACTTCTTCAAAAACTTATATTGGTTGCGCAGGAGTGCAGGAAGGGTTGGTTGAAAACAGCAACAAATAATACTGTTGTTGAGGGCTGTGTTCTGATCGGGCTTAAGGCTTGAGCCGCAGAGATCCCTCCTTCGTCGGGATGACAGGTGGGAGGAATTAAAAGGGCAGACCGCTTCAAAGCAACCACTCTTTCAAAACCCGATACTCGAGTGTTGGGCGTTGGGGGGCGATCGTTGTTCGTGGACAGCAAGTCTTTTAAAAATCCATAATGCCTGTTCTCCAATCTGTGAAATCCTTTCTCAAAATCCGCGAAATCTGTGACCCCAACTCGTGAACCTTAAACTTTAAACTTTAGACTTTAAACTTCCCTCACTCCCCCGCTGCCAGCCCGATGATGCCGAGGGCAATAATAACGCCGTATAGCACCAAAAAGATAATCGCCAGGATGCCCAGGTAGCGGAAATAAATCTTGATGTTTTGAAAGGCGCTGTTCAGGCAGTTTTGGTCGTTGGAGGCAAGGGCCTGGCGCATATCAATGGCAAAGCGCAACAGGTACAACAACGGAAAAAAGATCATGGCCGACAAAAGGAGCACTCCCAGCAACATACCAATGCGGGCCGTAGCAATGGCCTCTCCTTCTGCAGCACCATCCACGCCGGTGGGCATACCCATAAAAGTGGTAAATACAGTGGCGCTCATAACAGCCACAATCACGCCCAACGCCAGTACCACCATACCCAAAATGGCCAGAAAACGGGCCCATTTAGCGGTTTCCACTAAATGGGCCTTCGTTAAAGGATCTATAGTCAGGGAAAAAAGTTCGGCAGAAGCGTCGGAGTTCATAAACCAGCGGGTTTTGTATAGTTACGCTATGCAAAACCCAAACCAGCCTAGTAAGCCCGGGCAAACAACACCCGCTGGCGCGAGGGCCTGCCGGTGAGAATGCACTTGCCTTCTTCTTTGGGGTTGTGTAAAGGAATACAACGGATGGTCGCTTTAGTTTTTTCCTTGATCTGTTCTTCGGTTTCGTCGGTTCCATCCCAATGGGCCGACACAAAGCCGCCCTTTTCATCCAGCACCTTTTCAAACTCCTCCCAGCTATCTACCCGGGTGGTGTGGTCCTCGCGGTAAGCTTTGGCCTTGTTGTACAGGTTCTGCTGAATGTCTTCCAGCAGTTGCTTGATATGCTCGGTGGCTTGATCCAGGGAAATGCTTTGCTTTTCCTTTGTATCCCGCCGGGCAATCTCCACCACGTTGTTTTCCAGGTCGCGGGCACCCAGGGCTACCCTTACCGGTACGCCTTTCAGTTCGTATTCGGCAAATTTCCATCCCGGGCGGGCATTGTCGCTGTCGTCGTATTTTACGCTGATGCCGGCGGCCTTTAGTTGCTGCATGATCTCCGCTACTTTGGCATCAATCTTTGCTTTCTGGTCATCGCCTTTATAGATCGGCACAATCACCACCTGCAGCGGGGCGATCCGCGGCGGCAGTATCAAACCATCGTCATCGCTGTGCGCCATCACCAGGGCTCCTATCAGGCGGGTGCTCACGCCCCAGCTGGTGGCCCAAACGTATTCCTGCTTATTTTCTTTGGTCAGGTATTTTACATCAAAGGCTTTGGCAAAGTTCTGGCCCAAAAAGTGACTGGTACCGGCCTGCAGGGCTTTACCATCCTGCATCAGGGCTTCAATGCAATAGGTATCCTCGGCACCGGCAAAGCGTTCGCTGGGCGATTTTACCCCCCGTACTACGGGCAGTGCCATATATTCTTCGGCAAAGGTGGCGTATACCTCCAGCATTTTCTCGGTTTCTGCTACGGCTTCTTCGGCTGTGGCATGGGCGGTATGCCCTTCCTGCCACAAAAATTCGGCGGTACGCAGAAACAGGCGGGTACGCATTTCCCAGCGCACCACGTTGGCCCACTGGTTCACCAGGATGGGCAGGTCGCGGTAAGACTGAATCCAGTCTTTATAGGTGTTCCAGATAATGGCTTCGCTGGTAGGACGCACCACCAGCTCTTCTTCCAGCTTGGCTTCGGGGTCTACGATCAGCTTACCATCATTGTCCGGATCGGTTTTCAACCGGTAATGCGTTACCACGGCGCATTCCTTGGCAAAACCCTCTGCATTTTTTTCTTCGGCCTCAAATAAACTTTTGGGTACAAAAAGGGGAAAATAGGCATTCTGGTGGCCGGTATCCTTGAACATTTTGTCCAGCACATCTCTCATATTTTCCCAAAGCGAAAACCCATAGGGCTTGATCACCATGCAGCCGCGAACGGCCGAGTAGTCGGCCAAACCGCCTCTGATAACCAAATCATTATACCATTGCGAATAATCTTGTAAACGGGATGTAATAGCCTTGCTCATAAGTTAAAATATTCTTGCACCTTTGGCTTTATATTAACAACAAAAAAGTAGAAATTTACTGTTAGATGGCAAACCTTAGGTGCGCAGCAAATGTAAGGCATCCATCTTAACCGCATAAATTCATCTGCCATGAAATCAGTTATACCTTTCCTTTCCCTTATTCTCGTTTTTACAAGCTGTACCACGGCCTATAAAACCGGACAGACGCCGGACGATGTTTATTTTTCGCCCCAGCGCCCGCAGGATGAATACGTAAGAGCAGATAATAAAAAAACGCAATACCGCTATGACGACCGGTATGAAGATGACCGCTACCTGCGCATGAAGGTACGCAACCGCCAGCGCTGGTCCGACCTGGACTATTACTACAGCGACCCCTTGGCCTACAACTATTATTACAACCGCTATAACAATTTTTACTACAACAACCCCTGGAACTACCATAGCTACTGGAATTATTATTACAATCCCTACAGCTATTACAATCCTGGCGGCTATTACAATCCCTATGGTCCCAGGGTGATTGTGGTAAACCCCAAAGCACCTGTTTACAACCGGCCGCGCCAGTACAACCTGAACGTGTTTGACAGGCCTAACAACCCTGCCAACCCGAAGAATTATAGTGGCAAAAACCGGGTGTTTGACGACAGCCAACCCAGCTACAGCGCACCCCGCAACAATTCGGGCAATAGTTTAAGAGACAGGTTTGGCAGCTCCTCTTCCAACTCTAACAGCAATCCCACTTACAATGCACCCAGC
>JAEWAC010000362.1 GCA_023391895.1 Bacteroidota bacterium
ACGCCCCTTAACTTAAATGATCTATTGATTACCCACATATTAATGTATGAACTCAGCTGCTTTGGTTTGAATGCAATTGGTAAACTTCTTCAAAATCCCATGTCTTTATCATATGACTATCGAAAAAAAGCCTGCGTAGAGTTGCCGTTTTTTATTTACGCTCGTTAATGCAGCAGCTGTATCTCTAATAATATTGAATGAAGTTGAAGGCAGCTTACGGTTGTTAAAAAGTCAACGGACCGCTTTGGCTTTACAGGATCAATATGTGCATACCCTTTTGTCATTGTCGGGGTGCGTAGTAAATAATGCAAACACCTAACAAAGCAATCAACGCTCCAATAATGTCGTATTTGTCAGGCGAATAGTTGTCAAATTTCATAGACCATAAAATAGACATTACAATAAATACGCCACCATAAGTCGCATAAACCCGGGCAAAGTTTGATGTCTGCCAGGTTGCAACCACACCATAAAATGCAAGTATCAAACCGCCCAAAAGCCCATACCACCAGGGCTTGTCTTCTTTTAGCCAAAGCCAGACAAGATAACCACCACCAATTTCACAAAGTCCGGCCAGTATAAAAATGGGTATTGATCTGACTATTTCCATTAAAGTCCAGGTTTGATTGTTATGAAATCTTTTGCACCTTCAGCACCTTTCAAGGCAAGCCTTGCTCCACTTTTGCCGCCACTAAGGGAAAGCCCGAAAGTGAAAAAGTCGCAACAAGGCGCTTTCTGTTTTAATGAACGCGGCCGGTTCGTTCAAAACTTCGGCTGTTCTGATCAGAGCTATACCCGGGTGCTTTGTAATTTGTTTTAAAACCCCATACCTTATTTCAATGCATAAAGGTATGGGCAGCAGGAACACACGAAGCTTTTTAAAACCGCATTTGCAACCGGCAGGTAAAAATGTTGTCTTTTAGGTCATGGTCATAACCGGTCATCGCTGTTTTTTCATTCTGCACCATGTCGTAGTACAACAGCACCTTTAAATGATCGTTGATGTACCGGGTGAAACCAACGCCTAAAGTAGAATACTTGATATCAGCCCCCGTCAGGTTGGTATTGGGTTTTCCGATTTCTTCCGCTTTTACATCCGTATTGGGATCGTACCAGTCGTACTTCACCATCAGCTCCCACTTATCGTTGATGATGTTTTGCAAAAAGTAAAAAAAGGCGCCGTCAAAGTTGCGGATATACGTAGGGCCTTCCGGCATGGTACCGGGGTTGGCGGTGGTAGTGGCGGTACCCGGTTGTTTTCCCATCCAGTATTCGCCGCGAATTTCGGTTTTACCCCAGGCATGCTTGCGGACCAGTTGCAGGTCGGCCCCGTAGTAGTGCCGGGGCGCCTTGCTGCCGATGTTGGACAAGCTGGAGTCCACCACAAATTTATTATCACCATCCACGGTACTCATTTCATACTGGTACTGGGTGGCCTGCCGCCAGCCGCCATACAAAAGCGATAAACCACCACTGAGCTCCAGCTGCTGGGCCAAATGAACCGGTTTTAGGGTTAACCGGCTGATAATATCCTTAAACGAATCAAAGTCGGTAGTGCCGGAAAGGCCCTGTCCGTTGAATACCCCCGCATCCAGCTTGATCATGGGAGATTTACGGTCTTGTTTCTGGGACTCGTAAGACACCATGACCCCCAGGTCGCGTTCGGTGGGCATCAATATCTGCGACATGCGGCCCCGTTCAGGCGTTTCGCGGTAGGCAGATGATAAATTGACCTCATAGCCAAACGGCCGGGCAAAGACACCGGCTGTAAGCGAAAAATTATTCTTTTGAGGCTCATACAGCCGCACAAACATATCCCGCACATTCACGCCTCTTTCCGTGGCATCAATCTGAAAGGTAAACAACGCTTTGGGCAAACGATTTTCTTCGCTGCGTAGTATATAGTCCACCTTGATACGGGCCCGGCGCAACATAAAGCGATTGTCTGAATAGTCCGAAAAGTTGCCTCCGCCATAGGCGGGTGCTCCTTTCTCCTGCGCCACCTGAAACTGCGGCTGAATATAACCGCTGAAATGAATATTCTCCATGCGCCGCAAAAAAGGTCTCAGCGTATCGCGTACAAAAAAAGTGGAATCATAATCGGCCAGATACCGTTGCGCACGGGCCTGCAGCCCGGCGCACAGGCCGATGCAGCTGATCGCCACAACCTTAAACATTACGTCCAACTTCATATACAGGATTGATGCTGAATTTATACGATTTGTGCTTTAAAATATTCAAAGGCCAATGTTAAGTTATTATTACCTGAAAGTTAACAAGCTTTATAAGTTGTTACTTTGCGCCAATCGAAATTACATGAAACGGCTGAGCTGGATAGGGATTGCACTTACAGTTTTACTTCTTTCATCTTGTTTTAAGCAGTACAAAGGCCGCATTCATATTGACGGCTCCAGTTCTGTCTATCCCATAACCGAAGCGGTGGCAGAAGAGTTTCGTAAATTAGAGCCGGATGTAAGAGTAACAGTAGGCGTATCGGGCACGGGCGGCGGCTTTAAAAAGTTTGCCCGTGGCGAAACCGACATCAGCAATGCCTCCCGCCCTATTAAAGAATCTGAAGTAAAAGCCTGCGAACAAAATGGCATTAGTTTTATAGAAATACCCGTAGCTTATGATGGATTGGCGGTGGTGGTGAGCCCGGACAATGATTTTGTAGACCACCTGACGGTAGAGGAATTGAAGAAAATATGGGAGCCGGCGGCGCAGGAAAAAATCAAATCGTGGCAGCAGGTGCGCTCCTCCTTTCCTGATGTGCCGCTGCGGCTGTACGGCGCGGGCACTTCTTCCGGTACCTATGACTATTTTACCGAAGCCATCGTGGGTAAAGCCAAATCCTCCCGCGGCGACTATACCGCCAGTGAAGACGACAACGTACTGGTGCAGGGCGTATCGTCCGACAAAGGCGGCTTGGGTTATTTTGGCCTGGCCTATTATGAAGAAAACAAAGACAAGCTCAAACTCGTAGGTATTGATGCCGGAAAAGGCATTGTTTACCCCACAGCCAGTACCGTGCGCACCGGCACCTACGCTCCTTTGTCACGGCCGGAATTTATTTATGTCAATGCCCGGTCTGCTACCAACCCCTATATAAAAGAATTTGTACGCTTTTACCTGGAAAATGCGCCGCAACTGGTAAAGGAAATTGGCTATGTGCCTTTGCCTGAAAGCATTTACCAGTTAGGGTACCAGCGGTTCATCAATAATAAACAAGGTTCCTTATTCAAAGACAAGTCAACGGTGGGCGCCAACCTGGAGCAGTTGATGAAAGAAACTCTTTAAAAAACCCATGCGCAGTAAAGAAAAAGCTATAGAAATCGTCATGATGTGTTGCAGTTTTGTAACCGTACTGACCACCCTAGGTATTATACTGGTGCTGACCTATGATACCATCCAGTTTTTTTCCGAAGTGTCCGTAGTGGACTTTTTGACCGACACCCAGTGGACACCCCTGTTTTCTGATAAGCATTTTGGCATCCTGCCCCTGTTGTCCGGCACCTTGCTCACCACCACCATTGCCATTTTAGTGGCGGTGCCGCTGGGCTTAACCATTGCCGTTTATTTAAACGAGTATGCCTCTCCCCGTTTTACTTCTTTTGTAAAACCCATACTGGAAATCCTGGCGGCTATACCTACCGTGGTGTATGGCTTTTTTGCCCTGCAGTTTGTAACGCCGCTGCTGCAACAGGCCATACCCGACCTGCGGGGGTTTAATGCCCTGTCGCCCGGTTTGGTGATGGGTGTGATGATCATTCCCTACGTAACTTCGTTAAGCGAAGACGCCCTGCGGGCCGTACCCAGATCCCTGCGCGAAGCTTCGTATGGTATGGGAGCCACCCAGTTTCAAACGGCTTTTAAGGTGATGGTGCCGGCAGCTTCATCGGGCATTATTGTATCGGTGATCCTGGCCATCTCCCGGGCTTTGGGCGAGACCATGATCGTGGCCATTGCGGCCGGCCAGGAACCCAACCTGACCTTCAATCCCAAAGAATCCGTGGAAACCATCACCACCTATATTGTACAGGTAAGCATGGGCGACGTACCGCAGGACTCGCTGGAATACCGTACCATTTTTGCGGCTGGTTTAACCTTGTTTGTATTCACGTTTCTGCTGAACAACATCAGCTTCTGGATTCGCCAAAAATTTCAAAATCGTTACGAATGATCCAAGAAAAAATCGGCAAAGGCAGTTACCAGGCAAAGGCAAAGCTGGCCGACAAAGCATTCCGTGTGCTGGCGCTCACTTTTACCGTGCTGGCGCTGCTCATCCTGGCCACGCTGATCATTGATATTTTTTCAAAGGGACTGGGGCGTCTGAACTGGGGCTTTTTCCGGAACCTGCCTTCCCGGCACGCGGAGCAGGCCGGCATTTTAACGGCGCTGGCCGGCATGATCTCCCTTATTTTCTTTACCATTCTTATTGCGCTGCCTGTGGGCATTTTAGCCGGTGTGTACCTGGAAGAGTATGGAAAAAGAAACCGTTTTGCCAAATTTATTGAAATCAATATTGCCAACCTGGCCGGCGTGCCTTCCGTGATCTATGGCATTCTGGGATTAACCATTTTTGTACGGCTGGCCGGCCTAGGCAACAGTTTGATAGCGGGTGCCCTCACCCTGGCCCTGCTGATTTTGCCGATTATTATTGTTGCCACGCGGGAGGCGGTAAAAGCAGTACCCGCTTCGCTGCGGGAAGCCTCTTATGGCATGGGCGCCACCAAGTGGCAAACCACCAGCCGGGTGGTGATACCCTCGGCCATGGGCGGCATTTTAACCGGCATTATTTTATCTATCTCCAGGGCCGTGGGCGAAACCGCACCGCTGCTGGTGATTGGCGCCCTGGTATACGTGCCGTTTATACCCGAAGGTCCACACGACCAGTTTACCACCTTACCCATACAGGTGTTTAACTGGATATCGCGGCCACAGGCGGCGTTTATGGTTAATGCGGCCGCCGGCATCATTGTGCTGTTGCTCATAACTTTTTTATTGAATGGCATTGCCATTTACATCCGTAATCAGTGGTACAAAAAAATAAAGTATTAAAGCCTATGTATAAACTGGAGGCCAAAAACGCTAATTTGTTTTACGGCGAAAAGCAGGCGCTGAAAAATATCAATATCGGTATTGACGCGCATACGGTTACCGCCTTTATTGGCCCGTCGGGCTGTGGCAAGTCTACCTTGCTGCGCTGCTTCAACCGCATGAACGACCTGATAGAAAATGCAAACATTCAAGGCGAATTCCTGCTGGATGACCTGGACATTTACCGCGGCCCTATGGAAGTATATGAGCTGCGTAAAAGAGTGGGTATGGTGTTTCAAAAACCCAATCCTTTTCCAAAGTCCATATTCGAAAACGTGGCTTACGGCCTGCGCATCATCGGCATTAAAGACAAAAAAGTGCTGCAGGAAAAAGTAGAACACTCTTTAAAACAAGCCGCCCTGTGGGATGAGGTGTCGGATAGCTTAAACAAGTCGGCGCTTTCGCTCTCCGGCGGTCAGCAGCAGCGGCTTTGCATTGCCCGTGCCCTGGCGGTGGAGCCTACCGTACTGCTGATGGACGAGCCGGCATCGGCCCTGGACCCCATTTCCACCTCCAAAATCGAAAACCTCATCTACGACCTGAAAAAAAACTTTACCATTGTTATTGTAACGCATAACATGCAGCAGGCGGCCCGCATCAGCAACAAAACAGCTTTTTTTTATATGGGCGAGCTGATAGAGTTTGATGAAACCCGGAAAATGTTCACCAACCCGGAAAAAGAAAAAACACAGAACTATATTACCGGACGCTTTGGTTAAAAACCCTATAGTATGACACACCTACAAGAAGCATTAAGCGAATTGAAAGCCAGCCTGGCTGAAATGGCAGACCTGGTAAGCCGGCAACTGGACAAAAGCATCCGGGCCCTGGTAGAAAACGATGAGGACCAGGCCAACGAAGTCGTGATCAGCGAAAAGCGGGTGAACGCTGCCGAGCTTCGGATTGATGAGGCCTGCGAATACATTTTTGCCCTGCTGAACCCTGTAGCCAACGACATGCGCCTGGTATTTGCCACCCTCAAGATCAACTCCGACCTGGAGCGTATCGGCGACTATGCCGAAGGGATTGCCAAGCTGGTGCTGTTGGGCAAACATAGCTTTAACCTCCAGCTGATAAAGGACCTGCAGGTGGAAGAAATGTATGAAATAGCCCACCACATGCTTACCGACGTAACCACCGCCTATACCCACGAAGACACCAAACTGGCCCGGACCATTTTTTCCCGCGATGCCCACCTGGACAAAATCAACTCCCAGGCTACCGATATAATTGCGCAATTTTGCCATGAGCAGCCGGATAATATACCCCAGGCATTGCACCTGCTGACGATTATCCGCAAGCTGGAAAGAGCCGGCGACCATATGACTAATATAGCGGAGGAAATTATTTTTTACGTAGAAGCCAAAGTGCTGAAGCATAAAAAGGATGAAAACGTAAGAGGAAACGGAGGTTAAAAGGGGGAGCTGGAAGAAATTAGCATAATTTATGATTGCCATAGACGTACTGTATTAACTTAATATTAATTTTTTAGGTTAATCTCAGCACGTAGCAATAGGTATTATCTTCGCTCACTTTTTAAAAAATAGATATGGCGTTACAATCCTTTATGAAGCTCTTTAGTCCAAAGGATAAGGTTTTTTATGGGCTCTTTGAAGAAGTGGCCAACAACGGGGCCATTATGGCTCAGAAACTGGCCGCCCTGGTAGCCGAAACCGATTACAACAAAAGAGCTCAGCTGATAAAACCTATTGAAGACCTGGAACATGCCAGTGACGAACTCACCCACAGAATATTTACCGAACTAGGCCGCAACTTTATTACTCCTTTTGACCGCGAAGACATTCACTACCTGGCCAGCGCCCTGGACGACATTGCAGACTTCATCTACGCATCAGCCAAAAAAATAAAACTATACCACATTAACCCTACCGACGACGGCATTCAAAAACTGGCAGAACTGATTGTGCAGGGTACCGCTGAAGTAAGAAACGCCGTGCACGAACTGCGCGACATGAAAAACATCCGCCGCATCACCGATGCGCTGGTGCGCATCAACAGTGTGGAAAATCAGGCCGACGACATCAGTGATATGTATATTGAGCGCCTGTTCAGCATGGAACCCGATGCCAAGGAAATCATTAAAAAAAGAGAGATCTATCAGGTAATGGAAGATGTGACCGACAAGTGCGAAGATGCGGCCAATGTAATTGAATCCATTATTGTAAAATACGCATAAGCAATTTGAAAATGTAAAAATTTGAAGATTTGAAAATGGGGATGCCTGCCGTTTCTGTTTTATAACGAGATTGAGTGTTGCCTTTATTTTCAGATGATCAAATGGTCAAATTTTCTCATCTACATCTCTATGAGCTTTATCATTGTTATTATAGCGCTGGCATTGATCTTTGACTATATCAATGGCTTTCACGATGCGGCCAATTCTATTGCAACGGTAGTTTCCACCAAAGTGCTGACGCCTTTTCAGGCGGTGTTATGGGCTGCGGTCTTCAACTTTGCCGCTTTTTTCATATTTAAAGATCATGGCGTGGCCAACACGGTAGCCAAAACCGTAAAAGAAGATGTGGTGACGGGCAATACCGGCATGATCGTTATTTTTTCGGGCCTCATTGCAGCCATTGCCTGGAACCTGCTGACCTGGTGGTTTGGCATTCCCTCTTCTTCTTCCCATACCCTGATCGGCGGTTTTGCCGGCGCAGCGGTGGCCAGCAGTGGTTTTGCCGCCGTCAACTCCGAGCCGGTGCTGAAAACAGCGGCTTTTATTTTCCTGGCGCCGGTGGTGGGTATGATCATGGCGTTTATCATCTCGCTCTGGTTTATTTTTTCCTTCCGCAAAGGCATCATGCCCAAGCTGGTTTCTTTGCTGGTGCTGGCAGGCGTAATCTATTTTATGGTAACCCACCTGGAAACCGACCCGGCCAAACTACAGTCGCACTATGAGTCTTATTTCTGGAAAGTGGTGTTTTTCTCCAAAAACTTCAAGTGGATCTTGCTGGCCTTTATCCTAACCATCATGGCGGTATTTACGTTTTGGCTCAGCACCCTCAATGCCGCCAAAGCCACTACCTGGTTCAAGCGTTTGCAGTTGGTTTCATCGGCCGCTTTCAGTATTGGCCACGGTGGTAACGATGCGCAAAAGGTAATGGGTATCATCACTGCTGCCTTGATTGCACACGGTACCATATCTAGTTTTGACGAAATGCCCACCTGGGTGCCGCTGGCCTGTTATGCTGCCATTGGTCTGGGTACCATGAGCGGGGGCTGGAAAATTATTAAAACCATGGGTACCCGCATTACCAAGGTGACGCCTTTTGAAGGGGTGGCCGCGGAAACAGCCGGTGCCATTACGCTTTTTGTAACCGAAGCCTTAAAAATACCGGTTAGTACCACCCACACCATTACCGGCTCTATTATTGGCGTAGGCGCTACCAAGCGGCTTTCGGCCGTACGCTGGGGGGTTACCATCAACCTGCTGTGGGCCTGGATCCTGACCATACCGGTTAGCGGCCTGCTGGCAGCCCTGATTTATTTTATTGTGAGCGCTTTCTTTTAAAGAATCGTTTTATTTCCGAGTTTTGCGACTCAATCCTGAGATATGGCAAAAATATTAGTTACCGGAGGCTGCGGCTATATTGGGTCGCATACCGTAGTTGACCTGATAGAAAATGGCTATGAGGTAATTTCTGTTGATAACAACTCCCGGTCTAATCCGGCTATCTTGAAAGGGGTGGAAAAAATCACCGGCAAAAGCGTTAAAAACTATAAAGTAGACCTTTGCAATTTTGATGACACCCACGCTATATTTCAGGAAAACGAAGACATACAGGGCATTATTCACTTTGCGGCTTACAAGGCTGTGGGCGAATCGGTAGAGCAGCCCCTGATGTACTTTGAAAACAACTTATTCTCGCTCATTAACCTTTTGAAATGCGTGCAGGAGTTCAGCATTCCCTGGTTTGTTTTCTCCTCTTCCTGCACGGTTTACGGCAATCCAGACGAACAGATGGTCACGGAGCAAACGCCTACCAAGCCGGCGGAGTCGCCCTATGGCTACACCAAGCAAGTGGGTGAACAAATGATCATGCAGTCGCAAAACATTGGAGATACCCAGTACATCCTGCTGCGCTACTTTAACCCGGTAGGCGCCCACCCCTCTGCCCTGATTGGCGAAATGCCCATTGGCAAACCGCAGAACCTGGTGCCGGCCATTACCCAAACCGCCATTGGCAAAATACCCAAGATGGTGGTATACGGTACCGACTATCCTACCCGCGACGGCTCCTGTGTACGGGATTATATTCATGTATGCGACATTGCCCATGCCCATACCCTGGCCATTCAGTACCTGGAAAAAGGCAAAAACAAAACATCCTGCGACATCTTTAACCTGGGCACCGGCAATGGCGTAACGGTACTGGAAGCCATCCATGCCTTTGAAAAAGTAAGCGGCCAAAAGCTGAATTACGAACTGGGGCCCCGCCGCCCGGGCGATGTGGTCGCCATTTATGCCAATAACGACAAAGCCCGCCAGGAGCTCGGCTGGGATCCCTCCCGTACGCTGGAGGAAATGATGAGTACCGCCTGGAAATGGGAACAAAAGCTCCAGCAGGATGAGCAAATGTTTGCCTCCAATAACTCTACACTCAATTAAATTATTTTCTGCCGCAAACGAACCCTTACTTTTGCGGCTCAATTGTGTACCTGTATGCTTAAAAATATTCAATCAACAGGCAAAAAAGATACCCGCAGCGGTTTTGGCGACGGTATTGTAGAAGCAGCCCGTAAAAATGCAAATGTCGTAGCCTTAACAGCCGACCTGGCCGGCTCTTTAAAACTCCAGCAGTTTATGAAGGAGTTTCCGGAGCGCTTTATCCAGTGCGGCATTGCCGAGGCTAACATGATGGGCATTGCGGCCGGCTTAACCATTGGCGGCAAAATTCCCTTTACCACCACCTTTGCCAACTTTTCTACCGGCCGTGTGTACGACCAGATTCGCCAGAGCATTGCCTATAGCGATAAAAACGTAAAAATTTGTGCCTCCCACGCCGGTTTAACCCTGGGTGAGGATGGCGCTACCCACCAGATACTGGAAGATATCGGGCTGATGAAGATGCTGCCGGGCATGACCGTGATTGTGCCTTGCGACTACAACCAGACCAAGCTGGCCACCATGGCCATTGCAGAATACCATGGCCCGGTTTACCTGCGTTTTGGACGTCCCTCCTGGCCTATTTTCACCAATCCCGACGAGCCTTTTGTGATTGGCAAGGCCCAGCAGTTTTCCGAAGGTACCGATGTCAGCATTTTTGCCTGCGGCCATATGGTGTGGAATGCCATACAGGCCGGTGCCGCCCTGCAGGAAAGAGGCATTAGTGTAGAAGTGATCAACCTGCACACCATCAAGCCGCTGGACGAAGAAGCCATCCTGGCTTCCATCCGCAAAACCGGTTGCGCCGTTACTGCCGAAGAACACAACATTATTGGCGGCATGGGCGATGCGGTGGCCCAGGTAGCTACCCGCAACTTTCCCATTCCCATTGAGTTTGTGGGCACTAAAGATACATTTGGCGAAAGTGGCACACCCGACCAGCTGCTGAAAAAATACGGGTTGGATGTACCCGATATCATTGCGGCTGCTGAAAAAGTAATGGCCCGTAAAAAAGGATAACCCTATATAGCTTTTTGAAAGAATAGAGCCACCCGATGCGGTGGCTTTTTTTATGAGGTAGCTACGGCCGGTTTACAATATTTTCAGGCAGCTGACCCAGGTCATTGCTTTGGCACGGTTGACGCTTCAACTTTACCGGTAATTTTTTAGTACCTATACCACAAGTAAGGAGCCGGCCCTCAGGGACGGCTCTTTTTACACCGGCAACACCTTATCAGCTGCATCTGTCCATCAAACTAAAGCACAGGACGACATTCAACCGTACCAGGTCTGATGCAAATGAAAAATCAGGCCCTGGTAAAAGGAGTCAAAAAATGTTTTTCTTTGGCAGGCTTTATTGGGCCTGCTTTTTTTATTTTTATGGCTATGTTCGATTTAAAATTTCCAATATTCTAAATCACTAAACAACCCTTAATGGCATTAACAGACAGATCGGATGCAGAGTTACTGGTACAGTTCCGGAATGCTGCAACCAAGGAAACGGCTTTTACCGCACTCATTAAAAAGTACCAGGAACGGCTGTACTGGCACGTCAGGCGCATGGTGGTGGACCACGACGACGCCAACGACGTACTGCAAAATGTTTTTATCCGCGTATGGAACGCCCTGGAAAACTTTCGGGAAGATGCGCAACTTTATACCTGGCTGTACCGCATTGCCACCAACGAATCGTTAACATTTCTGGAACAGCAGAAAAAACGTACCGCCATCAGCCTGAGCGATGTGGAAAGCGGCCTGAGCAACAAAATCAAGGCCGATCAGAACTTTGATGCCAATAAACTGGAGTGGAAACTGCAGCTGGCCATACAGCAATTGCCGGAAAAACAACGGCTGGTATTCAACTTACGATATTACGACGAAATGCCCTACGAGGAGATGAGCCGGGTGCTGGAAACCAGTGAAGGCGCCCTGAAGGCCAGCTATCACCACGCAGTAAAAAAAATTGAAGATTATATTAAGAACCATTAAACTTTTTCCTTTAATAACCGTCTTAAAAACCGATCATGAATAGCCTAACCGCCATACAGGAAGAATTAAAGGATCTAAGCAGCTCTTTACCTTTTGATAAGCAGCCCGTTTTTACCGTACCTCCCGGTTACTTTGAAAACTTTGCTGCTTCTGTTATGGCCCGATTAAAGAGCCAGCAGCAGCCTGCAGATTCCGCAGAGGAACTGGCAGAGCTGTCTCCGTTGCTGGCCGCTATTCCTCGCAAAATGCCTTTTACCGTACCCGAAAACTATTTTTCCGGCTTAACCCAAAACCTACCTTCCTTACTCCAGGAAGATCAGTTGCCGGAGGTACTGCAAAGGCATACCAGAGAAACGCCCTACACAGTACCTGCCGGTTACTTTGAAGGCTTGGCTGAAGGCGTCCTGGCCCAGGTACAAAAGCCAGCGGGCAAGGTGGTTTCCTTTGGCCTGAGGCCCTGGATGCGCATGGCCGCGGCAGCCGTGGTTACGGGTTTGATCGCCATCAGTACCGTACTGTACTTCAACAGCGGCAGCCCAGGCGTGGACCCCAACCGCCAGCCGGAAGAATGGGTAGCCCAAAAGCTCAAAAACATTTCCGTAACGGAGCTGGAGGCCTTTATCCGCACGGCAGACATCAGCAATTCTGGCAAAGAATTGGCAAAAACCTCCAGTAAGGGTGCAGAAGTGCGCAAAATGCTGAAAGATGTCTCCAACAGTGAGCTGGAAGCCTTCCTGAATCAGGTACCAATTGAAGACGAAGCGATCACTATCAACTAAACAAGAAGTAACTATGAAAAGAATTTTATATATACTGGGTTTATTCCTGGCATTATCCTCCGCATCTTATGCGCAAGACAGCGACAAGGATGGTGGACAGAAAGTGCAGGAAAGAATGAACGAATACATACAAAAACGGCTGGGGCTTTCCAAAACGGAGGCAGATCGGTTTAGTCCTGTTTTCCTGGATTATTTTGATGAGCTGAGAAAAACCAACCAGCAGTTTAAAGGCGATGCGCTGAAGCGCCAGCAAAAAATTGTAGACCTGCGCATCCGCTACCGCGACCAGTTTAAAAACATTGTAGGCGAAAAGCGCAGCAACGATGTATTTACTTACGAACGCGACTTTGTGGAAGAAGTAAAACAGTTGCGGAACGAACGTTTGCAAAACAAAAACGACAATAAAGGAAATAAAAGATCGAAAGGGCTGTTGCAGTAAAACACTTTTTCAACTATATTTGAACTTGGTGTTTTTCATAGGTTAGCAACGGCCAGCTCTTTTTAGGGCAGGCCTTTCTTTTTTAAGCAATTCTACTTGTTTTCACTTAGTTATACAAAAGGCTGGAACCCGCGTCCAGCCTTTGTTTTGCCCAAAAATTCCTTGCTTACATTTTATAATTACTAATATATCCCACTGTTTTCATCAACCCTTGAGGCACCAACTGACCTTTTATAACTGTTTGATCAGGGTGTTAAAAAAGAAACTGAAAAGGCACAGTCGGCTATTTATTTTTCAAAAATTTTAAAATGTAGGCTATTTGTCCCAGGTGATAAATATCATGTTGCAGCACACCGTACAGCAACTTTTGGTAATTGTAATCTCGCTCAAAGACAGGGGTGTCTAAAATGGCGTCTTGCTGCTGCTGTACTAACGTTAACAGTTGTTGCTGGGTTTGGTGCAACCGGTCTACACCTTGCTGCCACAGGCTTTGGTTGTTATGGTCCAGCGTACGCCAGTCATCGGTCTCAAACTGGTGCAGGGTTTTGTCGGTATCCTGCTGCAGCCGGCTCATGGCAAATTCCTTCCAGTTGATCATGTGCCATAC
>JAEWAC010000399.1 GCA_023391895.1 Bacteroidota bacterium
AAAAAGACCGGCTGTTACGCTGCAGGAGGAAGCAGTGGAAAAGCAGCCTGAAGTAAAGCCTGAGTCTGTGCCGGCCGCTACCGTAAGACCTGCAGAGCCGGAAACGCAACCTTTTGATGCTGTTTGGGAAACACCCACACTGGTGCAACACCTGCCGCCTCAAAATGAAGGGCCTAAAGAAATCAACCAGGTGGTGAGTTCCCCGCAACTATCGCTCAATGACCGGCTCAAGCAGGAGAAAACCGAATTGGCACAGAAGCTAAAAGAAACACCGGTAAAAGACCTGCGCAAGGCCATCGGCATCAACGATAAATTTTTGTTTGTAAGCGAGCTGTTTCGCGGTGATGAGGCCATGTACGAACGCAGTATCAAGACCATCAACAGTTTTCATGTGCTGCAGGAAGCTGAATACTGGATGAACCGTGAGCTAAAGGTAAAACTGGGCTGGAATGATACGAAGGACACCGTGCAGCACTTTTATCATTTGGTAAGAAGACGGTTTTCCTGAATATAATTCATGATTTTTTCAGTAGCGCCTTTGTTTTGCTGAACATATTGCAAGGCAGCCATACTAGCTTTAGTATAGGCTGCCTTGTCGTTTAATAAAGTGTGCAGAATCTGCTGACATTCCGCTGCACTGGTATAGCTAATGCCACCGCCTGCTGCTATCAGTTCTTTTGCTTCCCTGAACTTTTGATAGTTGGGGCCCCAGATAACCGGCTTGCCATAAACCGCAGCTTCCAGGGTGTTGTGGATGCCGCTTTTGTTAAATCCACCGCCGACATACGTAACCGTAGCATAGTGATACAGGCGGGATAGCATCCCGATATTATCAATGATCAAAACAGGGGCTTCAGCCAGTTGATTTTTAACAGCTTGTATTTGCGGGTCTTTTTCATTTTCCCATAGAACACTATCCTGTGAAGGGCCAGCTCCCAGTGCCGCTTTGACGGCAGAATACCGGATAGCTTTGGGAAACAGATTTTCAATGCTTCTGATGTGGTCTTCGTTTATTTCATGCGGTGCAATGACCAGCTTCAAGTTTTTCAAATTCCCATAGGCGGCTGCCAATGCTTTTTCATCCTCGGGCCAGGTGCTGCCGGCTACCAACGCGGGATGATTACCTACGAATTCTTTAATAAAAGGCACCTGGGTAAAATTGCCAGCAATGGTTGCCACCCGGTCAAACCGGGTATCACCGCTAATGGTGCAATGGTTTATGCCAAACTTCTTTAAAAGTCCATAGGAGGTTTCATCCTGCACAAACAATTGGGTGAAAAAGTGGAGCATGTTGCGGTAAAAGCCACCATACCACCGGAAGAAAGCCTGGTTGTTGCGGTAGATGGCCGATACAAGCAGTAAAGGAATGTTCCTTTCCCGAACGGCTTTTAAATGATAATACCAGTAATCATATTTTACAAAAATGACCAATCGGGGCTGAACGAGAGAAAGAAAACGATCTGCATTTTTTTTAGTGTCTACCGGCAGGTAAAATACCTGGTCGGCAACTGCTGATTTTTTGCCCACCGCATAACCGGAAGGCGAAAAAAAAGTCACCACAATTTGATGATCCGGGTGCTCCTTTTTTAAAGCATCAATAACGGGTTTAGCTTGTTCAAATTCACCGGCCGATGAACTGTGTACCCAAATAACTGGCTGCGCAAGAGGAAAAGTTTGACTCAGTTCGGCAAACAGGTTTTTTCTCCCGGACAGCCATTGTTTGGCTTTAGGGTTCCATGCTGCTGCCAGGCGGATGCCCAACTGGTAAAGTGTAATAAAAAGTCGATATAGTAAAATCAAGAAAAATAAAAGTTATACTGGCGTGACAAAATTAAATGCAAAATTTATCCAGGTCATATTTTATTATTTTTGCTCCACTTCCTAATTTTAACTATTTACTTAATTTATTATATTCATATCCATGCGACCCATACAAATGGTAGATCTGAAGCAGCAATACCAAAAGATCAAATCTGAAGTAGATGCGGCAGTTTTAAATGTTTTAGAAAGTAGTGCTTTTATCAACGGCCCGCAGGTGCAAAGCTTTGCGGATGCTTTGGCTGCCTATCATGGGGTTAAGCATGTTATACCATGTGCCAACGGTACCGATGCCCTTCAAATTGCCATGATGGCGTTGGGGCTACAACCGGGCGATGAAGTGATCGCTCCTTCTTTTACCTATATCGCTACCACGGAAGTGATTGCTTTACTGCGGTTGAAAACCGTGTTTGTAGATGTGGACCCGCAAACCTTTTGCATGAACGTGGAAGCTTTGGAAAATGCCATCACGCCCCGTACCCGGGCCATTGTTCCGGTACACTTATACGGCCAACCGGCCAACATGGAAAAAATCCTGGAGATTGCCCGCAACCACAACCTGCACGTTATTGAAGATAATGCCCAGGCCATCGGGTCGGACTACTATTTTTCAGATGGTACGGTTAAAAAGACCGGAAGCATGGGCACGGTGGGTTGTACGTCTTTTTTCCCTTCCAAAAACCTGGGTTGCTATGGCGATGGTGGTGCCCTGATGACCAATAGTGATGAACTGGCGGCCAAATTAAGAATGGTAGCCAATCATGGTCAGAGTAAGCGTTATTATCACGACCTGGTAGGATGCAACAGCCGGCTGGATACCATACAGGCAGCCATACTGGAAATCAAGCTGAAGCACCTGGATGCCTATATCGATGCCCGCCGCCAGGTGGCCGATTATTACGACCAGGCTTTTGGCGAACATCCCAAACTGGAGGTGCCGCACCGGGCTAAATATGGCCGACATGTGTTTCACCAGTATACCCTGGTGCTGGAAGGGCTAGACCGGGATGCGCTGAACCAATTTCTGGCAGAAAACCAAATTCCTTCTATGATCTATTATCCGGTACCGGCGCACCGCCAAAAAATGTTTACTTCGCTTTCAACAGAAGTAGTGGACCTGCCGGTAACGGACTGGCTTACCGAACGGGTGATTTCCTTACCCATTCATACTGAGATGGACGAGGAGCAAGTGGCCTTTATCACTTCCAAAGTTTTAGAATTCGCAGATAAATAA
>JAEWAC010000094.1 GCA_023391895.1 Bacteroidota bacterium
TTGGCGCGGATAAACGTATGAGGATTTGAAAAGATTACAACCGACGGTAAGCTTCTTTAGAAGTCCATATCAAGTGAATAGAAAAAATGTGCAAGTGTATAGTTGAAGAATTTTCTTTAAAAGCCTATATAAGAAATAGCGTGTGATAGATGGAATCCAAAACGCAAATTCACCCCAACTTCGCTTATCCTTGAAACCTGAATGCCCCCATCATTTCAATCCATTTTTCCATTGCTTTAAAACCCCATATTCAAATCTGATAAATCCTTTTCACCATCTGCACCATCCGTTTTATAAAACGTGTAATCCGTTTTCAAATCTGCGAAATCTGTGATTAAAAAGAATCCCCTGCACAAAGGCAGGGGATGATTATTTCAGGCACAGATTAATCTTGTTTACATAGGAAATAATTTTCAATACGGTAACTTGTGAGTGGACGAATCTGCTTTCAATGAGTACGTTTTTTTGCGGAACGGTTAGGTGGTTCAGAGGGTAAGAATAACCGAAAAACAAAGTTGCAACATTAATTTTGAACAGAATGCCTTCAAATCGTTAAAATAACTGCTTTGGGCATTTTAAAGTTGCAGGCTACTTTAAAAAAATTCCCCTCCGAAAGAAGGGGAACAATCTTTTCAGGCGCTAATAGATAGTAGCTTAAACTTTTGTTTTCTTGGACGGACGCCTGCTGGATTTTCTAAGGGTTGGATACTGGTTTTTCGTCGAAAATTGGATGTTGATTTTTCTTAGGATTTCGATACCACAAAGATGTAGAAGAATTGCCACGCATACACATTTCATACCAGTTATTCTTACACACTACTAACAAATTTTAATCTGTTATAGGTACAATTACCTAGCCGACTGTTTTCTGTTTGCTGAAATCCCTTCAAATTTGCAGTCCATGAATATCGATCCCCAACAAATCACCATCCGCGAAATCCAACCCGGCGATAATGCCGCCATTGCAGTCATTATTCGGACCGCCTTACAGGAGTTTGGTGCCGCAAGGCCCGGCACCGTGTACTATGATGCTACCACCGATGCCCTATACCAATTGTTTCAAAAAGAAGGCGCTGCCTATTTTATAGCCGAGCACCGGGGCGATATTTTAGGCGGTGGCGGCATTTACCCCTCCGAAGGGCTGCCCGCCGACACCTGCGAACTGGTAAAAATGTACCTGCAGCCCCAAGCCCGCGGCATCGGCCTGGGGAAAAAACTGATCGAACAAAGCCTGGCATTTGCCCAGGCCGCCGGTTATAAAAATGTGTACCTGGAAACCATGCCCGAACTGAAACAGGCCCTCAGCACCTACGCCAAGTTTGGCTTTGAGTACCTGGAGGCGCCCATTGGCAATACCGGGCATTTCGGCTGCGACTTGTGGATGCTGCGCAAATTGTGAGCAGTTAAGGGTTTAAAGTTCTCGAGTTCACTAGTTTACAAAGTTGGATTGCAGATTTCACGGATTTGAAAAGGATTTCGCAAATTCTTATAGGCATATAGGCTTTTAAAAGACTTTCTGTCCACGAACAACGATCAACGACTAACCCCCAACACTCCAGTATGGGTTTTTGAAAGAGTTGCTTTAGATGTTTTTTGAACCACAGAGACACAGGGACACGAAGGAACACAAAGAAACAAGGGGCTGCAGGTGCTGGAGGTCTCGGCTCAAGGCCGGGATGACAGGGAGAGTGATCTTTCTATTTTTTGATAGCTTTTTAACCTAGAATAACTTCTTTAAAAACCATATGGACTTTTAAAGAAGTTGATGGCTTTATGTGCTTAGCCGAAAAGGGTTCAAAAGCCCATATGTCAATTCTGTAGCAGAAAAATACCTGTGTGGCCTGCCCTCCCTCTCCACCGGGGAGGGACCAGAGGGAGGGGCCCTATGGGCCTTTAAAGAAGTTTGATTATGTACAGTAAAAGCTGAAAAACCTTCAAAAACCTATAACGGAAAGTTGACAGTTTATTGTTGATAGATAGAAAATCTTTTAAATCCCTATACTGTTCATCATCTGCGAAATCCGCGATCCAACTCGTGAACAGGTGAACTGGTGAACTCGTGAACTTTCAACCTTTAAACCTTAAACTTTAGACTTTAAACTCCTCCCTGGGACAGCGGACTCACTTCATACACCGGACTAAATAGGTACAGGCGACCGGTTTTTACCTCTACGCATTTAAAGCGCTTACGCACCTTCTCTCCTTTTTTAAACACCTTGCCGTCGTGGGTAAGAAACAGGGCGTCGAGGGGCACGTCTTCCACCAGCACGGTTTTTCCGTTTTTGGCATCATATCGCTTGAGGGTGCGCAGCAGCACTTCGTCGGCGCAACTGCTGGCTGCAGGATTGGAGATGGAACTGAGGAGGGCTTTCCGGATATCATCCGGAAAAATGTTGTGCTGGATAAACTGGGCCAGCAGCTGCCCGAATATTGACTTCCACTCCTTACCATGCGATTGCACCTTGTTGCCGTAGGCCTCAAACGTCAGCAGGTGCGCCAGTTCGTGCAGCAGGGTGATCAAAAATGCATACGGGTTTAAATTGCCATTCACACTAATGCGGTGGTTGTGGTGCACCGTGCGGTGCCGGTAATCCCCCAAAATGCTTTTGCGCTCCCGGGCCACGGTCAAGTGCACCTTGTACTGGTGCAGGTAAGCCAGTACAGCATCATAAGTGTGGGGCGGCAGGTAATCTTTCAAACTGGAAAGGGGTGCCTCTTTCTTGCTCATTACTACTTTTGCTTCAACAGCCTCGTCAATATCGAAACTTCCATAAACGTATACACCAGGTAAAGCCCCATGCAGGTAAACAGGGCCACCTTGTTCAGGTCTTTCTGGTAAATAGAAATATACACCAAAGCAGCGATCATGCACACAAACAGTTTGAGGATGATGCTGCCGTATACCGAACGCACAAAGGCATGCGGATTGGGATTGTTCAAACCCCGAATGGCCAGCAGAAAAGAAATAAAGGTGATGACAAACAGCAGTGCATTGCCTATGATCAACACCTCCTGGTCTGCATTCCAGCGTGCCAGCATGTTGCGGCCGGCTATAAAAAATGCATTCAGCACCACAAATATCAATAGTATGGGTAAAAAGCCTTTCAGCCTATTTTGTTTCATCGTCCTGTTTTCTTTTTGAAGTTTCTTTTATCAGCTTATAAATCATGAGGCTTAACACCACAAAAGGCAGTATCCAAACCAGCAGCGGCAGGGGCACCTGCAGCCAGTTATCGGCTTTATAACCGGCAAAAACGGCTATGCCCAGGGACACAAAGATCTGTGTCCCCAAACCTGCATAGCGCATTAAGTCATTGGTATTAGGCGGCTTCCTTTGCTGGGGCTTCATGCTTTTTCTTTTGCACGCCGTTAGCAGCGGTGCTGTTCATGGTACACTTGCCGTTAAAGGTGGCGGTCGGCTCTATCTGCAGCTTGCCGGCGGCGATATTGCCATCTACATTGCACTGGTCGCGCAGTTGCAGCAGCTCTTTCACCTGGATGTCGCCCAGCACTTTGCCGGACACATCGGCCTGCGCACCTTCAATACGACCTTCTACAAAGCCACTGGCACCAATAATGATTTTAGCGGAACAAATAATATTGCCCTTGATGGTGCCGTCGATGCGCAGGTTGTTTTCACTTTTCAGATCGCCTTGCAGGGTGGTGCCGGCACTGATCAGTGTAGCACTGTTGCCATTGAGGCGTTCGGTTGGGCTGGTGTTTTTTTCTTTGTTAAACATAGATATCAGGATATATTGGTTGATTGGTTAATCGTTGGAAAACTCTTCCTTCGGCAATTCAATCTGAGTCGTATCCAGGTCCAGTGGCACATCGCCCGACAACACTCCTCTGATACCATTGATATATTGCGCCTGGTACATGACCTGCTTTTCCAGCGAGTCGGTTACGTATTTCAATTGGCGGTATTCCCGGCCAATCTGGGCATTACCATAACCCGGTATATAATATTTTAACGGTGTAAAAACCATCAGCGCCACGGTCAGCCCCACCAAAACTACAAACACCGTACTCAAAGCAATATAAACACTCATTCTGGAAAGTCGAAAAGTCACCACTTCTTCATAGGTATCGTCATTCAAAATCACCAGCCGGTATCGGTTGCGCAATCTTCTTAGGGTGGTACCGGCATCGAGTTTGGCCATATCTGTTCTTTAGCGCTTAAAGGTAATAAATGAAATGTATGTGCCGCCGGTACGGCCGCCATGTGATAAAAAATAGTAAACTTTTATACTAAATTCACCAAATTTCAGTTAATAAGAGTTTATTTGCCACTCAAATGAAAGGCCGCTGTCTCCTATATATCTCCATACTACTGTTCCTGATAACCAGCTTTCAATCCGTTCAGGCGCAACTGGGCTTTGACCTGGATATCAAAAAGCCAGAGCCCTACGAAAACCGGGAACTCAGGTCGGAAAAGACCAGCGACAAAAAGCTGAAGTTTCACAAGCGGCTCCTGCAGAATACCGTAACCCACTACAACTACTTTTTCAACGCCAATAATAAACTCAACGCTGTTATAGAGCGGGCCAAGGCGGCGCATAAAGACGATTATGCCACCCTGCTGTCTTTTTACAATTATTCGCTGGACGCCACTGCCCAGGATAAGCAGGAACTGGACTCGGTGATCTATAAATCCAAAACCGGCATTGTGCTGCACGACCTGCGCAACGACTGGATCGACGACCTGTACCTGCTGTGGGGCGCCGCCTATTACCTGCAGCAACAATACGACTCGGCCTACCAGATGTTCCAGTTCATCAACTATGCTTTTGCGGACAAAGAAGCGGACGGTTATTACAAATACATCGGCAGCCGCATGGACGGCAACCAGGCCACCAGCATTGCCACCAAGGAAAATGAAAGCCTTTTAAAACGCATCACTTCCGATCCGCCGGGCCGCAACAACGCCCTGGTGTGGCAGGTTCGAACGCTGATCCAATCCGGGGCCATGCCCGAAGCCGGCAGCCTGATTGCCACCTTAAAAAACGACCCTGTTTTTCCGGCCCGCCTGCGCAACGCCCTGGAAGAAGTACAGGCGTACTGGTATTACCGCCAGTCCCGCTGGGACAGTGCCGCCACCCACTTGGCACTGGCTCTGGATAATGCCGGCAGCCGGCAGGAAAGGGCCCGCTGGGAATACCTGATCGGCCAACTGTACGAAAAGGCAGGGCTTTACGAAAACGCAGCCGAGTTTTATAATGAATCCATTAGCCACACGACCGATCCCGTCATGGACATCTATGCCCGGCTGAACCTGATCCGCATTAATAAAGAAGGGGGCGACAATTATGTGGAACTAAACATCAATGAGCTGCTGAAAATGGCCCGCCGCGAAAGGTACCTGGACTACCGCGATGTGATTTATTATATGGCAGCTCAAATGGAGCTGACCCGTAACAATTACGCCAGGGCACAGGAGTATTTTTTAAAATCGGCCCAGTACAAAAACGGTAACCTCAGCACCGCCAGCCAGAGTTATTTGCAGCTGGCCGAGTTAAACTACCAACAAAAGAACTATCTGCAGGCCGCCGCCTTTTACGACAGTGTACAGATTGAAAACCTGCCAACAGAAGAAGCCCAGCACCTTGCAGAAAGAAAAGGGGTATTGGGGCGAGTGGTGGCTTTAACCGGGGTCGTTCAACGCCAGGACAGCCTGCAGCGGGTAGCAGCCATGCCCGAAGCAGAACGGGATGATTATATCAAAAAACTGGTACGCCAGCTCAGAAGGAAGCAGGGCCTGAAAGAAGAAGATGCCCCTCTGACTTCCACAGCGGCACGGCCGGTTACTGAAAGCAATGCCTTTAGTACCAACAGCAAGGGCGAATGGTATTTTTACAACGAAAGCTCCAAAAAACAGGGTGCGGTTGCCTTTCAGCAGGCGTGGGGTAAACGGCCCAATGCAGACAACTGGCGCCGGGCTTCCGGTGCGGTAGCGCAGCTGAACAACACCCTGCTGAACGATACCCGTGGCTACCCGGTTACCGGCGTTCCTGACCCGGATGCGGGCCTGAGCTACGAAGGGCTGCTGGCCAGCCTGCCTTTGACCGAGGCACAGGTACAGGCCTCCCGCGATTCGACCATGAACGCTCTTTACATGCTGGGCCGCACTTACCTGAACGAAATAGAGGATTATGAAGCCGCCATCCGGGTATACGAAGACTTGCTGCAGCGGTTTCCCGCCCACGCCCAAAAAGACGAGATCTTATTTCATTTGCACTACTGCTACACCAAACTGGGTAATGCGACAAAAGCAGCAGCCCTCAAAAATGAACTAACCACCCAGCATGCCGGCAGCCGGCATACCACCATTATCAATACGGGCAAAGATCCTTCCGGTACCCAGCCCTCGGCCGAAGTTACCAGGGTTTACGAAGGCATCTACGATATGTATATAGAAGGCCGTTTTGCCGAGGCCAAAAGTGCCAAGCAACAAGCCGACAGCCAGTACCATACCACCTACTGGCAGCCGCAGCTGTTGTATATAGAAGCCGTTTACCACATTAAGCAAAGAGAAGACAGTACAGCCAAAACCGTGTTGAATACGCTGATACAGCAAAATAATGGTACGCCTATAGCCGACAAAGCCACTACCCTGCTGAATGTGTTGAACCGCCGCCAGCAGATTGAGCAGGAGCTGATGAACCTGCAGATAGAACGGCCGGCAGAAGAAGAAACCAAACCGGCAGAAAAACTGCTTGTAAAAGCAGAAGAGAAAAAGGCAGAGGAACTACCGGTGGTTAAAACCGAAGCCACCCCGCCTGTAGTAAAAGAAGAGGAACCGCCTGCCGTGCTGGTGAACCGGTCGCAGCGGGTAGGTACCGATCCATCGCTGAATCAATCTAAAGGTGTAGCAGTTAGCACAACCACCCCTATGGCTGCCAGGGATAACATTGCCATTACGCAGGCCCCGCCCAAAGTGTCCAGTGCCTATACGTATCAGCCCGAGACCAAGCATTATGCGGTCGTGGTTCTGGACAAGGTAGATGTGGTGTTTGGCAACGAAGCCAAAAACGCTTTTGCCCGTTATCACCGCGAAAAATATTATAATATCCCTCTCCAAATCAACCTGTTGCAGTTAGACGACAGTACCAAGCTGCTGCTGATCGGCGATTTTGTGAACATACAGAATGCGGTGGATTATCTGCAAAAGGCCAAGCCGATAGCGGCCACGGAAATCGTGCCCTGGCTCAAAAAGGAAAAATACACCTTCACACTGATTTCGGAAGACAACCTGCAGGTATTACAGGAAAAGGCGGATCTGAACCAATACCAAAAGTTTCTGGACCAAAACTTGCCAGTTAAATTTTAACCTCTTGTTGCACCCTATTTTATAGTTTTGGAACCCATTAGGTGTAAAAGATGGCCTATATTGACGGGTAGGAGCTGTTCTTGCCCTGTCACTGATTGTAGGTTAGCAGCTTTTGACTTATAATCCCTTATATCAACCAATATGAAAAAAAGTGTCCGAATCTTCTGGGTCGTTTTTTGGAGCGGCTTTGGAATTTTTGTATTGATCATTGTTCTGGCTATACTGGGCGTGTTTGGCAAGCTCCCCTCTATGAAGCAACTGGAAAACCCCAGCATGCTGCAGTCATCGGAGGTGTTTGCCGCCGACGGCACCCTGATGGGAAAGTACTACCGGGAAAGGGGCAACCGCAGCAATGTGGATTACCGCGACATCTCCCGCCATGTCATTGATGCCCTGGTAGCCACCGAAGACGAGCGTTTTTATGACCACTCCGGCATCGACGTCAAGTCTACCATGCGGGCCGTGTTTTTGTTTGGCCGCGAAGGAGGTGGCAGTACCATCACCCAGCAGCTGGCCAAAACCCTGCTGGACCAGGGCAGCAAAAACAGCATGGAGCGGATCATGGAAAAGCTCAAGGAGTATATCATCGCCATCCGGCTGGAGCGCAATTTTACCAAGGAAGAGATCCTGGCGCTTTACCTGAATGCCGTTTCTTACCCCGACAACGTATATGGTATCCGCAATGCCTCCCGCACGTTTTTCCAGAAAGAACCCGACCGCCTGAACCCTGAAGAAGCCGCCTTGCTCATTGGGTCGCTGAAAGCCACTTACCTGTACAATCCAAGGGTACACCCCAAAGCCGCCCTGGAACGCCGCAACGTGGTGCTGGGACAAATGGAAAAAAACCACAAGATCACTCCCGCCCAGGCCAGCCGCTTAAAAGCATTGCCCATCAAGTTGAGTTATAACAAGCTGGATGAAAACAAGGGCTACGCACCTTATTTCCGCGAGGTGCTGCGGGATGAAGTAAACCAGATTTTAAAAGACATTAAAAAGCCGGATGGCGAATCATATAATATATACGATGATGGGTTGAAGATTTTTACCACCATCAACCCACGCATGCAAACCTATGCCGAAGAAGCCGTAGCCCAGCAAATGCCGATTTTGCAAAAAACCCTGGACAACCAGCGCAATATCAAAACCGGTTCGGTTTGGAAGGGTCGTGAAAATGTACTGGATGCGGCCATGAAGGCCAGTGAACGCTGGCGGAACCTGAAAGAAGAAGGCTATAGTGATGAGGAAGTTCGCAGAACCTTCAACAGGAAAGTGCCCATGAAGATTTTTGCCTGGAACGCCAAGCGGGAAAAAGACACGGTGATGACGCCGATAGATTCCATTAAATACCACCGGCAAATGTTGCAAACCTCTTTTATGGTAATGGACCCCGTAACCGGAGAAGTAAAAGCCTGGGTAGGCGGCATCAACTTTAAAACCTATAAGTACGACCACGCCAACCTCAAAACCAAACGACAGGTAGGTTCTACCATAAAGCCGCTTTTGTATGCGCAGGCCATGGAAGAGCGGGGCTTTACAGCCGAAACTCCCGTGATAGACCAGCAGCAGGATTTTGGGGGCGGACGCCTGGTACCGGCTACGACCAAAACCTGTACCGGCCGTACCATGTCCATGGCATCTGCCCTGGCCTGGTCCAAGAACTGTGCTACCGCTTATATTATGAAGCAGGTCGGCCCGGCCCAGTTTGCCAACTTTTTGGAGCGCATCAACATACCTACCGAGGTAGAAGCACATCCGTCCATTGCCCTGGGCTCCTGCGACCTGTCGCTTTTTGAAATGATGTGGGGCTACTCCATTTTCCCCAGTGGTGGCTTTTCTACCAAGCCCAGCTTTATCACCCGAATCGAAGACCGCAATGGCAATGTGATCAAGCGCTTTGACTTTAGCTCCAACCGCAAAGAAGCTATTAGCGAAGTAACCGCTTACCGGATGGTGGAAATGATGCAGGGACCGGTAACCAAAGGTACTGCCGCCGGTTTGATGCAGCGCCTGGGTGCAACCGAAATGGGCGGCAAAACCGGTACCACCAACGACAATGCCGATGCCTGGTTTATAGGCTATACGCCCCAGTTGCTGGCCGGCACCTGGATTGGTTGCGACGACCGCTTTATCCGCATTGAAAGCAATACCGGTTATGGTGGCGTGGCGGCCCGTCCTATATGGGAAGCCTTTTTCAAAAAAGTATATGCCGACAAATCCCTGGCCATTGATAAAAGTGCTTCTTTCCCCAAACCCGCCGACCTGCTGAACGAAACCAACAGTGCCGACATCAGCAGCATTATTCCGGATAATGAAATGCTGGGCGCCGAAGGTGAAGACGTAGGTGTGGGTAGTGCCCATGATTTTGGCGAACTGGATACCTCGCATGAATACATTGGCCCCGAATCGCAGCTGCCGGACGAAGCAACAAATGCCAAAAAAGAAAAAGCCCGCAACAGTAAAGATTCCACGGCGAACAAGACGCCCAAGATAGGCGAGGCCAATCCAAAGCCGGAAGAAAAGAAAAAAGGCTTTTTCCGGAAAATCTTCGGCAATAAAAACAAGGAAGAAGAACAACAAAACGATTACTAAAGAAATAGGATAAGCTTAAAAAGCGCTCCTTAGCAGGAGCGCTTTTTTTATTGGGTTCCGCCAACGCAGGAACGCAAACAAAATGTTCTTGTAATTTTTTTTATATCCCCATACAGGTCAATATGGGGTTTTGAAAAGACGTTCTCCCTGCAAATAAACTACCTGGATCAATGCTCTTACCCGCTATTTGTTGATACAGCCCAACGGATATGGCTGCTCTGAATACCTGACGACACTTATTCAACAATTGCTGCAAACTTTTGGTAGCCTCTCTTCTACTTCCAAGTTCCCAATTAACAGTGGTTTCCGGTACGTAGAGTGATTCGTGCTCCATTGCTTTTACCGGAAACAGAAAGTCTTTCAAAAACCCATACCTGTTTTCAATACACTTGTGCATCCATTTTAAAAATAAAAGCCTATTTTAAATTACTCTTCCCTATCGATCCCATACCTTTTAAAATCCCATATACCTATCGCTTGCCTTTCCATTTTAAACAACTGGCACAACAATGCAACCATCGCATCTGAACACAGCCAAAAATTTATCTTATATCATTGCGCTGTTGGCGCTGGTGGCGGCGGCAGGTGGCATTTTACTGGGCTCACTCTACCGCGATAATGCATTTGTAACCGCTGCCTGGAAAGCCAATGACTGGATTACCTTGCTCGTTGCCATTCCGGCCTTGGTTGCGGCGGTTGTATTTTCCATGCGGGGTCAGCAAAGAGCGCAACTGGTTTGGGCAGGCATGCTGGATTATATGCTGTACAACTATGCGTTTTATTTGTTCGGCGCCCGTTTCAATGCCTTTTTCCTGATCTATGCCACCTTGTTTGCTTTATCCATGCTGGCACTGGTGTTTTGCTTGTTGTCTATCAATGCCGCAGCTATACACCAGCACTTTCATCCCCGCACGCCCGTTCGCTGGATCAGTGGCTATATGCTTTTTGTAGCAATAGGCCTGATCAGTGTGTACACGGCCCAATCCACCCAATTTATTGTAAACGGCCAATTGCCGGCCCTGATACAGCTGACAGAGCATCCCACCAGCGTGGTATTTGCCCTGGATTTATCGCTGCTGGTGCCGGGGCTTATTTTGGGAAGCATCTGGTTATGGCAGCGCAGGCCGTGGGGTTATATACTGGCAGGTATGTTTCTGGTTAAAGGCACGGTTTATACCTTGGTGTTAACCGTGGGATCTTTTGCGGCAGCCAGGGCCGGCATTACCAGTGCCGCCTCCGAAGCCCCGCTTTGGATTATACTGACGGTTGCAGGCGGGGCTTTTTCACTGCTGTTTTTGAGCAGGCTGCAGACAGGTGTAAGAACCAAAGTGTAAGCATGCAAGGGCACTTTGACTATACCGTTTTCAGGATCACCTAAAAAAAAGAACGTCCTGGTTATTACAAGGAATGATCAAAAGCAACTCATTTTGCAGTGCCTTTTGATCTATAAAGATCGCGAAACGAAATATCCGCATATGGACTTTTAAAGCAGTTTCTTTTCCCACCTGAATTGCAACGAGGTCGGTGAATTGGGTTATCATCCACCCATTTTTGAGCCGTGCTGATGCCATGAAACAAAAGAAGCGCAATCAAGAACACGATCAATTATGCATGTCTGGCAGTTTGGATGGTACATACAGAATACAGAAGCCCATGCCGCAAAATGAAAACGGGTTGCGTTACTGCATAACCGTCGTTTCAGTGGGTCTTTGGGCCCCTAAAATTTCCACTTTTACCTGTGTTAACCCGCTTCTGATGTAGCCTAGCTTTTCTGCACTGGTTTTATTCAAATCTACAATGCGCGTCATCCGGGGATGCAGCCGGTCGTTTACTTTTACCACCACGCTCCGCTGATTTTTTAAATTGGTGATGCGCAACCAGGTGCCCAGTGGTACAATATTACAGGCGGCGGTGGATTTTGAATGATCATACGTTTCGCCGCTGGCGGTTTTCCGGCCGTGAAATTTATCCGCATAATAACTCGCTGTGCCGAATAAAACCTTTGGTTTTCTTTTTGCCTTTCCTTGCTCTTTCCCTTCTTGTTGTTTACCCGCATCACCATCTTTACTTTGTGCCGATACTACCAGCGTAAAGAAAAAACAAAGCAGCAAAGGCATTAGGTAATGCCTCATAGTATATTATTTATCACCTACCTATCCCTCTTCTATTCATGCTTCTCGTATTAGATGTTTTCATTAAAGATAATTTTCGATCTGCATTTTCGCTATACAGCCTGCATCAATAGGCAAACGACTGTACGCCTGAAAGCTTATAACGGTTTATGAATAGCTGGTAAAAAAAACGGTAAAAAATCAACCGGGGTTTTACCTGGCGTAATCGAACACGCCGGGATGATGAGTAGTGGCATAGGGTGATATTTTTTAGATAAAAGATTACTTATTTTCATGGGTACAATGATGAAAATAAAACTTTCAGACTTTAAGATACTATTTTTTTGCGGTCTTGTGCTAGCAACAGCCATACCAGTTTTTGCTTTTAGCCAGCAGCCAACTCTTAAAGTTGTGAAAAAAATGAAAGTTTACCGGCAACAAATCAAAGCAGACAGCAACTATACCATGGTTGAAATCAAAAGTAGCATGCCCTCTTTGCAATATGATTTGCGCTACGCCACCGCCCACAACTTTACCGGTCAACCATTGTACAAGCAAGGTAATATGACCTTTTTAAGACGGCCGGCTGCTACTGCCTTACAAGGCGTACAAGCGGCCTTGAACCAGCAAGGACTGGGACTGAAAATATTTGATGCTTACCGCCCCTACAGCACTACCCGAAAAATGTGGGAACTGATACAAGATGAACGTTATGTGGCCAACCCGGCTAAAGGTTCGGGGCATAACCGCGGACTGGCGGTGGATGTTACGATCATTGAACTAGCCTCGGGCAAGGAGCTGAACATGGGCACCGGCTTTGATCATTTTTCTGATACGGCGCATCATTCTTTCAAAAACCTGGATCCTTCTATTTTACAAAACCGCAACCTGTTAAAACAAACAATGGAAGCAGCCGGTTTTAAAGCACTGGAAACAGAATGGTGGCACTACTCCTGGCCTAACGACCGGGCCTATGAGGTGTTAGACCTGGACTTTACACAATTTTCAAAACATCATATCCAACAATCGCAAGTGAAATAAAAATACAAGCTGCAATAGAAAGTTGTTGCACATCAATCAACATCAACTCATGCTTCATTATACAGTTGAAAATACGTAACGTTAATTGCCTCCTGACTACAGATGACATTAGCTTTTTGCCTGAAACTTTTCTGTTTTTTCATCGCTGGTGATATCACCTTTACTCCGGATCTGTATCTGCACACTGGTGATCCATTCCGGGCACTCCTTCTGGCATAAGTATTCATTCACATCGCTAATGACTTTCATCACTTCGTTATAGCGTCCTTCTATTACAGTGGCAAACGGGCCCACCACGTGCCGGATACCGGATTGTTGTATAATGGCAATGGCTTCATCCACCCATTGGTAAGGATGACGGTCCTGTACAATGGGTACAATCTGGATGGAGGCATTGATAATAAAATTGTGCATGGGCTTTTTAAGAAATCACTCTTTTAAATTGTTGTTCCAGTAAAAATAAATCTGCCAGTACCAAAGCGGTAACGGCTTCTAAAACCGGTGGTACCCGCAAGGCTATACACAAGTCATGTCGGCCTTTGATTGAAAATTTTTCCACCGCTTCGGTTTCCCAGTTCCACGACTCTTGTTCTTTGGGTGTAGAAGAAGTGGGTTTTACCGCCACCCGAAAAACCAGGTCGTTACCATTAGTGATACCGCCAACTATCCCACCTGCATGGTTGGTACGGGTTCTGCCGGTGGCATCCACCATCGCATCGTTATGGTCCACACCAAACATTTTGGCCGCTGCAAAACCAGCCCCGAATTCAACACCTTTTACGGCAGGAATGGCAAACACGGCATGGGAAATTAAAGATTCGACCGAATCAAAAAATGGCTCGCCTAAACCAACCGGCAATCCAGCTACAACACATTCTACAATACCTCCCACGGAGTCTTTTGCCTCTATGGCTTTTTGCAAACCTTGTTCTACATCCGTTTCACCGCCTACTTCTGTTATGGTAGCCTGCACCTGGATGTTTTGCAATAGTTTTTTGGCAATCACACCGGCTGCTACCAGGCAAAGCGTTAAGCGTCCACTGAAGTGGCCGCCACCGCGATGATCTTCAAAACCGCCAAACTTTTGGTGCGCTACAAAATCCGCATGACCGGGACGCGGAATAGCGCGGTGCTTTTCGTAATCCGACGACCTTGTATTTTTATTTTCGAAGAGGATGGTAATGGGAGCACCAGTGGTTTTGCCATTGTACAAACCGCTGTAAAAAATAGGCTTGTCTTCTTCCTGCCGGGGCGTTGTACCTTTTTGTTTGCCGCCTTTTCTTCTTTCAATATCAGTAAAAAAGTCTTCTTCGGTCAGGGGCAAGCCTGCCGGGCAACCATCGATGTTAATACCTACCGAGGCGCCATGCGATTCGCCAAAAATATGTACCCGGAATATGCGGCCAAATGAATTCATGTAATTAATTGTCGGTTAAAGTTACGGCAGCGCCCAGTTGCTGCAAGTGCTGCCAGAAGTTAGGATAAGATTTATTGACCGCCTGTGCGCCTTCCACTTCCACGGCGCCGGTTGCTTTTAATGCAGCCACCGCACACGCCATAGCAATGCGGTGATCGTTGTGCGAAGAAACAGCCGCACCTTTGATAGCGTCTGTACCCTTAATGATCATCAGGTCATCCTGCAACTGCACGTCTACACCCAGTTTGCCAAACTCCTGTTGCAGTGTCGCGGCACGGTCGCTTTCTTTATGCGCAAGGCGGTGAACGCCTTCAATCACGGTAGTGCCTTCGCAATAAGCGGCCAACGCTACCAGGGGCGGAAACAGGTCGGGGCAATCGGTGGCATTAAAATGAAAGGCTTGCAACTGACCTGGCTTCATGGTGATTTGCGCTTCTTCCACGCTCATCACCGCCTGGGCCTGCGTTAGTGCCTGCAGGATGGCTTTATCGGCCTGGGCGGAAAAGGTGTTCAGTCCTTTTACCACAATATTGCCTGCTACCGCACCGGCCACTAACAAAAAAGCGGCACCACTCCAGTCACCTTCTACGGTAAAATGTATGGGTTCTTGTGCAGCGGAACGAACAGCTGTTTCAGGAAAATAAAAACTTTTGTAATCGTTGTTGACCGGCGCCTTCAAACCAAAAGATTGGATCACTTCCAGCGTCAGGTCCACATAAGGTTTGCTGTTCAGGTTTTCTACCGTAATGGTCACGTCATTTGCATCAGCAGCAGCATAGGCAAACAACAAACCGGTTAAAAACTGGGAAGAAAGGGAACCATCCACGGTAATGTTTTTCGGCTGCAGGGGACCTTTGATGTGTAAAGGCAGCTTGCCGTCTTCACTTTTGCAATCTACCTCCAGTTGCGGCAGCACTTCGTTGAAAAAATCCATCGGCCGCGTTTTTAAACTGCCATGGCCGGTAATGGTGATGGGCTCTTTACTAAGTGCGGCCACAGAAGTAAACATCCGGATAGAAAGCCCGCTTTCGCCACAATCCAGGGTGTTGCCGACGGGCTGCACGCCCCCACTTTTTACTTCTATCACGTCTTCTTTTTTTTCCACCACGGCACCCAACTGCTGAATGATGTTCAGGGCCGCTTTGTCGTCGTTGGAGATGCCGGGATTGTGAATCACAGAAGTGCCCCTGGTCAATAAGGCGGCGGCACAAGCCCGCTGCATGGCACTTTTAGAAGCAGGTGCGTACAAGCTTCCACTTATGGCTGAAGGTAATATTTGCGCTTTCATCAGAGTAAACGATACAATTGGTCTAGTGATATTTTTTTAATAACCGCTTTGCCGATCTTTTCCAGCAAGATATAGTTCATTTCATCGGCTTCTTTTTTCTTGTCGCTGGCCAGCACCTCAAACACTTTCTTTTTATTATAGCCAACGCTGGTTGGCAAACCATATTTTTCCAGCAGGAGCACCAGCCGGGCCACTTGCTTAAAACCCAGCATTTCCGAAGAGATACTGGCCGCATAGGTCATGCCGATGGCTACGGCTTCGCCATGCATCAGGTCGTACTGATTTTCCAGTGCATGTCCCAGAGTATGACCAAAGTTCAGCAGCTTGCGGTCGCCTTTTTCAAACTCATCGCCGATCACCACTTTGGTTTTGATGAGGGCATTGCGTTGAATGAGCTTTTGCAAACCGCTTTTGTTTTTACGGAAAAAAGAAAGGTCTTTTTCTTCCAGGGCTTTGAACATGGGCGCATCTTTAATGGCCGCATGCTTGATGATTTCGGCAAAGCCATTGCTCCATTCTTTTTCCGGCAAACTCTTTAAAAACCCTATATCATACAACAGGAACTTCGGCTGGTTGATGGTGCCCACCATGTTTTTGTACACGCCCACATCAATTCCGTTTTTACCACCAATACTGGCATCTACCATGGCTAACAAAGTGGTGGGCACAAAACCAAATGATACGCCCCGCATATAAATGGAAGCTACATAACCCGTCAGGTCGGTAATCACGCCACCGCCCACGCCAACCAGCGTGGTCTGCCGGTCGGCTTTGAGCGCAATCAGCTGTTCTATCACCGAATCCACCGTGGCCTGTACTTTATATTGCTCACCGGCTTTTAGTACAATAGTGTTCCAGCCGTTGAACTTTTTCTGGTGTTGTGCAAAAACATTTTCATCGGTAATGACGACGGCTTTTTTTACGTCTGTCAGTTTCTTTACCTCACTAAAGCCAGCGTCAAAATGGTAGTCAACGGTTTTGTTGGTAAACTTGAACTTACGTGTCTGCATGCATTAGTCGTTAAAGATCCGGGTCTGGTGGTTGATGCTTTCCATGTGCACCGCGTCAAAATACTTGGTGATGAACTCTTTGCTGAGGTTGAACTTTTCACCCTTGGCATAGGCTCTTTCCAGGATCTGGTTCCAACGGGCGGTTTGCAGAATGGTAATATTGTTTTCTTTTTTGTAAGTGGCGATTTTCTCCGCTACCTGCATACGCTGGCCCAGTAAGTGAATGATCTCGTCATCCAGGTGGTTGATCTGCTGGCGCAGTTTTTCCAATGCCGCATGGTATTCTTCTGAAGCCACGTCTTCTCTTCTCCACACAATTTCACCCAGCATTTCCACCAGGCGCTCCGGTGTTACCTGCTGCTTGGCATCGCTCCAGGCATTGTCGGGATCAATATGGCTTTCAATCATCAAACCATCATAATCCAGGTCAATGGCTTTTTGAGCAACATCCAGCAAAATATCGCGGCGGCCGCAAATGTGAGAAGGATCGTTGATGAACAATAATTCCGGATTGCGGCGCTTCATTTCAATAGCCAGGTGCCACATGGGTGCATTGCGAAACTCGGTATTGCCGTAAGAAGAAAAGCCGCGGTGAATTAAGCCTAACTGCTTGATGCCGGCCTTGGCCACTCTTTCCACCGCACCGGTCCACAGTTCCAGGTCGGGGTTAATGGGGTTTTTAATCAGTACCGGTACATTAACACCACGCAGCGCATCGGCCACTTCCTGCACGCTAAAAGGATTTACCGTAGTACGGGCACCGATCCACAACACATCCACATCAAAATGCAGGGCATCTTCCACTTGTTTACCAGTAGCTACTTCCACGGCAGTGGGTAAGCCGGTCATGCTTTTGGCTTTTTGCAGCCAGGGTAAGCCTTTGGTACCAACCCCTTCAAAAGAGCCAGGACGGGTGCGGGGCTTCCAGATGCCGGCCCGCAGCATGTCTACTTTACCGGTCTTGGCCAGGCGGGTGGCGGTTTCCAGCACCTGTTCTTCGGTTTCGGCACTGCAAGGACCTGAAATGATCAGGGGCCGTTTGTTCCATTTTTGTTGCACTACTTCTTTAGTGGCTTCTAACGTTTGCATGGTTGTTATTTTATTGTTTTAGTGTTTTGCCTTTTTGTGTTGACAGTTGGCAGATGACAGTTGACAGTAGTTGTTCTCCTGTCCAGCTTCTTTATTTCCTGTCATCCGTCAACTGTCATCTTACTTAATGATCTTCCGGATCGTATTGGCATTTTCAATCAACTCTTTCAAATACCCATAGTTTTCTTTTTCCAGGCAAGCCTTGAACTTGCGCAACTGGCTGATGTGTTCATTCAGTACATCCAGCACGTTTTCCTTGTTCTGCATAAAAATGGGAATCCACATGGCCGGGTTGCTTTTGGCCAGGCGCACCGTGCTTTCAAAACCACCACTGGCCAGGGTAAAAATGGCGTCTTCTTCCCGCTCTTTTTCCAGCACCGTATTGGCCAGGGCAAAAGAGGTAATGTGCGAAATATGACTCACGTAAGCCACGTGCACATCGTGCTCTACGGCATTCATATACACCAGCTGCATGCCCAGGTTCCGGTATAAATCTTCTACCAGTTGTATGGCGTCCGGATCACTTTCTTCCCTATTGCAGATCACGGTGGCTTTGTTGATGAAAGCGCCTTTCACTGCTGCTTCGGGGCCACTGTACTCGGTACCCCACATGGGATGCGTGGCTACAAAACGACCTTTTTTAGGATGATTTTTAATGGCCTCCAAAACCGCTTCTTTAATAGAGCCAGCGTCCATCACCACCTGCTGATCCACATGGTCCAGCACCTGCGGCAATAGCTTTTCAATAGCATCTACGGGTATGGCCAGAATAACCAGATCGGATCGTTTCACACCTTCTTCCAGGTCTGCTTTCTCATCAATCAGGTGCAGGTCCAGGGCTTTTTGCAAATGCGCTTCACTAGCGTCCACACCGATTACTTTTTGGGCAAAGCCATTTTCTTTCAGGGCCAGCGCCATGGAACCGCCAATCAAACCAACGCCTATTATTGTTACCGTCATTGCTTTTGTTCTTTATACGGCGTCTACCGCATGGGCTTTTAAAGCTTTTATGATTCTTTCAATTGCTTTTTCAAAATTGTTTTCTGTATTGCACAGGCTCACCCGGACGTAGCCATCACCGGCACTGCCAAAGATGCCACCCGGCGTAATAAATACTTTGGCTTTGTTCAACACCTCGTCACTCAGCTCAAACCCGTTTTGATACTGCGCCGGAATTTTAGCCCACACAAACATGCCCGCCTGGTTGGTGGCATACACGCAGTTCAGGGCATCCAGCAGGCGAAATACTTTTTCTCTTCTTTTTCTATATACTTCGTTCAACTCCTCATGCCAGTCTTTGTCCAGTCTCAAGGCTTTGGCGGCGGCCAGTTGCAGGGGCAAAAACATGCCGCTGTCCATATTGCTTTTAAAGCGCAAAACGGAGTCGATATTTTCCCTGTTGCCACACAGCATGCCTACCCGCCAGCCCGCCATGTTGTGTGACTTGCTCAACGAGTTTAATTCAAGGGCTATCTCTTTTGCGCCTGCTACCGACAGCAGGCTCATGGGGGCGTCATTTAAAATAAAGCTGTAGGGGTTGTCGTGGCAGATTAAAATATTGTGCTTTTTACCAAATGCTATGAGCTTTTGAAAGAGTTCGTCGGTGGGCAACTGACCGGTCGGCATGTGCGGGTAGTTGACCCACATCAGCTTGATAGCGGCCTCACCATTGGGGTTGGGCGCAAACGCAATCTTACCGCTTTTATAATCTTCCACCACTTTTTCCAGTTCGTCAAAATCTGGCGCCCAGCCCGCCTCTTCTTTTAGTTCGTAATCCACGCAGGTACCTCCCGCCAGTTGCACAGCGCTGCGGTAAGTAGGATAACCCGGGTTGGGCACCAGGGCCACATCGCCTTCGTTTAAAAAGGTCATGCACACATGCATAATGCCTTCCTTGGAACCAATCAGGGGCAGCACTTCCGCATCGGCATTCAGTTGTACCCCATACCACCTGTGGTACCAGCCGGCCATGGCATCGCGCAGGGCTTTTACGCCTTTATAGCCTTGATAACCATGCACCTGGGGCTTGCCACTTTCTTCCTGCAGTACTTTGATCACCTCGGGGTGCGGTGGCAGGTCGGGGGAGCCAATGCCCAGGTTGATGACGGGTTCGCCCTGCTGGTTCAGTGCTTCAATTTCCCGCAGCTTTTGCGAAAAGTAGTATTCGTGGATGGGGTTGAGTCGGTTGGCGACCTGCATATGGAAGATTTATAATTTAACGAATGGTTGTTCCTTTTCTGTAAATACCGTACACCTTCACTGCTTCGGTTAGTTGCTCCACTTCTTTCATCACCTGCTGAAACTGCTGTACGTCTTCAAACTCCATATCCGCATGAAAGCTGTACTTCCAGTCGGAGCCGGGTATGGGAAAGCTTTGCAGCTTGCTCAGGTTCACCCCGCCTTCGGCTATTTTGGTAAGCACTTTGGCCAGGCTGCCTTTGGTGTGGTTGGTTTCAAAGTTGACCGACGCTTTGTTGGCGCCATCGGCAGGTTTTTCTGCCGTTCCTTTTTGTAATACTAAAAAACGGGTGTAATTATTTTTCTCACTTTGTATTTTGGGCGCAATCAATTCCAAGTCGTACATCTCGGCCGCCAGTTTGCTGGCAATAGCTGCAATGTGCTTGCTTTTGTGCTTGTGAATATGTTTGGCACTCAGGGCCGTGTCTTCTGTTTCCACCAACTTCCAGTTGTACTGGTCCAGGTAATCGAGGCATTGCAGCAAAGCCATGGGGTGTGAGTGCACTTCCTTGATGTCTTCCAGTGTAACACCCGGGTTCACCAATAAGTTCTGATGGATCTGCAGGTATACTTCGCCCACAATCTGCAGGCTGCTTTTCTGCAACAGGTTGTAATTGGGCAAAATAGAGCCGGCAATGGAGTTTTCGATGGCCATGACCCCGCCATCACTTTCTTTTTTATTAGCGGCAATTTTTACTACCTCCCGAAAGGTAGCGCAGGGAATCACCTCCACTTCTTTACCAAAAAATGCCTGGGCCGCCACCTGGTGAAAACTGCCCTCGTAACCTTGTATTGAAACTTTAAGTGCCATTTTTAAAACAAAAAACCCGGCCTTTTGAGCCGGGATTTCTTTATGTTGATTTTTCTTTATACGTGTTTATTTCAACAAAAGCATTCCCGGCCTCGTTCTAAAATAAAAGAAGCTAAAATAAAACCAAGAGTATGCTTTTGCTATTGTCATTGCCTAACAAATATAAAAACAATAAAAAGGAAACAAATTTATTTTTTTTCCGGAATTACGATGCCCAAAGGAACGTTGACCGTTGGTGGTTAGCCGTTGACCGCCTTAAATGTTCTTTAGCAAGAAGGGATTTAAAAGGTTTTGGCAAGAATTTTCCCCGTTCTTCCACCCCTTCTTCACCTTCAATCCTTACAGCATTTTACAACCGCCAACGTTTGTATTTTATCAACGAACAACGATCAACGGCCAACGTTTTCACCCTACCGGTCGCTCCGGCGGGCTTCGGCCTCGTTCATCCGGATGCGACGCCCCTTGTATTTTTTACCGTCCAGCGACTGTATCATTTTGCCGGCAGCTTTAGGGTCAATTTCAATCCAGGAATTCATTTCCTTCATGTCAATGCGGCCCAGCACCTCTTTGTTCAGGTCGCTGATGTCGAGGATAAACTGCAGAAAGGAAGCCTTGTAAAACCCATCCTTGGTCCCCAGGTTCACAAACAAACGCTTGAAATTGCCATTACCACCACTGTACTCGCGGCTGCGGCCTTCGCGTTTTTTGTCGCCCCCTCTTTCCTGGCGTCCCCGGTCTTCGCGGCCCCGGTCGCGGACGTTCAGGTCTTCGGCATTTTCGTAATATTTTAAAAAGCGGTCAAACTCCAGGGCAGCCACCCGCTTCAACACCTCTTCCTTGCTGATATCGGCAAACTTTTCCTGCAGCATGGGCATATAGGTTTCGTAATCGCCATGGCTGATGTCAGCGGCCAGCATTCTATCCATAAAATAATAAAACTGCTTGCGGCACACATCTTTACCCGACGGGATCTCCAGTTTGTGGAAAGGCGCCTGCACCATACGCTCGATCTGGCGGATGCGGAACATTTCCCGGGTATGGATAATAGACATACAAACCCCCGTTTTGCCGGCCCGACCTGTACGGCCGCTGCGGTGGGTGTACACCTCTACATCATCGGGCAGCTCGTAGTTGATCACATGCGTAATTTCTTTTACGTCAATACCACGGGCGGCCACGTCGGTTGCTATGAGCAACTGCAGGGTTTTGTTTCTAAACTCATCCATTACCTTAGTACGCTGGGCCTGGGTTAAATCACCATGCAGGGCCTCGATATCGTATCCTTCACGGGTGAGCTTCTCGGCTATTTCCTGCGCATCAATTTTGGTACGGGTAAAAATAATACCGTACATGCCCGGGTTAAAGTCGATCAGGCGCTTCAACGTCTCATAACGGCTGTGGGCCGTGGTTACATAGTACTGGTGGTCGATACTTTTATTGGCGGTATTTACCTTGCCTACCGTTATTTCCAGCGGCTGTTGCATGTAGCGCTTGCTCACATTGCGGATCTCCGGCGGCATGGTAGCACTAAACAGCCAGGTGCTGTCCCGCTGGGGCGTGTTTTGCAAAATAAACTCAATATCTTCCTGAAAGCCCATATTCAGCATTTCGTCGGCTTCATCCAGCACCACGTACTTGATCTGCTCCAGGTTGATGGCCTTGCGCTCAATGAGGTCGATCAGGCGGCCGGGGGTGGCCACCACGATGTGCACCCCTCTTTTAATATCCCGGATCTGCTGGGAGATGGAGGAACCGCCGTAAACGGCAATCACATGAATGGAGGGTATGTGCTTTTTAAAAAGGTTGATTTCTTTTTCTATCTGCAGGCACAGCTCCCGGGTGGGGCATACAATCAGGGCCTGCGGGTATTTTTGGGAAGCATCAATTAATTGCAGCAGGGGCAAGCCAAAGGCGGCGGTTTTACCGGTACCGGTCTGTGCCAGGCCTATCAAATCCTTAGTGCCCGAAAGCAAAACCGGGATGGCTTTTTCCTGAATGGCTGTTGGTTGCGAAAATCCAAGTTCTTCTATTCCTTTTAAAATTTTCTCATTCAACCCAAGCTCTTCAAACGTATTCATGAAAACTCTATTTTTTGCAAATGTAACACAGCTAATGTGCCAAATGCGTTTTTTAACGAAAACAATAAAGCCACCTTGAGAACAAGGCGGCTTTCTAACGATTGCTTGCCATATGAATAAAACTCTTATTAACTTTTAACTACAGACATCGACCGGCAAGTAGTCAAGCAGACAAATTATTTTTGGGTAGTGGTATCTGTACCAGCACCGGTAGTATCCATTGTACCAGTACCTGTTCCTGTTGTATCAGTACCGATAGTAGAGGTAGTGTCAACCGGAGTCGTCAATTCTGTACCTGTAGTGGTAGTATCGGTTGATGTGTTAGAACCTTCACCATCGCCACATGCTACTAATGAACCTGCAATTGCAAATACTGCTAAGAACTTTTTCATGTTTGTATTGTTTTGTTTTTTATAAAAGAATTTATGATTGAATAAGGATTAACGGGGCGCGACGGAATCTCTTTTGTTTAAAGAATCCAGGCGGTTCAACGCTTCTTTTTTCTGCTCAGTCGTAGAATCGATCACGTCTTTCCGAACTTCGGCAGAGGAATCAATTTTTTCTTTTTTTGCCTGCGCAACGGAATCCAGAGAATCCTTTGCATTGGCTGTACCGTCAGCGTTATTGTTACAGGCAACCAGTGTACCTGCAACTGCCAAGATGATGAATAACTTTTTCATATAGCGATTTTTAAAACTTATCAAAAACCATTTTTTACTGCTGAGTGTCTTTTTTCAACGAATCAAACCGGGCCTCCACCTCTTCCTTCAAGTCTTTGGCCTTTGACTTGGTTGAATCCCATGCTTCGCCGGCTTTATCTCCTATTTTGGCACCCAGTGTGTCCATCTCCCGCTTTAAAGAATCTGTTTTCTGGCTTCCGGAGCTGCCGTTTTCATTACAGGCTGCCAATCCGCCGGCCAGTATCATCAACGCCAAAATCTTCTTCATGTTCTTTAAATTTGCTCACCTCAATGGGTTTCAAGGGATTAATACACCAATTAAAAAAAGGTAACCCCCATTTTAATTTTTTTTTTAACCTCCCCCATTGGGTTACTATTTTTAGCTTTTGGTATTAAATAAAGGATACATTGAAGGCAGAGCACAACGAGCAATTATTACTTCAGGGCTTGGCAGGCAACGATAAAAAGGCTGTGGAAACCATATATAAACAACATTATAATATGGTGCAGGCTCTGATCGTGAACAATAACGGAAGTACCGACGATGCCAAGGATATTTTTCAGGAGGCCATGATCGTTTTATACGAAAAGGTGACTTCCGGCCATTTTGAACTGAACTGCCAGATCAAAACTTACCTGTACTCGGTTTGCCGGCGGCTGTGGCTGAAACGGCTGATGCAACAAAGCAGGTATACCCTTACCGATGACGATCAGGAGCATGTAGCCGTAGAAGAAGACATGGACGAGCATGAAAGAAGGGATACGGAATTTGAAATGATGGAAAAGGCCATCAACAGCCTGGGCGAACCCTGCAAAAGCCTGCTGGACGCATATTATATGCAGAAAAAAAGCATGCAGGACATTGCCGCCAGCTTTGGTTATACCAATGCCGACAACGCCAAAAACCAGAAGTACAAATGCCTGATGCGGTTGAAAAAACTATTCTTTACACAATATAAAACGGAGTCTGAATAATGGACGACATAAAAATACTGGAAGCGGTTGAACGATACATCGAAGGTCAAATGAGCCCGGACGAACGGCTGCATTTTGAAAACCTGCGCAAAAGCAATCCAGATATTGACCAGTTGGTGGTGGAGCACACCTTTTTTCTGCACCAGCTGAACCGTTTTGACGCAACCAAAAAATTCAAAGCCAGCCTGAATGATATTCATGTGGACCTGGCCGAAAAGGGCATGATCAAATCACCCAGGCTCAAAGGCAGGGCCAAGGTAGTGTACCTGTTCAACCGCTATAAAAAAACCACGGCCATTGCCGCTTCTATTGCCGGCATTACTGCCATTGCCATTAGTGCCTTGTTGTGGTCCATCTCCCCGGTAAAACCCGCCACCAAAAATGAAGTGCAGGAACTGAGCCGCAAGGTCAACGGCCTCATCAACCAAAACCGCCTGCAGGAACGGGAAATCAATAAGGTAAAAAACAGGATAGACGTGCCCCCCGCTCCCGCCTTTGTAACCGGTGGTACGGGCTTTTTGATAGACGCCAAAGGCTACCTGGTAACCAACGCCCACGTGATTGAAAACGCCAAAAACATAGTGGTGCAAAACAGCAAGGGTAAAGACCTGGCGGTAACCGTGGTGATGTCTGACATGCAGCGCGACATAGCCATTTTAAAGATCATGGACACCGCTTATAAAGCACCCGCCTCCGTGCCGTACAGCATCAAAAAGAGTTCAGCCGATATAGCCGAACCGGTATACACCCTGGGTTTTCCCCGCAATGAAATTGTGTATGGCGAGGGTTATCTGGCCGCCAGAACAGGCTATAATGGCGATACGCTCAGCTGCCAGATCGCCATTGCCGCCAATCCCGGCAACAGCGGCGGTCCGGTCATTAACCGCAATGGTGAAGTGGTGGGTATTTTAAGCACCAAGCAAACAACGGCCGAAGGAGCCGTCTTTGCCACCCAGTCCAAATACATCTATGAGGTTTTGAAAGCGTTGCAGAAAGAAGACACGACTTACCAGCGCATAAAAATACCTGCTACATCCAATGTTAAGGGTTGGGACCGGATGCAGCAGGTAAAGAAAATTGCAGATTACGTCTATATGGTTAAAGTCAGTTAAGCCTTATCCCCATAAACTGGCCGGGTAGGTTTGGTCGGTAACCAGTTTATTCAGGCTGGCTTTCACTATCGGTGCATCTTCTTTATAAGTAACGCCAAACCATTGTGCATTAGTTGGAATGACTTTAATGACACCACGACCACTTTTAATCCACTGGTCGGCGCTATAAGGAATTAAAAACTCGGCTTTGATGTTGTTGATGTTTTCTGCCAGGAATTTTTTAAACTCCTGCTGTAAAAACGGGAACAGTGAAGGGTGGAAACACCAGAAGTTCATGGAAGCTTTGGCGTCGTTGGATATATCCATCTTGCTGCCGTCGGCTTCTTCATTCACGATCTGGCCGTTTTCGCGGTAAATTTTCAAACGCTCATTGATCGCTACCAGGTTGTTGTTTTCATCTACCTGGCACACACCGCGGCTTACGGTACCATATTCCGAAAGTGTATTGGCCAGTTCATAACCAATCAAGGCATATACGTCTTCTTTGCACTCGTTTACCAAAAAGTCTTTGGCTTTTACAAACGCATCTTTACTATAAAAGTCATCTGCATTGATCACGGCAAACGGCTCGTTCACCACGTTTTGCGCACACAAAATGGCATGAGATGTACCCCAGGGTTTTACGCGATCGGCCGGTATTTCAAAGCCGTCCACGTAAGCATCCATTTCCTGAAACACGTATTCCGTCTGTATTTTGCCCTGCAGCTTGGGTTCAAAGATGGCTTTGAAATCTTCTGCAAAGTCTTTTCTGATGATAAATACAATTTTTCCAAAGCCGGCCTCAATGGCATCGTAAATGGAATAATCCATGATGGTTTCGCCGGCGGGACCAAATTGCTGAATCTGCTTCATACTGCCATAACGCGAAGCCATGCCCGCCGCCATGATCACTAATGTTGGTTTCATATTGTCCTTTTAAAAATTGGAGACGAAAATAAATAAATTCGGGGCGTAATCAGAATCCATGCAACACAATCCATTTCAGCCCGCACAAGTGGTTTCACTACCAAAAAAACTATACCAGCATAAAGACGTACAAGTGCAGGTGCTGCGGCTGGATGTGATTCACCCGGTGGTTTCCGGCAACAAATGGTATAAGCTCAAAGCCTATCTGAGCGATGCGGCTGCACAAAATAAAACCACCATCGTCACCTTTGGCGGTGCATTTTCCAACCACATTATTGCCACAGCGGCTGCCTGCCGGCTCGCCGGTTTTCAGTCGGTGGGAATTATCCGTGGCGAAGCACCACCCCAACTTTCCCACACGCTGGCCGATGCCCGGCAACAGGGTATGGAACTGCACTTTATATCCCGGGCAGTGTACGGGAAAAAAGAAGTGCCTGTGGCGGTTACCGAACGGTACGGCGCCGATAACATCTACCTCATAGGCGAAGGTGGCTATGGCACTAAGGGCATGGAAGGCGCTATGGATATTTTAAAAGCATGGCCAACCGAAGCCTATACCCACATTGGCGCGGCCGCCGGCACGGGCACCATGCTGGCCGGACTGGCGGCCGCTGCCGGCCCGCAGCAGCAGGTTATAGGCATCAGCGTACTAAAAAACAATTTTGATCTGGAAAAAGCCGTGCAGCAACTGTTGCCGGCCCCCAACAACAATCTGACCCTGCTGCACCAGTTTCACTGGGGCGGCTATGCCAAAAAAACAGCAGCCCTGCTGCAGTTTATGAACGACTGGTACCGTCAAACAGGCATACCATCGGATTTTGTATACACCGCCAAGTTGTTTTATGCCGTGGATCAGCTGATACAGCAGGATTATTTTGCGCCAGGCAGCCAAATCCTGCTGATTCACAGCGGCGGCCTGCAGGGCAATCTTTCTTTACCGAAGGGAACGTTAATATTCTGACTATTTTAGCAGGCCCAACTATATTTGTGCTGAACAGCACTGGACTGGCAATTCAACCCGTTATGAAGCAACTGACTTTTCTTTTTTTGGTTTTTATGATCGGCATGGTGAGTGAAAAGGCCGTAGCCCAGGATACCCTGCCCCGTTTTTCGGTAAAAAATGCGGGCAAAAAACGGATCATTATCGGCTGGATCAACAACTTCCCGGATATCAAGCAAATCAGTATTCAGCGGTCGTTTGACAGTACCCGCAATTACAAAACCATTTTGAGCGTAGCCGACCCCAAGGCTGTACAAAACGGGTTTGTGGACACCCAGTCTCCCACCGATTTTATGTACTACCGCCTGTTTTATGTGCTGGGCAATGGCATGTATCATTTTACGGAAGCCCAAAAACCCACTATTGATACCACCCAGGCGGTAACCGCTACCAGCAACGGCAACCTCATCACCATTAAGAGCGACACGGCCACTAAAACCACCAAAACGGTTATCAAGCAGCCGAGTTTTGTACCCTCGTTTTATGTATATGCCAAAAACGACGGCAATGTATTCATCAACCTGCCCGATGCCGACAAAAAAGACTACCGCATTAAATTTTTTGAAGAAGACGGCTCCCCGCTTTTTGAAATCAAAGACATCAAGGAAACCGGCCTGACCCTGGACAAAGCTAATTTTTACCATGCCGGCTGGTTTAGGTTTGAACTGTACGACGATGATAAAGTTGTGGAGAAGCACCGGTTTTACATTAGTAAAAGTTTTTAAGCATCCAGGTCCATCCCTGAAGGAGCGGAGCCATGCAAAATGAAAAAGGAAAAATGAAAAAAGAGAGGAGCATGGACTTTTAAAGGGTTTGCCCCCTCTGATCCCTCCCAAGTGGAGAGGGATGCCGGGCTGTTGATTATAATTTCAGCAATAGAATGGACATATGGACTTTTGAAACTTTTTCAGATTTGGCTTGAAAACAAGGAACTTCTTCAAAAACCCATATGAAAGTTCTTCTTTAAAAGCCCACATGACAATAGTTATTTCCTTCCTTAGTCAGCCCTTCTTACTTTTTCTCCCCGAAAAAGTAAGCAAAAAGTTCAAGGCCAACCCGATGGCTCCGCCCGCGCACAGCAACCCTCACTCCTGAGTGTATCCTGCATTAAGTTCATTAGATTATTTAACTTGTCTTTACTGGTATGGGGTTTTAAAAGAGTTGAGTCTGTTTGCATGCTAAAGTAAACTACTGCAGGCGCGGTATCCCGCTAGTCTTTTCTCAAAGCAATAAATGTCTGAAGTTAACGCGGGATAAGGCGCTGAAACAGGCTGGCTGTCCTGCTTTTCTCATTTTTCATTTTACATTCTTAATTCTTCATTTTGCCTTTAGCTTTTAGCCTTCAGCTTTTTTCAAAATCCCATGCTCAACCAAATAACCCTTCAACGTACCCTTATGGGTTTTTGAATATTTTCAAGAAAGCGCCGGAGTTTTTTCTTTCAACGTCACCTGAAAAACTTTTTCAAAGTTGGCTTTCAGTTTTTCTTTTACTTCTTCCATACTTACCGTCCGGCCCAGCTCCTGTTGCAGTGAAGTGACTTTTTTGTTTTGGATGCCGCAGGGGATAATGTAGTTGAAGTAATCCAGGTCGGTATTGATGTTGAAGGCAAAACCGTGCATGGTGATCCATCGGCTGCAGCGTACGCCCATGGCGCAGATCTTCCGCTCCTGCCCTTTTACGTCGGCATCAATCCACACACCGGTTTCGCCGGCGGAGCGGCCGGCGACTATGCCGTAATCAGCCAGGGTTAAAATAATCACTTCTTCCAGCTCGCGCAGGTAGCGGCCAATATCGGTATAAAATTTTTCCAGGTCCAGGATGGGATATCCTACAATTTGCTGCGGCCCGTGAAAAGTAATGTCGCCGCCGCGGTTGGTATGAAAAAACTGGATGCCTTTTTCGGCCCGCTGCGCTTCATTGATCAGTACATGCTCTATTTTACCGCTTTTACCCAGCGTATAGACCGGCGGATGCTCCACCAACAGCAGATAGTGCTGCGTGGACAGCGTTTTATCCTCGGCGCCAGGCTCCGGGGTCTGCCCTTCTGCTTTGATCCTCAGGTTCTGCTGCATTAGCTGATCCTGATAGTCCCAGGCGGTTTTATAGTCCATTACACCCAGGTCCTGAAACAGGACCGCTTCTTTTTCCTTCATACAGCGCAAATTTACATGCATTGTCCGCTTTATTTTTGCACAATTATATGTCTACCGAAGATCAGTTAGAAAACAGCAACATAGAGCAGGCGGAAACCAGTGATGAACTGTACCAGCGTTTTACCTTTACGGCCGATAAAGGACAGGAGCCCCTGCGCATTGACAAATTTTTGATGAACCGCATAGAAGGCGCCACCCGCAACAAGCTGCAGCAGGCCATTAACGCCGGCCTGGTGCTGGTGAACGAAAAAGAAGTGCGGCCCAACTATAAGGTAAAAGCGTTTGACAACATCATCATCTACTCCGACCTGTCGCCGGAAGGTACCGACGTGGTGCCGGAAAAACTGGACCTCCATATTGTATACGAAGACGCCGACTTGATGGTGATCAACAAACCGGCGGGTATGGTGGTGCACCCTGGCAGCGGCAATTATTCGGGCACCTTGCTCAATGGTGTGGCTTATTACCTGCAGCAGCAAATCCCCACCATTACAGAAGAAACCCTGCCCCGTTTTGGCCTGGTGCACCGCATTGACAAAAACACCAGCGGCCTGCTGGTGCTGGCCAAAACCGACATTGCCATGCGCCACCTGGCCCGGCAGTTTTACGATCATACGGTTAAGCGGCAATACCGGGCTCTGGTTTGGGGCGATGTGGAACAGGACCGGGGCACCATCCGGGCACACGTAGGCCGCAACCTGCGCTACCGCAAACTGTTTGAAGCCTATCCCGAAGGCGATCACGGCAAAGACGCCATTACCCACTATACGGTTTTGGAACGTTTTAATTATGTAACCCTGGTGGAGTGTGTGCTGGAAACCGGCCGTACGCACCAGATCCGCGTGCACATGAAATACATTGGCCACCCCCTGTTCAACGATGATTTTTATGGCGGTGATAAAATTGTAAAAGGTACGGTCTACAGCAAATACAAGCAGTTTGTGGACAACTGCTTTGCCCTTTGCCCCCGCCAGGCCCTGCACGCCAAAACCTTAGGCTTTACGCATCCCACTACGGGCCAGGAAATGCATTTTGATACCGAACTGCCGGAGGATATGCAACAGGTAATTGGAAAATGGAGGAGCTACATCAACCGCGGATTAAAGGATTAATAAGATTAGCAGGATCTTTTGAAATAATATCTTTTCAATAAAAAAGCTGGTTCAGCAAAGCCGGCTTTTTTATTATTCTCTTAGTTAGAAAACTCTTTTAAAATCCCATATACTTATATGCTACGGGTTTAATCAAAATGAAATTCCAGTTGTAAAAATTACTCCTGATAATCCCATCAATCCTTTAATCCGCTGTTAAAGTCGAACAACGTGGCCGTAAACACGCCCCGTTCTCTTTTCTTCAGCGCCACGTCCCAGTTGCCGTTGTAGCGCAGGGTATGCGGCACCAGGTAATCGCCAAAGCGGGTCATGATCACTTCCATGTGCACATCAAAGTCGTACACGCCGGCATTGTAGCTCAGGTCGTAGTTGCGGGCCACAATCTCCATGGTTTTGGTGTTGAACCAGGTTGTGATGTTATCAAAAACAATGTTGTTTTTTTCCGCACCCGATAAATCTTCTTTACGCTGGATGGTGAATAAATAACAATCCTGCCCGTTCAGGTCTACGATGTCGATGTTAAAATCATAATAACGGGCCAGGCGTTCGTCAAAAATGTCCAGCTTGTCACCGATAAACGGAATGCCCGGAATTTTCTTACCCGGGTTAAAGAACAGCATTTTCAGTTGTTCCTTGTGCTTTTGCAGGCCCTTTTTGTTGCGCAGGCTCAACTCCACATCTTTTACCACATTGGTTTCGCCGCATACTTTTCCATTGGTAAAAAACAGGCTGGCATACAGTTCCGCCGTATAGTAGTTGAAGTCGCCTTTTTTGTAAATGTCACCGGTGGTTTTTTCTTCCAGCACCTCCATGGTGCGGCAGCCGTTGGCTCTATTTTGCCGGGTTTTGCTTTGCAGGGTGGCGGCGGTTCTACCTTTTTTATCCAACATGCGGATGTCGTTGAGCGCCGTAAATCCCAGCACTCTTAAATTGCGGAAGGCTTTGTAAAAGGTTGTATCGCTTTTGATGCGTTGCAAAAAGCGGGGCACGTTCAGGTCAGAGCGCACCACCACTTCCGATAAGCTGACCATGCGGCGCACCGCTTCCACATCAGAGGTGTCTTCCTGCGCAAAGCTGTTGTAGCCGCCACACAAGAGCAAGATAATTATTAAAAAGGGCCTCATTTTTTAGGGAACAGCATCCGGTAATCTACCCGCACGTTGCCTTTGGAAATATCATCCAGTTTGCGCTTCAGCAGCTTTCTTTTCAGCGGCGACAGGTAGTCGATGAACAACTTGCCTTCAATGTGGTCGTACTCGTGCAGGATAATGCGGGCGGTAATGCCATTGAAGGTTTTAACGTGCTTTTTAAAATGCTCATCCTGGTACTCGATGGTTACTTCTTCGGCCCGGTAAATGTCTTCGCGGATCTTGGGAATGCTCAGGCAACCTTCATTATAAGGCCAGTCCTCGCCGTGCAGTTCAGTAACCTGCGGGTTGATGAATACCTGCTTGATACCGGGTGCATCGGGGTAGTTGTCTTCATCCTCGTCGTTATCGTCGCGGTTGGCAAAAATCTGGGCGCTGTCCATGACAAACAGGCGGATGTCGCGGTTGATTTGCGGAGCGGCCAGTCCCACCCCGTTGGAGGCGTACATGGTTTCCCACATATCCTCAATCAATTTGGGCAGATCGGGATAATTTTCATCCACAGGGTTTGCCACCTTTCTTAAAACCGGATGACCGTATGCTACAATCGGTAAAATCATCGAACTACAAAGCTTTTAGTTGGCCGCAAAAGTACAACAGAACTTTGGGCCAGGCTTTTCAAAACCCCATATAAATCTTAAAAATGGCGCTGCATGTACTCCTGCAGCATAATCGTGGCCGCAATCTGGTCGACCATGGCCTTGTTTTGCCGCTGCTTTTTTTTAAGGCCCATCTCCAGCATGGCCTGCGAGGCCATTTTGGAGGTATAGCGCTCATCCACCGTTTTGATGGGTATGGCCGGAAAAACTTTATTAAACTCTTTTATGAACTTTTGAACCAGGGGCGTGGCATGGGTGGCCGTATCGTCCCAATTGAGGGGCATGCCGATAATGACCAGTTCCACGGCTTCTTTAGAAAAATAATCTTTTAAAAACCCCATTAGTTTAGGAGTCTCCACGGTGCCGAGGGCCGTGGCGATGATCTTGAGCGGATCGGTAACGGCCAGCCCGGTTCGCTTACCGCCGTAGTCTATGGAAAGAATTCTACCCATGAAGAAATGTAAAATGAAAAATTTAAAATGTAAAAATATGCTTACTGCAGGCTTATCTCTTTTTACATTTTACATTTTAAATTTTTAATTAATAAACAGATCGGCAATCACAAATACGGCAAAAACCACGCTGGCAATGCCGTTGGCGGTCATAAACGCCAGGTTGACGCGGCGCAGGTCATTGGGTTTTACAATGGAGTGCTGGTACACCAGCATGCCGATAAACACCAGTACGCCCAGCCAATACAGCCAGCCAAAGCCACCCAGCTTGCCGGCGGCCACCACACAGGCGGCGCTCAGCAGGTGCAGCAGTTCCGATACGCCCAGGGCCTTGGCTTTGCCCAGCCAGGCCGGCATGGAATACAGTTGCTGCGATTTATCAAATTCCTCGTCCTGCAGGGAATAAATAATATCAAAACCGCTGACCCAAAATATTACGGCCAACGAAAACAGGATGGGCAGCCAGTGAAATTGTCCAATAACTGCCAGGTAAGCGCCAATGGGCGCTAAAGAAAGGCCAACACCCAGGATCAGATGGCACAAAGGCGTAAACCGCTTGGTATAGCTATAACCCAGCACTACCGCCAGGGCCACCGGCGACAGGAAAAAGCAGAGGGTGTTGATAAAATAGGTACAAACAATAAACAAAATGCAATTGACAATGGTAAAGGTCAGGGCATTTTTAGGCGTAATGATACCCCTAGGAACTTCGCGAATGGCCGTACGCGGATTGAGCGCATCAATATCCCGATCCAGGTAGCGGTTAAACGCCATGGCGGCACTGCGGGCAAACACCATGCAAAGGATAACCAAGAGAAAACTTACACCAGCCCATTGTAATGAGTTCAAGTAAGGAGGAACAGAACTGTTCGGATAAAAATCAAAATATTCATACTTCGAATTTCCATAATAAGAATCTATAAAACCATACTCGTCTATTCCGAGAAAAAATCCGATCAATGCAAATGGCATCGCAAAGATGGTATGCGAAAACTTGACAAGGCTCAAGTAGTTTTTTATAGTAGACATGGGTATTTAAAAAGATTTACAAATTTAAGTCAATCCACAGGGCCATAGCAGGAATTAACACAGTTCTGCCTTAAAGTTCCACATGGACTTTTGAAAACGTTAACTATTCAGAAACCTGTATGCACAGAAATTCATCAAAGTCTTTCAAAAACCCATATGCACACATACTAACCCGGTTCTTTTTCTACAAACAAGGGTATTCTTGGCTTTACCAGTTCCCACAGCACCACACCGGCCGCCACCGATACATTTAGCGAATGCTTCATACCCAACTGCGGAATTTCGATACAGCCGTCGCATTGCTCAATGGTACTTTGCTCCACGCCGGTGACTTCATTACCAAAAATGACGGCCAGTTTTTCGGTGGTGGTAAACTCGTTGAGTTTGTAGCTGTCCACGGCCTGCTCGACTGCAAAGATGTTGTAGCCTTCGGCTCTCAGCGCTGCAATAGCGTCATTGATGTTTTTAAAATGTTTCCAGTGCACGCTTTCATCGGCACCCAGGGCCGTTTTTTTAATTTCCTTATGGGGTGGATAAGCGGTATAGCCGCAGATATAGATGCCTTCCAGCAAAAAAGCATCTGCGGTACGGAACACGCTGCCCACGTTGTAGGCGCTGCGGATGTTCTCCAGTACCACCACGACCGGCATTTTATCAGACAGTTTAAACTCCTCCACCGACTTGCGGTTCAGTTCGGCCATCGACAATTTTCGCATGGCGCAAAGCTAATGGGTAATACAATGTGGATAAAACCGGAGCCCCTTGCAATTGGAAACTTTATTTTTGCCCATAGGTTATGAGTAAAGAAAAAACAGCGGAAACACCCCTGATGCAGCAGCACAAGGCCATCAAAGCCAAATACCCCGATGCTGTTTTGCTGTTTCGTGTAGGTGATTTTTACGAAACGTTCGGGCAGGATGCCATTATTGCGTCGCAGGTTTTGGGCATTACCCTTACCAAGCGCAATAACGGGTCGGCCTCTTCGTCCGAGCTGGCGGGCTTTCCCCACCACGCCATGGACACTTACCTGCACAAGTTGGTAAAGGCGGGTTACCGCGTGGCCATTTGCGACCAGCTGGAAGACCCCAAAACTGTCAAAGGCATTGTCAAACGCGGCGTGACCGAAATGGTCACCCCCGGCACGGCCACCAATGACAAATTGCTGGATTTTAATAGCAACAACTTTCTGGCCGCGGTTTATTTGACCGACGCAGCTTACGGATTAGCGTTTTTGGATATTTCCACCGGTGAGTTTTTTACCGCCGAAGGCGATAAGGAATATGCCGACAAATTGCTGATGGGCTTTAAGCCGGCGGAAGTGATTTTTCAGCGACACCTCCAGCGCCGCTTTAAAGAAGAGTTTGGCAGCAAGTACTATACCTATACACTGGACGAATGGATCTTTGATACCCAATATGCGCAGGATCTTTTGCTGAAGCAGTTTGACACCCACTCTTTAAAAGGGTTTGGCTTTGACGCTGTTACCAAAGGCTTGATTGCGGCCGGCGCGGTACTGCATTATTTAAAAGAAACAGAACACCCCAACCTGCAGCACATAACGTCCATTCAGCGCATTGAACAAGAGGATTACCTGTGGATGGACCGGTTTACCATCCGCAACCTGGAGCTGCTGTACAGCAACGTGGAAAACGGTGATACGCTGTTGAAGGTTTTAGATAACACCTGCACGCCCATGGGCGGTCGCCTGCTGAAGCGCTGGATCGTCTTTCCTTTAAAAGATGTAAGCCGCATCAATGAGCGGCTGGAAGCCGTGGAGCACCTGATCTTACAAACCGACCTGCGCACCCAATTATTACAGGCCCTGCGGCAGTGTGGCGATGTGGAGCGGCTGGTATCCAAAATTCCTTTGAAAAAAATCAACCCGCGGGAACTGCTGCAACTGTCCCGGGCGCTCAAGCAATTAGAGGTGATAAAGGAGTTAGGTGTTGGCAGCAATAACAAATACTTAAAACGACTGGCCGAGTCTATCAATCCGTGCCAGTACATTACCGAAAAGATCATTGCTTCTATTATTGATAATCCGCCGGCTTTGGCCATCAAAGGCTCGTTTATCAATAAAAACATACATGAGGAATTAGATAATTTAAGGCATATTGTGCACCACGGCAAAGAATACCTGCTGCAACTGCAGCAACGGGAAGCCGAACGCACCGGCATTTCTTCTTTAAAGATTGGCTTCAATAATGTGTTTGGCTACTACCTGGAAGTGACCAATGTGCACAAAGCCAAGGTGCCGCCGGAGTGGATGCGCAAGCAAACCTTGGCCAATGCCGAACGTTACATCACCGCCGAGTTGAAAGAGTATGAAGAAAAGATCACCGGGGCGGAAGAAAAAATGCTGCAGATCGAACTGCAATTGTTTGATGAGTTGTTGAACGAGTTGCACGACTTTATTTCCTGCATTCAAACTAACGCACAGGTTGCGGCCATGCTGGATGTATTGTGCTGCTTTGCCCAAAACGCCATGCAGCACAATTACAAAAAGCCGCAACTGCACCAGGGCGATGACCTCATGATTAAAGAAGGCCGCCACCCGGTGATTGAGCAAAAGCTGCCGCCTTCTGAGCAATACGTTACCAATGATGTGGTGCTGAACAAAACAGACCAGCAGATCATTATTTTAACCGGTCCCAACATGAGTGGTAAGTCGGCCCTGCTGCGGCAAACAGCCCTCATTACCCTCATGGCCCATATGGGATCTTTTGTGCCGGCTGCAGAAGCTTCTATTCCGCTTACGGATAAGATATTTACCCGTGTGGGTGCCTCCGATAACCTCAGTGCCGGTGAGTCTACGTTTATGGTGGAGATGAATGAAACTTCTTCCATCATTAACAACATCAGCCCCAATTGTTTGATCCTGCTGGACGAAATCGGCAGGGGTACGTCTACCTACGATGGTATTTCCATTGCGTGGAGCATAGCCGAATACCTGCACCAGGCACCGCAACAGCCCAAAACGTTTTTTGCCACCCACTACCATGAGCTGAACGAGCTGGAAGAAAAGCTGCCGCGTGTTAAAAACTACCATATTACCAACAAAGAAATCGGCAATAAGATCATCTTTTTGCGCAAGCTGGCACCCGGCGGCAGCACCCACAGCTTTGGTATCCACGTAGCCAAAATGGCGGGCATGCCTCCAGAACTGATCAAGCGGGCCAATGACATTTTAAAGCAACTGGAAGCCAAGCACGTAGGCAGCGATTTGGCGCAAAACGTAAAAAGCTTAAGCACGCCACAAATGCAGCTCAGCATTTTTGATGCACACAGCCAAACCTTTGATGACATCCGCAAGATGCTGGAGGGCATTGACATCGACCGCCTGACACCCGTAGAAGCTTTACTGAAGCTGAATGAAATCAAGGGTTTGTTGAAGTAGGGAGGAGAAGGTTGACGGGTTGAATAGTTGAAAAGTTAATTAGTTAAGATGCAGCAATTCTTTTAAAAGCCCATAGTGGCCCCTCCTTGTTGGAGAGGAAGGCCAAGCCTTAACTGTTGTTTTCTACTTTTGTAGTGATGAATAGGCTTTTGAACGTTTTACCTCACCCTTGATCCCTCTCCTGAAAGAGAGGGAGACCCGGCAATGGAAGTTGATTGAACTGTAGAATGAACCCATGGGCTTTTGAAACAGTTTTCAGCTAAGAAGTAATTACCTAAACTCTTTCAAAAACCCATACAACCGCTCAACCCATCATTTAGTCCACCTTCTTCATACCCTCATAATCTCTTCACCTCTGTGAAATCCATTTACAATCTGTGCAATCTGCTCTCTAACTCGAGAACTGGTGAACTGGTGAACTCGAGAACTTTAAACCTTAGACCTTAAACTTTAAACTCCTAAGATGGTTCGTTATTTGACATCAAACCAAACCGGTTTTTCATCATCCCAGTCCCCATTGTAATTAATGAACAGCTCTTCGCCGGGCTTAATTTCGCGTACGGTGCGGATGGTGATGATTTCTTTGCGAAAATTCATTTCATACTCGCAGTTGGAGTTGTAAGAGTGGTTGTACAGCGGTACGTAGCCCAAAGCCATGCAGCATTGTTTTTGCGCAGGCCCCCATTCAAAAATATAGTCGTGCAAAAGGGTTTGGTCAATGTGCCTGCGGTCTTCGGCATTCAGCACAATCACGGGAGCGATTTCGATAATGGTATCTTTTTCAATAGCGGTACGGCTAAATACCCCTCGCCCTCTTTCTTTAAC